>DATJQP010000106.1:0-13227 GCA_035505655.1 Bacteroidota bacterium
TCATCTGCTCGTTCGCAAACTTGGCATCATCTTCTCCCTGAAAAGGCTGAAAATGCCGCTCTGATGAAGGCGGGTGGCCATATAGCCGGCGAAGACGAGCAGACAATATAGCAAGCCCACCACCGGAAATGATAATGAGACAACCGCACCTACCCCCTCGACCACCGCTGCTGCCAGCAAAGAGACGGCGGTGACTTTCAGCACAAAGGAGAGATCATAACCGAATCCAACGGTCGCCGAAAGAAGGACGTATTCAATGAGCGTCGTGACGAGAAAAGCGACACCGACAACGGTAATAGCACCCAGGGCTCCGAATCTCGAAACGACGAAATAGTTCACAACCAGGCTCGAGACACCGATGACCGTCCTGATCAGAAGCACCAGTCGCTCTTTGCCCAGCGAGAAGAGGATCGTGGCGTTGAAATCTCGCGCCAGGAATACGACCCCGATTGAATTGATGGCCAGGAAGGTGCGAAAGACAGGGACAGCCTGCAGGTACTTGTCGGAGTACACCGTCGCGATGACCGAGTCGGCTTTTGCAAAGCAGAACACCACAACGGGGATCACAAAGAGCTGATAGTATTGCATGACAAAGCGCCGGGTCTCCCCCAGCCTCGAGGGGATCCTCGTGGCAATGTCGGAGGCGATCGTGAGGCCCATGCCGGCGAAGCCGAGCGCGAAACAATACTCGATGATAAGTTCAAGCGAATACGCGACGTCGAAATAGGCTATTTGAACCGAAGGTCCAAAAAAGTGACTGAGAAGCAGGATCGCCGGATACTTTCCCAAACCAATTGCAATGAATGTATTCGCCAGCATCGAAATGCTGAAGACGAAGACGGGGCGGAGATTGCCGGTGTTCCCGGATGCGACCTTTGTGATTCCTGACAGGAGAAAGTAACCGAAGAGAGCAAGGAGCCCAACCACAGAAAACGAAGCAATGACGTATCCCAAACCCATTCCAGATCTCAACAGGAGCACGGTGCACACGATGTTGGTGATGCGCATCGCCGCCGTGATGATGAACACCGGCCTGGTGCGAAAGCGCGCCACCGAGAAACTCGAGAAAAAATTGATGAGACTCTGGATCATCATGTAGGCGATGAGCACCCCCATGTACTCATCGAGGCGGGGATTGTTGAACAAGACGCTGATCGGTCCCCTCAAGAGGTAAATCGCCATCGCAACGAGACCGATGAGGGAACTGCGAACGCCGAGCAGCTTCACGGCCAGCCTCTCAACGCTCATTCCCTCGCCTGCGTTCACATACTGGGGAACGTATTTTGCGAGTGACTCGTCGAAACCGCCCGACACGATAAGGAGAAGCAGCGAGACGACACTCATGATTGAGACGTACACGCTGTAATCTTGTGCACCCATCAACCTGGCGATGACGATCCCGAGGAGATATCCCAGTCCGAAGTCTGCGACTTTGCTGAGATGATTCCACAAGAAACCGACTACCGATTTTCTAAAAGCGCTCATCGTTTGCCATTCGTGGGTGAAAGCCAGAACAGTCTTCCCCCGCCAGGTTCGAGAAGAACGGAGAACTTCCACACCGGTTGGCTCCGGCCGAACGCCCGAACCAACGACTGGGTCGGCATCTCGCGGAGCGCCGCACCGCTTTTGCCGCCGATTTTTCCGGCATCGAGGGTGACGACAACGTGTTCGTCACTGACCCTGTCTCTGTTGACGACAAACAGATAGTAGTCGCCTGTCGTCCCGTTTCGGAGTATTCCGACCATGCCCCAGGCGTTGTCAATATGGCGAACGATCTTCTCTGCCGCATCCGCGGAGTCGAGGCCATCGTCGCGGTCCGAGAGTCTTATGCCGTACGGGCCTGTGGAATCCGTCGCCGCCGACGCGAAGAGTTTTTCGCTCTTCTCCCCTGACTTCCTGCGGGTGATCGCAGCGTGGTACACTCCGCACGTCCTCAATTGAAGCAAGGTGTCGCCGAGCGACAGAACGCGCTCGTTGAGGTCCCGGACGACGCCGTACAAATCGGTTTCCCGTCCCGTCGTGTCGAGCAGTCCGCTTTCCTCATGCCATCCGTTCGGGGAAAACTGTTGGGGAGGGTTCCAGAAATTATAGTAGAGAAGCCCCTTCGCCCCATACGCGAGGGAACTATAGACCTGCAAACGGAGGTCCGCCGGCGTGGCTCTCCGGTAGTACCTGTGGGAGTACGAGCTCCAATGCCGGTGGACGAGAATCCAGTTCCAGAACGGCAAACCGGTTTCCGCAGAGTGTTCACGGAAAATCTCGAGATTATAGAAAAAATCATTAGTCCAGTCTGAACCGATACTGTCGTTGAACCGCGCAGCCAGGGAGTCATTCCAGACAGGATAGTTATCGAAGCTCAGCGTCCGTGGGGAAGCGGCTGCGAGCCAGTCCGACACGTATCGCTCATACCCATTGATGGAGGGGATTCCAAACAGATTGATGTCCAGGAGCTTCCCCCGGAGCCACGATGAGCCCTCCGCCCCATTGAATGCATCGCACCAGACGGACAATCGAGGAAAATCCCTTTCATACGGCTCGTCGATTGAAAATCCGTAAAGGTACGGATCGGCATAAACCTGAGAAAGCAGGGCCACTGTTTGGGGCGCGTACGCTCCGCCCACCCTCCCGTCGCACGCCAGGTATCGAAGCTCCTGCCCCGTATGGGTGGTGTTCAACTGACGAAGAGCCTCTGCAAAGGCAAGATAGTAACGCTCGTCGGTAGAGAGATCTCTGGACGGCGACAGGGAGAGTCGGACGAGATCGAATCCCGCGTTTTGAGCCTCGAGGAGGAAGTATCGCAGCGAGTCCTCCGATGGCTCCAGCTCCCAACGCGGCACAGGCCCAAAGAAATGCCGCGGCATATTGTTCGCGACGATCGGGAATCTGCGGCCAGGCACCCCGGGAAAATTCCACGGCCTCCATTCCTTGTGGCTACGCCCGTTGCCGAGGGCGCCCTGGCATGGAGACTCGATCGGAAGAACGAGCAACACAAAGAGGCACGCACAGAATAAAACATGATTTCTGTTCATTCGCCGGATGAGCCTGCTATGAATTTTCCCGATTTGCAGCCGTGATCGCCGCCGTCGCAAAGCCTGCGTTGACCCAGAAAAAGAACTGCGAGATGAAGGTATGGTAGAAAAAGCCGTGAAAGAGGAACGCGAAGAACATGAGCGTATACCCGGCGAGGATCGCCTGCAGTGTCTTGTCGACGGAACGAGCCCTCGCTGCCCTCAACCTCCGGAAGAGCGACCCGAAAAACCACACGAATCCGACGACACCGAAAATTCCCTGTTCCGCCCAGACTTCAATGAGCCAATTGTGGATGGAAGTTTGATACCCGAGCATCTCGTAGTTGACCAGCGAAACCGCCATTGTGCTGTTGAAATAGGATTGAACGAACACGTAAGAGTAATTCGTATAGCCTATTCCGAGCAGCCAGTGCTGCCTGATCATATCAAGGCCGGCGATAATGAGCTGTATGCGATTGATGTTCGACGGCTCGATGAAGGCGTTGTTCCCGAATTGTCGCGCGTATATCAGGAATGCCAGAGCAAGCATTCCGAGGATCGGCACGAGGAGCGCAAGGAAGAGTGCGAGCTTCCTCCTCTTGGCAAGGAGTGCAAGGAGCACCACTCCAACCAGGACTGTACCTGTGCCGCTGCGAGAAAGCGTGAAGAAGAGACAGACAAATGACACCGAAAGGATGAGCCAGAGAGCTTTTCGCGGAAAGACATCATGAACATTGAAGAGCAGCAGCGCACCGGCGAAGAAAATTCCCGTCGCCAGGAATCGCGAAAATATGTTCGGATCGTGAAACACAGAGGAGACCCGGATCGGGATCTGCGCCGGAAGGAGGAAATGGAGCGCGATCTCCGCGAGGCCGATAAGCCCTGCCGTAAGAACCGAGAGAAGAAGAACTCTAACCCCTTTCAGCACCATTTGACGTGTGTTCACCCAGTACGGCGTCACATAAAGAAAGGATATCAGCATCGGAAGCGTCGCCAGTGCCAAAAATGCACGATTCCCCGCGATGCGGGAATTGAGGACTGCGCTGGCAACCGAAAGGAACGCCGTTGCCGCATAAGCGGTGAGGGGCAACCCCAGCGATAGTGCGGGGAAACGGCGCCCACCCTTGATGGCCACGACGACGATGGAATAGGTGAGCAGACCGACGGCGAGGGTCCGGAACAAAATGTGTTTTGCCAGATCAATCGGCTCGTCGCCCGTAAAATCAAGAAACGGAAGGAAAAAAAGGAGCACCAGAAGAATTCGCGACGGTGAAATGGAAGTGCCTATGTCAAGCACGCCCAACGCAAATTCATCGAATGCGGATTCGTAGCGACCAACGAGAGAGCCGGAGGGCTTCATTCCTATTATGGCTTCCTGCGCCAGAAGGTGACGTCTGACTTCAGGGCACTGTAGAGCGACACCAGCTTGGCATATCGTTCGGCATCGGTTGCCCTGGTTTTCTGAAGATGCTCGGATGAGACGGCGAGAGTGACGCCGACCCCCAGAGACAGGGCAAAGCCTATAAGGACGATGACAAAACGGGGAGGTTTGCTTTTCTTCTCGGGAAGCGTCGGATGGTCGATGACGATGATACTCGGCGTCTCACGCTCTTCCTGAAGCTTCGCCTGTTCAAGCATCGGCGTCAGGAGCTTGATGAGTTCTGAGTGGATTTCGACGTCGCGGAAAAGACGAAGGTAGCGAAGTCCGACGGTTGGAGTGGTTTCGAAGGGGATGAAGATGTCCTTTACACTTAGGTCCTTGTCGCCTTCCGTAAGCTTAGCGAAACTTCGGTTAAGCTGGAACAACTGGCTCTTGAGAGTCCTTACTTCCGGGGCATCGGGGTCCAGCATTCCCTCCTTCACCTTCAGATTGATTTCAGTCATGAGGATGTCGGAGCGGAGTGCCGCCGCCGCCTTGATGGCCGCTTCAGTCTGGGCGGTGATACTGTAGACTCCGTAGGTATTCTGGAAGTCGCGGAGAGAGTCTTCGAGGATTTTCAGCTCCCCCATCGTTTCGGAATAACTCTTCTGAAGATTCGTCCGGTTGTTGTGCGCCGCCTGGGAGGCAAAGCGGTTGTAGGCGGAATTGAGAAGGTCGACATACTCATTCGTCATCGCCATCGCAGTGTCGGGATTCTCGTCGTAGACACCGAGAGAAATGACATCCGCGAGAACGTCCTTTTGGATCTCCGTTTTCGATAAAAGCACCTCGCGAGCATCTTCGACAAACGCTGAAGTGTACTTCTTTCTGAGGTTGAATCGGTCAATCATCGCATCGAGGATCTCATGACTTTTCATCAGGGTTACAAGATAGTCGATCTGCCCTCCCCCTTGAGGCGCAGCGAAATCAGCGAGGGCTCCGAGACCGGCACCCACACCCGTCGATTGCAGCATTTTTGTCAGGCTGGTTTCCTGGGCGGCCCCCCGCACGGAGGCAATGGAAATGTACTGCTTTGGAATAACGAGAGCGACCACGATCGCGACGAGAGTCCCACCCAGGGCGATCTTTGCGATGAACCATCGCCATTTCAGGAATCGGACGGCGATGTCAAGGGCCGAGTCTTTCTCCGTGTCGGGAAGTCGATCTGATGCCATAACCTTACTTTCGCAGTGTTAGCAAGAGTATTTTTTTATCTGACGTGGAAGCCGCTGCCAGGGACGGGCAATTGCAGCAACGCTCGACATGCCCCGTCTGCAGGTCCAGGCCCATCATCGTCCGCACCCGATCGATCCGCCTACTTGGTCACCTGGACGACCAGGACCGCGATCGTGGCGAGCGTCCCGAGGATTCCGAAGACTGTCGTGTAGACCTGCATATAGTAGATCAGCGGACGGTACGGTTCTTTGGGGACCCAGACATAATCTCCATCGTCAATCGTTGTTTCCGAGGGGGAGAGCCATTGCCTGCTGCCTGCCTTGATGACGCGGACACCTCCATGGATTCCGTCGACCGTGATCCCTCCGGCTTTGCCGAGGTAATACTCGAAATCCTTATTCGGCGCATACTCGACATATCCCGGCTGCACAACTTCGCCGAAGACATAGACCGCTCCCTTGCGGACCGCAATGATGATGTGGTCGCCGTCGTGAAGGTAAATATCTTTTGTCCGGTCGTTCCGTTGGAAGATACCGACGAAGTCCGCCCCGACAGATTCTTCGTCCATGCGTATGTTCGACTCAAGTTGGTAGGTAACGCTATCCTCCTGACGGGTATTCCCCCTGGCGTTCTCGAGACGCTCCCACATCCGATCGGACGAACGGTCTTTCCGAAGAATTCGCGAGGCTGAAAGGTTCGCATCGTCCCTGAATCCTCCAGCCCACCCGACGAGCGAACTCAATGTGGTCGAGTCCCTGGTGATCGGGTAATACCCGGGCCGACGGATCGCCCCCTCGATGTACACTTTACTGTCCCTTCGCAGATCCACACGAGCCTTGACGATAACACGGTCACCGGGGCGAAGGGCGATGTCGGACGACTGGTGTGCGAGCACGGTGCGGAGGTTGAACTTCGTGATATGCAACGAGTCGCCCGTCTCGTCCGGCCGGTAGAGCTCAGCCGCTCCGCTATCGGCGTCAACGCTGAGTCCTTTCGCCATTTCAACCGCGCTCACGACGCTGTCCCCTGGGACGAACTCGAAGGTCCCTTCACGGTTCACAGCGCCGTAGACGCCGATGAAGTCCGTCTCCGTTTTCAGTCGCGGCACAATGACAACATCACCGTCGAGGAGCAGCGGGTTGTATTTTGAATCCTTCCTGATGAAGTACCGCTCGAGGTCCACCTGTGAGGAAGTGCCGTCCTTATGGCGGACGAGGATCCTTCGAAGAGAGCCGACCGAATCGCGCTTCACAATAAGGTACGGTTCATGTCTCCTGCCGGTTTCGGCGAGTCCCTGTTCCTTCGACGTCGCAGTCTGTGTGGTGTTTGCGAGTGCGATAGCCTCGTCGACTCTTTCGCCCGCCTGCACGTAGACCGTCCCCTCATTCTTCACCACACCCTGAACGGTCACCGCGAAGATTCTCGGGACAAGAAGTGTAAACGAAGCCGTTCCGCCGACGTACCGTCTCCGGATGTCCCGGAGCACCTTTTCTTTTGCCTCGTCGAGGTGCATCCCCGCGACGTCCACCTCCCCAACCGTCGGAATGATAACGGTCCCCTCAGGGGTGACGGGAATTTCGAAATTCAGGGGAGGGGAAACCCAAATGTTGACGCTGTAGATATCACCCGGACCGACGAGATATTCCTTCGGATCGATCGGGCCTTCCATCATCGCCAGTTTGAGGTTTTGCAGGTTCTGTTGATATTGGAGCTGCGATTGGCCTTGATTCTGCTGTCTTCCGTTCATCAGTTGGTCCTGGTCTCCGGCGAGCTGTGCAACGAGCGGGACGTTGGAGAGAATCACCAGAAGTGAGACGGCGACAAACTGCATCCTGGCTTTGTGATTCATGATTGTTGTTTCAATGTGGTAGAATTCGCTTTACGATGATCCTGGCAATCCGAGATGCGGCCCTTCCGTCCCAATATCGGGGGATGTCGTGGCGCTTCTTTTTACCCGAAAGAGTCTTCTTCAGCTCCGCAGCGATGAGGTCGTATCGATGCCCCAGGAGGCGGTTTGTTCCTTGGGTGACGGTCACAGGGCGCTCCGTGTTATCCCGCATCGTCAAGCACGGCACTCCCAGGTAGGTCGTTTCCTCCTGGATGCCTCCGGAATCCGTGACGACGAGCGAAGCCGATTCGAGCAGGGAGAGAAAATCGAGATACCCCAAAGGGTCGGTAACGATGAGCTGATGCGTCGACCTCACGCGGGAAAACAGAGAAAACTCCTCAAGCTGCTTCCTGGTTCGCGGATGGACGGGGAAGACCACCGGCTGAACCGCCGCAGTTTCCGCAAGCGCGTTGATGAGACCCGAGAGGACGGGCTGTTCGTCGACGTTGCTCGGACGGTGAAGTGTCACCAGGGTATAGTTTTTCTCCGAAACCCCCAGATCCCGACGGATCGTCGAGCGCCGCGCCTTTCGCCTGAAGCGGACGAGCGAATCGATCATGGTATTCCCCACCAAGAACACTTTCGAGGAATCGATCCCCTCCCTTCTCAGGTTCTTCACGCCGCTCCCCTCCGAGACAAAAAGCAGATCGGCCACGGCGTCGGTCACAATTCTGTTGATTTCTTCCGGCATGGTCCGGTCGAAACTCCGGAGCCCCGCCTCGACATGAGCTACGGGAATCCCGAGCTTCGCGCAGACCAGGGAGCACGCAACCGTCGAGTTCACATCCCCGACGACGATCACGAGGTCGGGTCTCTCCGCAAGGACCGTCTTTTCGAACTCGACCATCACCTTCGCCGTCTGCTCGGCGTGGCTCCCTGACCCGACACCGAGATAAATGTCCGGTTGAGGGAGCTCAAGGTCTTTGAAGAACACCTTCGACATATTCGCGTCGTAGTGTTGGCCGGTGTGGAGGATGCGATGCTGGATCGAAGGGTACCGCCTGAACGCGAGGTGAAGCGGCGCCGCCTTCATGAAATTGGGGCGGGCCCCGACGACCGTGATGATGTTTTTCACGCCGGTTCCTTGCCCAGTCGTTCGGAATACTGCCGCTCGTAGTAGCGCTGATACTCTCCTGACAGAATCCTCTCCCACCACTCCCGATGTTCCAGATACCACCCGATCGTCTCCGGGAGTGCCTCCTCAAACCTTCGCTCCGGCTTCCATTGAAGCTCCCGGGTCAGCTTCGTGGCGTCGATCGCGTAACGCCGATCGTGGCCGGGCCGGTCTTTGATAAAGGTGATAAGGGACTGCGGCTTGCCGAGCACCTGAAGAATGAGGCGGACAATATCGATGTTTTTCATCTCGTTGTTCCCGCCGATGTTGTAGACCTCACCGTCCCGGGCCGAATGCAGGACACAATCGAGCGCGCGGCAATGGTCGTCGACAGAGAGCCAATCTCTCACGTTGAGACCGTCTCCGTAGACCGGGAGCGGCTTGTCATGGAGCGCGTTGACGATCATCAGCGGAATGAGTTTTTCCGGGAATTGATAGGGGCCATAGTTGTTCGAACACCTCGTGACAACGACCGGTGTCCCGAAGGTGTGATGATGAGCCAACGCGAGGAGGTCGGAGGCCGCCTTGCTGGCAGAGTACGGACTGTTTGGATGGAGCGGCGAATCCTCCGAAAATCTTCCCGCGGGGCCTAGCGAACCGTAGACCTCGTCCGTCGAAACGTGAACGAACCGATCGATGCGGTTCTTGCGCGCAGCCTCAAGGAGGACCGAGGTCCCCAGGACATTCGTCTGAACAAATGCCGTCGGTCCCATAATACTCCGGTCGACGTGCGATTCCGCCGCAAAGTGGACCACCGCGTGAATCGCGAAGTCAGTCATCACTTTTTCGACCGTCACGGCGTCGCAGATGTCTCCCTTCACGAAGGCATAGCGTGGACTCAACTCGACATCGTGGAGGTTCTCAAGGTTGCCGGCGTACGTCAGCGCGTCGAGGTTTACGACCCGGTACGTCCCATGACTCCGGAGGAGATGCCGCACGAAATTGCTGCCGATGAAACCGGCGCCCCCGGTAACGAGGACGTTTCTGATGTCAGAGTTCATTCCAGGGCGAAGGGGGATCGAGGATCGTTCTCGTGGCGGATTTCGTCGACCGGACTCTTTTTGCCTTTCCCTGCGTAAAGTCTGTTCGGGAGATTGATCACCATTCCGGGCCCGTCGCCGACGTTGCGATACGCGTGGACAACTCCCGGGGGTATGATAACAAGCCGAGGAGCGTCGACTCCGGCGATAAAGACCGTTTTGTTTCCGTGAGTCGGGGAGTTCTTCCTGGCATCCCAAAGGTAGATGCGAAAATTCGAAGGGCCGATGAACCCGAAAACGTCGGACTGGTCGACGTGCTCATGCGGACCGCGGGCAACTCCCGCATTCGTCATGCTGATATACGACATCGCCGGGGCATACCGTTCGTCGATTTCATCCATCCGATGCAATTCGATCAGCCATCCCCTTGTATCCTCATGCTTCCTAAGGTCACGGATAACGACGTCGTGTATCTCGCCCTCCCGAAAAGGAGCCGGAGAAGTCATTGGAGTCAGCTCTTGGTATAGTTAAGAATAAACCGCATTCTTGAATTTACGGAAAGATGCCCGGAAAATCAACGATTTATCCCATAAGCCGTTGACCTTCAAGGACGTAGCGGGTTGCACCACGCAACCGGTGCTGATCAAAAAACGAGGATTGCTGAATCGGGTAACAAGCGGGCGAAAGAGGGACCTTTCGTGTTAAATCAATGCCGTAATATATCCCGGCAAAAAGTAAGATGCAACTCACATCCTCTCGGGCGCTGAGACCCCCAGGATCGCGCACCCGTTGCCGATGACGATTTTCGCCATCGTGCAGAGGCTGAGCCTCGCCTCCATGAGGGCAGCATCTTCTCCGACAACCCGATGAAGGTGATAGAAACGGTGGAACGCTTCGGCAACTTCTCTTAGATAGGTCGTCAGCCGGTGCGGCTCGAACGACGCCGCACAACTGGCGACAACGTCGGGAAACTCAAGAAGAGTTTTCAGAAGCTCAAGCTCCTCCTTCTCTTTCAGCGCGGCAAGAAGCGATGGGATTTTTTCCTTCGAAGGCGTTTCAGGGGAGTGTCCGGCGTCGGCGGCGAAGCGCAAGACGCTTGCGATCCGCGCATGTGCGTACTGGAGGTAGTAGACCGGGTTCTGCTCGGATTGCTCCTTTGCGAGTGCAACGTCGAACTCGAGATGGGTGTTTGCGCTTCTCATGACAAAAAAGTAGTGGACCGCATCCGCCCCCACCTCGTCGATGAGATCGTCGAGCGTGTAGACTTTCGCGCTTCGCTTCGACATCTTCACCACCTCATCGTTGTCCACAAACGACACCATCTGGTGGATGATCACCTTGACCTTCGATGTGTCGTATCCGAGAGCTTTTACTCCGGCCAGGACGTCCGGAATCGTTGCAACATGATCCGCGCCGAAGATATCGACGACGAGCTCGAACCCGCGTCTGAATTTCTCCCTGTGATATGCCATATCGGGAAGGCGATAAGTCGGCTCACCGGTACGTTTGACGATAACCCGATCCTGTTCCAGCCCCATCGCGGTGGCCTTGAACCAGACCGCGCCTTCGCTATCATACGCGAGGCCCCGGGTACGAAGCTCCGAGATAATCTCTGCTATTTTTCCCGAACTGTAGAGCGAGTCCTCGTTGTAGTAAACGTCGTGCCGGACACCGAGCCGATCGAGGGTCTTCCGGATGCTTGCGAAGCACCACTCTTCACCACGCTTTTTGAAATAGGTCCGCTCGGCGTCGGTCTCCCGAAGAGTTTCCCCCTTCTCGGACTTCACTTCCTTCGCGATGGTCGCAATGTAGTCTCCCTGGTATCCCTCTTCCGGAAGCGGATATTCGTCCCCCAGGGCCTGGCGGTAACGGGCATAGATGCTTTCCCCCAGCATCCTCATCTGATTGCCGGCGTTGTTGAAATAGTATTCCCTTGTCACGGAGTGACCCGTCCACTCGAGGAGGTTGGCAATTGTCGAGCCGAGGATCACCTGGCGGCCGTGTCCGCTGTGGAGCGGGCCGGTTGGATTCGCGCTGACCCATTCGATGTTCGTCCGGAGGCCGTGCGCAACATCGGTCCTTCCGAATTTCGGCCCCTGTTCGAGGATAGCCGCCGCGAGCTCGAGGACGTAGCGGTCTTTCATCTTGAAGTTGATGAAGCCCGGCCCGGCAATGTCCACCGACGCGATTTTCTCCGGATCGGGCGAAAGGGAAGCGACGATGGATTGCGCGATCTGACGGGGATTTCCCCCTGCGGCCTTCGCGATCATCATGGCGACATTCGTCGTCAGGTCGCCGTGCGCGGCGACCTTTGGCTTTTCGAGGATGATGTCGACGGCGGGAAAACGGAGGGTCTCAAGAACCTGGTTGAGGGCCCGGAGGAGATATTCTTTCATGAATGAGCGAGTTTCTTGGGGAGACGTGCTTTGCGTCTCGTGGTTGTCGCGGCCGGCTTGTCTTCGATATGCTCGAACTTTGCATCTCCCCAGAGCTTTTCGAGATTGTAGAATGAGCGGGTTTCTTTGTGAAAGACGTGAACCACCACATCGACGAAATCGAGGAGCACCCACGTCGATTCTCCGTGACCTTCGTCATGCCAGACCTGTTCCCCGGCCTTCTCGGCGCCGTCGCGAATTGCATCGGCAATCGCCCGTACCTGCGTATCCGAATCCGCGGAACAAATAACAAAGTAGTCTGCCATCGTCGTCAGTTTCCTCAGGTCGAGGAGAACCACATCCTGCGCCTTTTTCGAGAGCGCGAACGCCGCAATTTTCTTTGCGAGTGCCTTGGGGGTCAACGTCTTCCCTTTCTCGTGGTGATTGGATTCGTGCACCTATTTCCATCCTCGGAGGTTTTTGAAATCCTTCCCCAGGACCACCGATGCGGTGACAAAATAGCCGGGGCTGATTTCCTGGACAACGTTCCTGGCGTCAATCCCGAGGTCCGATGCCAGCTTCCGCGCGATGTCGATGTTGCCGCTCCGGTCCACGACAAGGGTCTGACGGACATCGAACGTTTTGTAGTTTCCCATTTCCACGACATCGTACCCTGAGGCCCTGAGAAGATTCGTCAGCTTCTGTCCGACCCCCGAGGCCCCGCATCCGTTGAGAACGTCCACCTGAATAACGTTCTTCGATAGCACCGCGGAGACCGAATCGCGCCCCGGTCCGGCGGGGACATGACTGCCGGAGGGCAGGCTGATCGCCAGGACCTGGTAAAGAACGAAGGCGGCGACGACAACGAGGAGAAGATTGAGGAGGAGTCTTTTCGGAGCGGGTCTTCTGCTTTCTTTCATTCTCGTGAAAAATCGTTGCGGGCAAAAAAAAGACCGGGCATACGCCTCTCGGCACGCTCGGTCAGTTCAACACTCGGAGAACATTCTCAGGGGCGAAGGTCTCAATATCCTTCCGGGCTGTGAAAAAATCCTGTATACGGTCCGACCATGTTGTAGAGGCCGAACGGAACCTTTTCATACGAAAGTCTCAGCAACATATTGTCCGATGGCCGATAGTCGATCGCGGCTCGGTTGAGAAACACTCCCGTCAGGCTGCTTTGAAGCCTCTGGTCGAAGGTGCTGTACGGAGAATGCTGGAGACTTACATCGACCTGGGCGTCAAGCGAATTCGAGAACTTATACATCA
>DATJQP010000107.1:0-11180 GCA_035505655.1 Bacteroidota bacterium
GGCCGCCGAGATCCTCCTCGATCTCATCGAAGATAAGAAGCTGGAGCCAAGGACCTACGTTATCGAGACCGAGCTCATTGTGAGGGGTTCAACCTAAACCCTATTTCAATCCTTCCGGGGTAATCTGAGTAACATTGTCCCACCGCATTCTTTCGAAAGCCTGAAATGCGAACAAACCGCCGGGAAAGCGAAGATCCGCAAGCATCGTTAGCAGGAAAGACACCCGTGAATTACTCAAACTTGATAGAGCACGAATTTCGCACGCTGTACGGGGAACAACCCCTCATGGTCAGATCGCCCGGTCGGGTGAATCTTATCGGTGAGCATACCGACTACAATCTCGGCTTCGTTCTTCCCGGCGCCATCGACAAGGCCGCTTACTTTGCCGTCGCCCCTAGAAACGACATGAAGTGTTCTTTTTATGCACTCGATCTGCGGGACAAACATGAAACCGATCTGGAGCACCTCGAGTACACGAAAAAGGGTTGGCCGAATTATCTCATGGGAGTCATCCAGCAACTGCTTAAAGGAGGAGGCCGACTCGGCGGAATCAATTGCGTCTTCGGCGGAGATATCCCCATCGGAGCGGGGGTTTCGTCGTCGGCCGCCCTCGAGGCGGGGCTGGCGTTTGCCCTCAACCGGATCTTTGACCTTGGCCTCGACGGACTCTCGCTTGCACGATTGGCCCAGAAGGCGGAGAACGAATTCGTCGGAGTTCGATGCGGCATCATGGATCAGTACGCAAACATCTTTGGCCTGAAGGGTCACGTTCTCCGCATCGATTGCCGCTCGTTGGAGCACACATATTATCCTTTTGATTCGGACTCGGTGTCGATCGTCCTTTTTGATACCGGGGTTTCCCACTCGCTTGCTTCGTCCGAATACAACCGCCGCAGAGCAGAATGCACCGAGGGGGTGGCCATTCTCAGATCTCGGCACCCGGAGATCTCTTCGCTCCGGGATGCGACTCCGTCGACAGTAGACGAGTGCAGGGAACTCCTGCCCGACAATATCTACCGGCGGTGCAAGTACGTGGTGGAAGAAGATGAACGGGTCCTCCGGGCCTGCAGGCTCCTTCAGGAGGGGGATCTCCGCGGGATGGGCGCACTGATGGGAAAATCCCACGAAGGGCTGAGAGATTTGTACGAGGTGAGCTGCAAGGAACTCGACTTTCTTGAGCAGAGCGTCAGCACTGATTCATCGGTCTACGGCTCGAGGATGATGGGGGGAGGGTTCGGCGGCTGTACGATCAATATCGTCGAAAACTCCTCCGTGGCCGGGCTCTGTGCAGAGGCTGCGGAGAGATACAAGAGTCAATTCGCTATCGATCTGAAATCGTACGTCATGACCATCGGATCGGGTACGGGGCTCGTCGGAGCACAATAGTCTTTGGCGGGTGTTACCGGGAAAATGATGGATTCCCGGCTTTGCCCGGAGGTTCGTGGTCGCAAAGGTTCAATCATTCTTGATGGGAACAATGAAGGGGTGATGCATTCAGTATACATCGAAAGGACACTTCCTATGCATTCGATAATGAATTCTGTCCGCCGCACCGTGCGCGCGCGAGCCCTTGCCGTATCAGGAGTCGCCCTGGCATTTCTCTTCCTGGCGACATCCGCACTTTCGGATCCCGGCAGCGATTCCCGGACAACGACAAACTTCGACAAATCTTGGCGGTTCCATCTCGGGGATGTCGCGAACGGCGAGACGCCATCCCTCGACGACGCTCAATGGCGGGCACTTGACCTTCCTCACGATTGGAGCATCGAAGGATCGTTCAGTAAAGAGAATCCGGCCGGAATAGGGGGAGGTGCTTTGCCGGGCGGCATAGGATGGTACAGGAAGAGCTTCGTCCTTCCTGCTTCGGATGCCGGAAAGCTTGCCTTTATCGAGTTTGACGGCGTTTACAGAAACAGCGAAGTGTGGATCAACGGTCACTACCTGGGGAAGCGTCCGTACGGCTACTCCTCATTCGAGTATGAGCTGACCCCTTACCTCAAATACGGTTCGGAGACCAACATCATCGCGGTCCGTGTCGACAATTCGCAGCAGCCGAATTCACGCTGGTATTCAGGATCGGGGATTTACAGAAACGTGTGGCTGACGCTGACTCCGAAGGTCCACGTCGAGCACTGGGGGACCTTCATCACGACCCCGGCCGTAACGGATTCCTCAGCAAGTATTGTGGTTAAAACGAAAGTCAGAAATGCGCTTGCGGAGGAGAGATCGGTGACGCTCCGCACGCGTCTCCTTGACAAGGATGGGAAGGAAGTCGGTGCCGGCGCATTGACGGAAATCATTCCGAGGGATTCGGAGCATGAGTTCACCCAGAATTTCAACATCTCGAACCCGGCACTCTGGTCGGTTGATTCGCCTGTGCTGTACAGCGCCGTGAGCACCGTCGATTGCAAGGGGGTTGCTGAGGATCTCCTATCAACTCCATTCGGTATCCGCTCGTTTGTTTTCGACAGGGAAAAAGGCTTCTCCCTCAACGGCAAGAGGATGAAGATCCTCGGCGTTTGCGACCACCACGACCTCGGATGTCTCGGCGCCGCCGTCAACACGCGCGCCCTCCAACGGCAGCTCGAAATGTTGAAGGCGATGGGATGCGACGGAATCAGGACCTCGCACAATCCTCCCGCTCCGGAACTTCTCGACCTCTGCGACGCGATGGGGTTCATCGTCATGGATGAAGCGTTTGACATGTGGGCGATCGAGAAGACGAAATACGACTACCATCTCGACTTCGCCGAATGGCACCGGCGCGACCTTGAAGATATGGTCCTCCGCGACCGGAACCATCCGAGCGTCATCATCTGGAGCATCGGAAACGAGATCAACGAGCAATGGAATCCCAAGGATTCCAGCGGCATCATCCTGGCCCGCGAGCTTGCCTCGATCGTCCGGAACCTCGACACAAGCAGGCCGATTACCACGAATTGCAACAACACAAAGCCGGATAATCCGCTCATCCGCTCCGGGGCGCTCGACCTCGTCGGCTTTAGCTACGGCCACAATGAGTATGCGGAGTTCCCGACGAATTTTCCGGGGATGAAACTTATCGGCTCGGAGACGACCTCCGCGCTCGAGACACGCGGGCACTACGACATGCCCTCCGACAGCATCAGGCGGTGGCCGCTCCGTTGGGACAAGCCCTTCACGACCGGGAACCCCGACAACACGGTTTCGGCGTACGGCAATGTGAGCGCCCCCTGGGGTGCGACGCACGAAGAGGGATGGAGCCTGGTGAAGAAATACGACTTCGTCAGCGGCATGTTCATCTGGACCGGCTTCGATTACCTCGGAGAGCCGACCCCGTACGACTGGCCGTCGCGGAGTTCCTACTTTGGCATCATCGACCTTGCCGGGTTTCCGAAGGATGCCTACTACATGTACCAGAGCGAATGGACCGACAAGCCGGTGCTCCATCTCTTCCCCCACTGGAATTGGAAACCGGGACAAACGATCGATGTCCTGGCCTATACGAACTGTGACGAAGTAGAGCTCTTCCTCAACGGCAAATCGATGGGGGTGAAGAAAAAGACCGCCGATGAATTGCATCTCATGTGGCGGCTCACCTACGAGCCGGGCATCCTGAAGGCGGTCGGCAAACGGGGCGGCCAGGTTCTTACCGATGAGGTAAAGACCGCGGGAGCGCCGGCTAAGATCGTCCTCGAGCCGGACCGGACGAAAATTTCCGCCGGCGGAAGCGATCTCTCCTTCGTGACGGTAAAGGTCCTTGACGCGAACGGAACGCTCGTTCCCGATGCGGGGAACCTGATTCGATTCAAGGTCTCGGGCGAAGGAACCGTCGCAGGGGTGGATAATGGTTCCGAAACCGACCTTGATTCATTCAAGGCTGACTCGCGAAAGGCATTCAACGGGCTTGCCCTTGTGGTGATCCGCTCCACCGAAACAAAAGGGACGATCACGGTCGAAGCATCCTCCGACGGATTAACGCCGTCCACGGTGACGCTTACGGCCGAATAGCCGGGTCATGACCTGATATTGTCGCAGGCTTTCGATTTGTGATTGGCTTTCGTACTCTGTCCGGGTTTGAAGTTTTGTCATAGCTGTGGTCAATACAGTTTCGAAGGAAACGGTGTGAAGAGTCTGGGCTCGGTGAGTGGCGGAGGGCGCGGTGTGATGGCGTTGTCGGTCCTCTTCATCATCATGACAGGCCATACATGGGCCCAGTTCGTCGGCGGGGCCGACATTGGGTGGCTCTCTCAGATGGAGGCGCAGGGGTACGTGTTCAAAGACAGTGCGGGGAATGCCGCAAACTGCTTGGACATTCTCCGGTCGAAGGGGATCACCGCGCTTCGCTTCCGCGTCTGGGTCAATCCGAGCGGCTACTATTGTTCCAGGAAGGATGTGGCGACGATGGCCCTTCGCGCCCACACGGCCGGGTTCGATGTGCTGATCGATTTCCATTGCAGCGATACATGGGCCGATCCGGGGCATCAGGCTAAACCGGCCGCATGGGCGAACGACTCGCTCCCCAAGCTTCTCAGTGACCTTTATGATCATGTCTATGGAGTCCTTGATACTCTCAAGACCCTCGGTGTCGTTCCCAAATGGGTGCAAATCGGCAACGAGACGAACGACGGCATGTTGTGGGAGGATGGAAGGGCATCGACCCACCCGGCCAATTTTGCGGCGATGATCCGATCCGGATACAACGCGGTAAAAGCAGTCGACAGCTCGATCCAGGTGATCGTGCATCTTTCGGACGGGCACAACGATTCGATGTATAGAAACATTTTCGACGGGTTGAAGAACAACGGTGCTCAGTGGGACATTATCGGAATGTCTGTCTATCCGTACTGGGCGAACCTTCCGTGGGCGACCGATGATAGTCTTGCCCTCGTCACGATGAAGGACATGATTTCGAGGTACCGGACGAAAGTGATGGTTGTGGAGACGGGTTACCTCTACAATCAGCCGGTCACCGCGAACCAATTCCTGCTCGATCTCATCGCGAAGACGAAATTGGCCGGAGGGTTGGGAGTCTTCTACTGGGAACCGGAATGCTACAACTGGCAGGGGTACCAGCTCGGCGCATGGGATCCGTCGACCGAGATGCCCACTGCAGCGATGGATGCGTTTATCGGTCGCTCTGCCACCCTTGTGAAGGATGAGCCAATCGTCCCGGGTTACCGTCTCGCCGTCTATCCGAACCCGTTCAATCCAGGCACTACAATAGAGTATGACCTTCCTGTCGAAGGAAGGGTCGAGATTGTCGTCTTCAATGAGCTCGGTCAGATAGCCGCGAGGCTTGTCGATAGTATCGAGATGGCCGGACATCATAGCATCGCGTGGGGGCCGAAGGAGAGCGCGAGCGGTGTCTATTATTGCAGGATGATCTCGGGAAGCTACGTCAAAACGCAGAAACTCGTGCTGCTGAAATAGAATGGGCTGACGCGCAAAGGTTTCCGCATTCGGAGACCTATCCACTCACTCCGGAGGATCCTGAGTGGCTCGACGAGTCGAGTGAGATGACGAATGCTGAAGTTACGTTATTCCCGGGCGTTTTTGTCGGTCCCAAAGGTCCGAAGGATTCAAGCTGAAACAATAACGAGCGAGTCTTCCCACGCGACATTGAAGAAAATTCTTCCTTCATTTTTGCGTTACGAACACCCGCACCTCCGCACTGATATCAGGAGTCTGACATGAAAAGGGTATTGATACCATTGTTCGCTCTTCTCTTTGTTGCTGCTCTTCGGGCCGGCGCCCAGGAACTCTGGCTTGACCAGCTCGATCTTTCTGCCATGGATGCAGGCTGGGGGATGCCAAGCGCAAACAGGACGGTCGAGGGGAATCCTCTTAGCGTCGGAGGGAAGAAGTTCGAGCGTGGCGTCGGGACTCATGCGATCAGCCGCATGAAGATCGACCTTGGCGGCAAGGGATTGCGGTTCTTCGCCTCTGTCGGCGTGGATGACGAGGCGCAGGAGCGGGGAAGCGTGGAGTTCTACCTCCTCGGAGACAAGAAGATCCTCTGGCAGAGCGGCGTCATGAAAAAGGGGGAAGCGGCGAAGCAGGCAGACGTCGATATTTCCGGGATCACGACTCTGGGTTTGCTTGTCACCGATGCCGGAGACGGCGCGGACTGGGATCATGCCGATTGGTGCGAAGCCCGGCTGACTTTCAGCTCGGCTATGCTTCCTTCCGAGCTGACAAAAAGCTCGACGCGACATCTCTCGGAGGCGGAGATCCTCACGCCTCCGCCCTCCGATCTCCCGCGGATCAACGGCCCGAAGATCATCGGTGTGCGGCCGGGGCACCCCGTTCTCTATTCTGTTGCGGCTACGGGGAAACATCCAATGACCTTCATCTCCACCGGTTTGCCCGAAGGTCTTTCGCTCGATCCTTCCACCGGCAGGATCGCGGGATTTGTCGCCCAGGCCGGGACGTACAAGTCGGTCATCAAGGTGAGCAATGAGATCGGGACGGCGCAACGCGACCTCATCATCGTTGTCGGACCGCAGATCTGCCTTACGCCTCCGATGGGATGGAACAGCTGGAACTGCTGGGCGACCGCGGTCGACGATCAGAAGGTCCGCGCGGCCGCCGACGCCTTCGTTTCCTCCGGCCTCATAGAACATGGCTGGACCTACATTAACATCGACGATTGCTGGGAAGTGAAGCCGGAGTCGAAAGATTCGCTTCTCGCGGGGGAACTGCGCGACAAGAGCGGCATGATCAACACCAACAAGAAATTTCCGGATATGAAGGCGCTCGCGGAGTACGTCCACGCAAAAGGCCTCAAGCTCGGCATTTATTCTTCTCCCGGTCCCACGACCTGCGGAGGTTACACCGCGAGCTACAAGCACGAGGAGCAGGATGCGCGACAATATGCCGGGTGGGGAATCGACTATCTGAAGTACGACTGGTGTTCGTACGGTGAGATCGCTCCCAATCCCTCTCTCGATGACCTCAAGAAGCCGTACACGGTAATGCGCGCTGCTCTCGACAAAGTGAACCGGGACATCGTCTTCAGCCTCTGCCAATACGGGATGGGGAAGGTGTGGGAGTGGGGAGGTGAGGTGGGGGGAAACTGCTGGAGGACGACCGGCGACATTTCGGATTCATGGGGGAGCATGTCGGGAATCGGATTCTCCCAGGGTGGACATGAGAAGTATGCCAAACCCGGGAACTGGAACGATCCTGATATGCTTGTCGTCGGGTATGTCGGATGGGGTCCAAGCCTTCATCCGACTCGGTTGACTCCGGATGAACAGTACACCCACATCAGCCTTTGGTGCCTCCTTTCTGCGCCGCTCCTTATAGGATGCGACCTAGGCAGGTTGGATCCATTCACGCTCAACCTCCTGACGAACGACGAAGTTCTGGCCATCGATCAGGATCCGCTTGGAAGGCAAGCAGCATGCGTAAAAAAAGAAGGGGGTGCACAGGTGTGGGCGAAGGATCTCGAGGATGGGTCGAAAGCGGCGGGGCTCTTCTACGTCGGGGCCGATGCGAGCGATCCGGTAAAAGGATTCCCGTGGGAGGTGAAGCCGTCGGCGAAAGTGACCCTTCGTGCATCGGACCTTGGGATCAAGGGAAAGTTCGCCGTCCGAGATGTGTGGAGGCAAAAGGATCTGGGGACTTTCGAAGGTGAGTTCTCTTCGGAAGTTCCGTTTCATGGAGTCGTGCTGGTGAAGCTGACTCCGGTCACCGAGGAGACAAAGAAGTGAGCAAGAGGAAGAGCCAAACCGAACAGCCGCACCGGCGGTACAATCCACTGACGGGGGAGTGGCTTCTTGTTTCCCCGCAACGGACTCAACGACCGTGGCAGGGGAAGCAGGAGCCCCAGCAATCTCCGACCCGGCCGAAATACGACCCGGATTGCTATCTTTGTCCCGGGAATGAAAGGGCGAACGGGGCCCGCAACCCGGCCTATTCGGGGACATTCGCCTTCACGAACGACTTCAGTGCTCTTCTGCCGGAGGCAGGTGGTAAATCGGAGGAGGATCATCCCTTCATCAAACGGAAGGCGGTGAGGGGAACCTGCCGTGTCATCACCTTTTCTCCCCGGCATGATCTGACTCTTCCGTTGATGAGCAGGGAAGAGATCCGGGGAGTGGTGGATCGATGGGCTCAGGAGACGGCGGATCTGGGAAAGGAATATTTGTGGGTGCAGGTGTTCGAAAACAAGGGGGAGATGATGGGGTGTTCGAACCTTCATCCACACTGCCAGATCTGGGCAAGCGACTCGTTGCCGAACGAGGCGCTGAAGGAGGATACGCAGCAGCGAAAGTACAGGGTTGCGCACAAGAGACCTTTGCTCCTGGACTACCTGAGGTATGAGCGGCGGAAATCGGAGAGGGTGGTCCTGGAGAATGAAGGCTGGTGCGTCGTTGTGCCCTACTGGGCGGTCTGGCCATTTGAGACTTTGCTGATACCGAAGCGTCACATTGAAAGACTGCCGGAGCTGAAGGACGCCGAGCGGGATTCGCTCTCCAAGATTCTGAAGCTCCTTACGATCCGGTACGACAATCTTTTCAAGGTCTCATTTCCGTATACGATGGGATGGCACGGGGCGCCGTTCGTGTCCCGGCGGATGAAACACTGGCAACTCCACGCGCATTTCTATCCACCGTTACTTCGCTCGGCGTCGGTGAAGAAGTTCATGGTAGGATACGAGATGCTGTCGGAGGCCCAGCGGGACATTACTGCGGAACAGGCGGCCGAAAGGCTGAGAGAAATGGGGGATGAACACTATTCGGTGATGACGGCGTAGGGCAGATGGAAAAGAGCGAAAAGCGCATGTCGTCTATGGAGACGTTTTTGTTTGACACGACCACTCCGCCCGCTCGGGGGTTTCATCTTCCCCTCTATCTATTCCCGCAGACAAACAGCGCCAGATCGCTCGCAATTGCTCCGCCCTTCAGCATCTCATCCTCGATGCTGAAGATCCTTTCGAGCAAGCTTTTCGTCTCCTCACGCTCATTGAGGAAATTGTGGGCGATATCTTTAAAGACGAGTTGCAGCAACGTCCCTCCGTAGTCTTTTCTCTCCAGCAATGTGAATCTCCGGAGGACGGCCTGCTCGATCAACCCTGATTCAGCCGCTTCGGAAGGATCGTTGAGATACATGCTCAATCGTCCCGGCCGATAGACGCGCTTCTTGATGCCGCGCCCGCCAAATCTGACCCGGTAGTTTTCCGGTATCATTCGAAGAATCCGATTCGCCCCCTCCAATTGCGATGCGGTCCACTGGAACCTGGAGGGACCGATATAATCGTTGAGGATGAAGAGACCGTTGTCGCGGAGGGCCTCCGCCACTTTTTCAAGAACCGAGGAGATCGGGAAAAAGTGATGGAGCGCCCCTTCGATGAGGATGAGATCATAGGCCTTTCGTCCAAGCTCCATCGAGTTTACATCCGCGACCTTAAAACTGAGTCGGTCCGCCAGGCCGGCTTCAGCCGCATTTGCACGAGCCTGAGAAATCCTTTCTCTGGATATGTCACAGCAGGTCAGTTGCAATCTTTCGCATACCTGGGTCCATCTGACCTCGCGACTCCCCGCACCGCACCCGAGCGAGAGTCCCTCAATCGTTCGGTCGGAGGTCAAATACTTCGACGTGAGATAGGTCTGGTGGTCAAGCTCCGGAGAGCCTGTCATAAGGAGGTTGTTTCGCCGGCCGACCTCCGGAATGTCCCACCAGTTGGAAGTCTCCGACGTCGTGTGAGCCCAGGAGCTCTTAACACGTTCCTTATCGGGTTTCGAGAACTTTGATGCTGTCCAGGAAATTCCCTTCCGGCGGAGCCTTTCGCCCAGCAGAACGAAGTCGTGAAGATTGACAAGGCTACTGAACACGGTGAATAGTTTCGGTTGGATGGAAGACGGTTTCTCCCCTGACCACGAGCAGAATTTGCCATCTGAGTCTATCCATTTTTTGAGAACACTCAACTCGCCCGCTCGAATCGGCTGGCGGATACGGGTGGGTGTTCCAACATCTGTTCTATCTTATCTCTTACATCCTCTTTCTTGCTCCTTGCGGCCCCTCGGCTTGACAAAGCTCCCAAATACAGTTACTATAGTGCGATTTGCCGATCACCCCATCAGGAGTTGTTCACACAGCACAGGGATTCGTTAGATCCGTGTGCCTCTGAGTCATTCAATTCCCACTAACTTCAAAAGGAGAGCCGGTATGACCCAGATACACTTGCTGTTGCTTCCTATCCTCCTTTCTTCGGTCCTTGTCTTTATCGTGAGTTCGATCATCCACATGTTCTCCCCATGGCACAAGGGAGACTTTCCGGGACTACCGGATCAGGACAGGATACTCGATGCGCTCCGGCCGTTCGACCTCAAGAGAGGCGAGTATTTGCTACCGAGAGCCGCTTCCATGGAGGAGATGAAGTCGGAAGCGCACAAAGAGAAGGTAAAAAAGGGACCGGTCGTCATCCTCAATGTTTTTCCGCAGGGTGGCTCCTCGATGGCGAAGAGTCTGGTCCTGTGGTTTATCTATCTGCTTGTCGTTGGATCATTTGGCGCTTATGTCGCCGGGCGAGCCCTTCCGATCGGCGCCCATTACCTGAGCGTCTTCCGATATGTAGGGACGGTGACGTTCCTCACCTACGCCGGAGGGCTCTGGCAAAACTCCATCTGGTACAACAAGCCATGGAGCACAACGATCAAGTCGACGGTCGACGGCCTCATCTTCGGGCTCCTTACTGCAGGCGTCTTCGGCTGGCTCTGGCCGTAAAAACATTTGCGAGATGTGAACGAGAATCCTGACGGTCGCAAGACATAGAACGCGCGCCGTCCGGAAGCTTTCTGTGCGGAACTGACACTTGTTCTGCATGGACGCTTCCTGGAACACCCGTACCCCGCTCGCTTTTGGCGGTCCCAAAAGGGCCTCCGAAGGAGTCCTTCGGACCTTCGGGAGAACACATTTTCTGACGTTAGATCTTCGATGTCGGAAGTTCCCTGGACGCTCCCGAAGGGATCCCTCCGGGACCGGCTGAAGCATCCGGGCATGACGGACAGTTGACGATGCGGAACGTTCGCGGCTGGTCTGACTGCTCCCCCAACTCTGAACCACGCACTCCGAACTCAGGACAAACAGCTCCGGGCCGATTTCTTACTTCTGATCCCTGTCTTTTTTTCTACTGTCTCCTGTCTCCTGTATTCTGTATACTGTCTCTTCCGGTTGCCTTTCTTCCATTTTCC
>DATJQP010000108.1:0-3762 GCA_035505655.1 Bacteroidota bacterium
GAGCGCCGAGCCCCTTCGAAAAGCAGACGGAGACGGAATCGCAGCATTGCGCGTATTCCCGGGGATGGATTCCGGAGGCAATCCATGCGTTCCACAGCCGGGCGCCGTCGAGGTGCAGAAGCATTTCGTGTGAACGGGCGAATTGGGAGATCTTCCGCATCTCCTCGATCGGGTAGATTGTTCCCCCGGCACGATTGTGTGTATTTTCCAGGCAGATCATCCGTGAACGAGGCATATAGTACACCTTCGGCCTGATCGCCGATTCGAGCTGGTCGGCGCGAAGCACCCCACGGAGGCCGGGAATTGTCTTCACCTGGACCGAAGAGATCAGCGATGGCGCCGCCGTTTCGTAATTGAAGATGTGCGCATCCTGCTCACAGATGATTTCGTCCCCCGGTTCCGTCTGAGCCTTAATCGACAATTGATTGCTCATGACACCGCTGGGCACGAAGAGTGCATCCTCCTTTCCCAGGAGCGAGGCAACTTTTTTTTGCAGCTCCGCGACAGTAGGATCTTCGCCGAAGACATCGTCCCCAACCTCGGCGGCAGCCATGGCTTTGCGCATCGCGTCGGAAGGTTTTGTGACGGTATCGCTCCTGAGGTCGATAGAGTTATTAGCCATAAGTGTGATGATCTTTCATGATCAGTGATCGGAGGAGGTTCATGAGGGCAGTGAAAACGAACGCGGCAGAGATAACTCCGCAGACCCTTGCAAACCAATCCCCGTGACGTGTATAGAACGTCTGTTCATCGAGAGGCTGGATCGTTCTGACGATCGACGCTTCAGTATACATCGACGTCTTGTCGACCATGATGCCGTAAGGGTCGATGAAACAGGAAATCCCTCCGTTCGCGCAACGCACGACCCATCGCCTGTTTTCAATTGCCCGCAGGACCGCGTACTGGCAGTGTTGACGGGCCCCGGAGGTGTTTCCCCACCAGCTATCGTTTGTGATGAAGACAAGGAACTCGGCCCCCCGCCTTACAAAAGATCCGACAAATTCGGGAAAGATCGATTCGTAGCAGACCATTGCAAGAAACTGATCGCGGTGGATCCTATCCTTGAACACCGTACTGTCGGTGCCGATTCCCCAATTGCTCACACCGACTCCCCATCGAAGGGGCTCGATCAGGAATGGTATGGCGCTGGCGTACGGAATCCTCTCCGCGAACGGAACCAGCCTCATTTTATCGTACGACTGCACCTGCCAACTTCCGGGTTCGAGAAAGAGGATGGAATTGTAGGAATCGTAGTGGATCGATGTGCCCCTGATGATACTGCTCGTCGCCGGGGCCTTGCCGTCTTCATAGTACCGATAGTTAATGTATCCGCTGATAAGAGAAACATTCAATGAGTCAAGGGTCTCCCCGAGTTGGGTCATTTCACGCCCCTCCCGCGGAAGGTCGAAGAGAATGGCCGTCTCGGGCCATACACTCATCTGCGCCCCCTCCCGGACCTGGTTTCTCGTGACCGAGAGGTATTTCTGCACCTGATCCCAGCGGGCTGAAAGTGTTTTAGAAGCCTCCCATTTGTCCCACGGATCGATATTCGGTTGAACGATTCCAACCGTCAGGCGACGCCCCGAATTCTTCGCGGCGCGGGCAAGAGCGGGCGAGGGGCGATAGAAATCGGGCGCGATGTAGACAAGAAGGATCGCCGCGCAGATCATCGCAGAGTTTCTCACCCGTGAAGTTCCCCCCGGCCGCGTTGCGAGAAGGATAAATCCGAACGACAGCACATTGAGGAGAAGGAGCCAGAACGAAATTCCGTAAACCCCCGTAACGTCGGCGAATTGAATCTTCTCAAGCTGAAAAGTCTGACTGTTCCCCATCGTCAGCCAGGGGAACGCAAACTCCCCGAGCGCATAAAGCCATTCGTAGGTGACCCAGATAAACGGGAGCGATAGAAGACCGACAACAAGTCCAAAATTCCTCCGAACAAACGCATAGGTCAGAACAATCACTCCAAAAAAGACCGGCTCCCACAACAGCACCAGGCCTCCCGCCATCATCAGGAACGGGTCCTTGCCGTGCGTAAATCCTCCGACCCAATAGAGCGCAATGCACGAGGCCGCGAAGAACGAGATGTATGAGTAGAGGAATTGAGCGCGAAGGGAGTGGAGCCGTTCTATCGCCAGCAGCAACGGCACCAGGGAAACGGATGCCAGGATCCCAAGTGGGAACGGAGGGAATGAGCATCCGAACAGTACACCGGTCGAGAGCGCAAGGGAGATGTTGGTCCGACGGTCATGATTGGTTTCGATGGGGCTTTCCACAAAAACTTCGAACCGGTGAATTTGTCCTTTAATCTAGGCAACGGCAGTGAATATTGCAAATCGCTTCGTTAGGTACCGCGGACCGCCTCGGCGGCCGTATGTTTCTCGCTGCACTGCAACCCCTGACCTAGCGCGAGGTAATGGCGGAAGATGCGGCGCTCCCTCCCCCGCCCGGAGATTCCCAGTCCGCCGGCGAGATCTTCTTTTCGACGAATTGCCAGGCGCGAATCGCTGCTTCCGCGCAGAGCCATCCTACAACAGCTCCGCCGACGATATCGGACGGGTAGTGAACTCCGACATACGGCCTCGACAAGGCCACAAGAGACGCGAACGAGATCCACCACCATTTGTACTTCCCATAATAGCGGGTGAGGACTGTTGCGCCGGCAAAATTATTTACCGCATGCGACGAAGGAAACGAGAGACCTCCCCCGCAATCAACAAGAAGCCGAACTCCATGAAGGACGTGGCAGGGCCTCAGCCTTCCCACAAGGTGCTTCAACACAGAACTGCTGAACTGGTCGCTGAGCGCGATCGAGAGAACGAGCAGGACCCCGACCGTCCGACCTCTCCTTCCCCCACGTATCATAAGCCACAGCCAGAGGACTGAGACCACGACAAGCGTTTCCCAGTGCTGGTTCAGATTCGTCAGAAACGGCATGAGCCAATCCAGAACCGGATTGCTCAGCGTACGATTGATGAAAAAGAAGACGGCAGTATCGACGGAGTAAAAGAAATCACCCATTGTTCTTTCCCCGAAGATAGAGCCAGCGGATTCCCCATACGACAAAGGCCGTTATGACGAGCCCGGTGATGATCTGACTGTAGGTTGAAAGATAGAGTGCGATGGAATTCCAGTTCTTTCCCAGGAGGGAACCTGAATAGAGCATGATCCAATTCCAGACGAGCGCACTGAGCGTACACAGGAGGGTCGTTTTCCAGATATCAAGCTTGGATAACCCTGCGAAGAAGGAGACAACGGCCCTCGTTCCTGAGAGAAACCTGTTTGCAACGATGATCCAATAACCGTACTTGCGGAACCATTCCTCGACTTTATGGATGCTCACGGTGGGCAGGAAGCTGAAACGTTTTTGCTCGACGATCCTCTGCCCGAACCAATCCCCAACCTTATACATCGTGAGAAATCCGAACGCACTCCCCGCCGTTGTCAAGGCAAGGGCCGTCCAGATATCGATCGTCCCCAGTCCTGCAAGATAACCGCCGAAGACCACGATGACGTCGCTAGGGGAAGGGGGAAAAACGTTTTCGATGTACGAAATTGCGAAGAGCACCGTGTAGATGAGTGCCGGGCTCAACCCCGCGAGCATGTGAACGACGGACTCGAGGCTTGGAATCAGAAAGGTCATAGCGCCGGCTCGAGAAGAACCACCGCATAGGCCACGGCTCCTTCTCCTGCCCCAATGAACCCAAGCCCTTCGTTTGTCGTTGCCTTGACAGAGACGCGGTCAGGTTGGATTGTAAGGAC
>DATJQP010000109.1:0-26489 GCA_035505655.1 Bacteroidota bacterium
CGGGGGGAATGTGCACAGCATTCCGGATTGGAAGCATCTGTAATTCGATCACCACCTGGCGAAGCTGTTCGATTACCCGTGCGCCTCCAAGGTTGCCGTAGCTGACAAATCCAACCGGCTTCCGTCTCCACTCCTGGAATACCCAATCGATCGCGTTTTTGAGCACTGCCGGGTAGCCGTGATTGTATTCAGGTGTGACGATGATGTAGCCGTCCGCCTCGCCGATCTTGTCGGCCCATTTTCTTCCGATCGGATTTGTATAAATTCCCTTGTTTGACACGGGGGAGATCGGTTCATCGTACATTGGCAGTTGCCAATCCCGCAGGTCGATCAACTCAGCTTCAATCCCTTCCCTTTTCTACAGTTCGTTGTAGATGTACTCTGCCGGTTTCTCGCTGAAACGCCCCACGCGAGTACTCCCGATGATCACCTGAATTTTCACTGCAAACTCCCTCGAGTATGAAACAACAATTCTGCAGACAGCGGTAACGGTGGCGAGTCCACAACCGAGCCCGCTTCAGCCAAAACAAGAAAAGGAAGGATTGCTCCTTCCTTTCAGTTTGTGGGCGCTGCGGGGTTCGAACCTGCGACCTTACGCGTGTGAGGCGTACGCTCTGAACCAGCTGAGCTAAGCGCCCGCTCCTAAACCTTGATTGCACCACCAGCGAAGTCCGGCTTTCTCTGGCGGATTCGCGATGTAACGACTACCCATCGAAAGTTACGGGATTCTTTGCCGATAATCAACTCGCTCACTGCGGAACCGGTCGTCCCATCTGGTTGTAGATTCCCTCTATGAGATCGATATTCTGCTTCGCTTCCGCGTTGGTCGGATCGATCTGCGCGACGAACCGGTACTCCTTCAGCGCAGACGGATATTTTTCGTGCGGAGGGAGGCTTGTCTCATACATGAAGTAGTTCGCGTACTGGATGTGAGCGCTGATCTGGGCCTGCTTCACCGCCTGATCGCTCGGCGAGTCCTTCGCCATCCCGTCGATCATCGGTATCCCCTTATCGAAATTCTTCGCGGCGATGAGCTTGTTCACCTCTTCGATTCTCGCCGGGTCGGCCTTTTTCTCTCCGCACCCGGAAAGGATGAAGAACGATGCGGCGGCAAGGAACAGAAATTTTCTGCTCATGCGATTCCTTCTTGTTGAGATACTTGGGGGTGCCTACGATCATAGTATACATCTTTTTGAAGATCAAACCAAATCGGGAGTGCGACTCCCGTTGATCCTTTCGACCTGCTCATGTGTCAAATGGATTCGCGCTCAATGACACTCCCTGACCGAGAAAATTGATTTTCTTGGGAACATTCTTAAATTAGGATCAGTCTAACCCCAAGGTTACCAGCCAATTACGCCAGTTTACTCATGTTTGGAGGTTGAATGCAGCACGATATCAAGGCGATCAACGAGAAAATTCAGCGCGAAAGCGCGTTCGTCGATCTGCTGACACTGGAGGTCGGAAAAGTGATCGTCGGCCAGAAGAATATGGTCGAGCGTCTCCTCATAGGTTTGCTTGCCAACGGACACATCCTCCTGGAAGGCGTTCCCGGCCTGGCAAAGACGATGGCGGTGAAGACCCTTGCGGGAGCGATCGATGCAAAGTTCCAGCGGATCCAGTTTACGCCCGACCTTCTTCCTGCCGATCTCGTGGGAACCCTGATCTACAATCAGAAGGAATCGAAATTCCAGACGAAGAAGGGACCGATTTTCTCCAACTTCATCCTCGCCGACGAGATTAACCGTTCACCCGCGAAGGTCCAGAGCGCCCTCCTCGAGGCGATGCAGGAACGTCAGGTAACGATCGGTGAAGATACCTTCAAGCTTGAAGAGCCCTTCCTCGTCCTTGCCACGGAGAACCCGATCGAGCAGGAAGGGACGTACCCGCTCCCGGAAGCCCAGGTCGACCGCTTCATGCTGAAGATCAAGATCGACTATCCGTCGAAGGACGAGGAGCTCCAGATCATGCGGCAGAATGTCGGCGGGGGCGAGGGGCAGGTGAAGCCTGTTGTCTCCCCGAAGGAGATTCTCAAAGCGCGGGCGGTCATGAGCGAAATCTACATGGACGAGAAGATCGAACGGTACATCCTCGACATCGTCTTTGCCACGAGGAAGCCGAAAGAGTACGGAATCGGCGACATCGCCCAGCTTATCAGCTACGGTGCCTCGCCACGGGCGACGATCAATCTCGCGCTCGGAGCGAAGGCGTACGCGTTCATCAAACGAAGAGGATATGTCATCCCCGAAGATGTGCGCGCCGTCAGCCTCGACGTCCTCAGGCACAGGGTCGCGGTAACATACGAGGCCGAGGCGGAGGAGGTTACCTCCGAGGCGATCGTCCAGCAGATCCTCAACAAGATCGAGGTGCCGTAACCCGAGGTAGGCTGAGGAACACCGGCGGAGTGCCGCGTGGAGGCGTGCTGGAGTTGATGTGTTTTTTTCTGAACGGGTATGACGACTCAGGAGCTTCTAAAAAAGGTACGACAGGTCGAGATCAAGACGCGGGGACTGGTGAACCACGTCTTCTCCGGAGAGTACCACTCGGTCTTCAAAGGACGGGGGATGGAATTCTCCGAGGTGAGGGAGTACCAGTACGGGGACGACATACGCTCCATCGACTGGAACGTGTCGGCCCGCTTCAATCATCCCTTCATCAAGATCTTTGAAGAAGAGCGCGAGCTGACGGTGATGCTCCTCGTCGATCTTAGCCGATCGGAGAATTTCGGCACATCCCATGCGATGAAGAACGAGATCGCGACCGAGATCTGCGCCGTGCTGGCCTTCTCCGCGATCAGGAACAACGACAAGGTGGGGCTCATTCTCTTTACCGACAAGATCGAGAAGTTCATCCCTCCGAAAAAAGGGAAGGCTCATATTCTCCGCATCGTGCGGGAACTCCTTTCCTTCAAACCGGAAGGGAGCGGCACCGACATCGGCGAAGCACTTCGGTATCTCAATTCGGTGATCAAGAAACGTTCCATCACGTTTCTCCTCTCGGATTTCATCGCGGAGGACTATGATGCTCCTCTCCGGATTGTGAGCCGGAAACACGACGTTATTGCCATCACGCTCCGGGATCCGCGGGAGCGGGAGATGCCGAGGATCGGCCTCATAAAGATGAAGGATGCCGAGACGGGCGCGGAGCGGTGGATCGACACGAACAATATCCATATCCAGCACTCGTTCCGGTATTACTGGCAGCAGCACGAAGAGCGACTGAAGCACCTCTTTCTGTCGACGAAGGTTGATCGGATCGATATCCCTATAGAGCAACCGTACATCAAGCCCCTCGTCGATTTCTTCAAACTCCGCGAACAACGCTTGTAGGTTCGGGGGAGACTGCCTGTCACAAATCGCTTTGCCACGAAACAGAAGAAGTGATGAGATTCAGCGGTAGAAGATTGCGGAAGGTCCTTGCCGCGGGCGTTTTTTTCTTCCTCGCCTCACGCCCGGCGGCATTCGGCCAGGATGCCCTTGTGACGACGAGTGTCGATTCGGCGCATATCACCGTCGGCGATTGGCTGCGGCTCGTCATCCAGGTAAAGCATCCTCCATCAGTCGACATTGTCTGGGGTCAGGTCCGCGACACCGTCGGGGCGTTCGAGGTCGTCAAGCTAGATACACTCCCGCCGGACAACGACGGTGGGTTGGTGACCGAGGGAAGGAAGTTTACCCTCTCGGCATACGACTCGGGAACATTCAGCATCCCCCCGATGCTCATCGGCTACAAGGAAAAAGGGGATACGGCGCTGAAATTTGTCCAGTCGGACTCCCGGAGCGTCGTGGTGGCTACCGTCCCCGTCGATACATCAAAGGCGATCAAGGATATCAAGCCGCCGCTCGGAATTCCCCTTACATGGAAGGAGATCGCGGGCTACGGCGCCATCCTCATCGTCATTGCCGGGCTCGCGTACCTCGCCTACTGGTACTACCGGCGGAGGAAGTTGAAGGCCGGGGAGATCCCGGAAGAGGCTCCGCCCGCCGTGATGCCGCACGTGCGCGCCATGACGAGGCTGCGTGAATTGCTGGAGCGGCGTGTCTGGCAGGAGGGGAATGTCAAGGGATTCTATTCCGAAGCGACGGAGATCGTTCGCGAGTATTTCGAAGGACGGTACGGTATCATGGCGCTTGAAATGACCTCGTACGAAGTGTTCGACCAATTGAGGAAGTTTCGCCTTGAGCAGGAGACCGCCGCCCAGATCGAAAAACTGTTTATCGATGCCGACCTCGTGAAGTTCGCAAAGTACATCCCGCTCCCGTCGGAGAATGAGGAAGTGATCCCGCGGGCGCTCGACATCGTCGAACGGACAAGGCCGAAGGAGGCGGTGGCGGAAAATGTTTGACCTTACCTTCGCTAATAAGGGATTCCTCTTCCTTCTCCTCGTCATTCCCGCTCTTGCGGCATGGTACTACTACCGCAACAGGAACCGGGAGAGCGATGTAAGGTATTCGAGTCTTGCACCCTTTGCGGAAATCCCCTCGACGCGGAAGGAGCGGGCGAGGCACCTGCCGTTTGTCCTGCGGATGGGTGCCCTCTTCCTTCTCATTCTCGCGCTCGCCCGTCCCCAATCGACGTCGCACGGAGCGAACGTCTACACCGAGGGCATCGACATCGTCATCGCGCTCGATATCTCGGGGAGCATGATGGCCGAGGATTTCCAGCCGAACCGGATCGAGGCGGCAAAGGCCGTGGCCCAGGATTTCATCAACGGACGGGTTAACGATCGTATTGGCCTCGTCATTTTCTCTTCGGAGGCCTTCACGCAATGTCCGTTGACCCTCGATTATGCCGTGCTGAAGAATCTCATCAAGCCGGTGAAGACCGGGATGATCGAGGACGGCACGGCGATCGGACTCGGCCTGGCGAACGCCGTCAATCGGCTGAAGGACAGCAAATCAAAGAGCAAAGTGATCATCCTTCTCACTGACGGAGTCAACAACCGGGGGGAGATTGATCCGATCACGGCCGCCCAGATCGCCGCGACCTACGGCATCCGGGTCTACACCGTCGGGATCGGCACGATCGGCGAGGCCCCATTTCCGGTGCAGACCCCGTTCGGCACCCGGTACCAGATGATGCCGGTCGATCTGGACGAGAAGGCGCTCTCGCAGATTGCAGAGATCACGGATGGAAAGTACTTCCGGGCAACCGACAACGCCACGCTGAAAAAGATCTACAAGGAAATTGACCAGCTTGAAAAGACGAGGATCGAAGTGAGGTCCTACCGAAGATACTCGGAGCTTTTTTATTCGTACGTCGGCCTGGCGTTGTTCCTCGTTGTTCTCGACGTTGGAGTCTCGAGCACCTGGCTGCGAAAGATGCCATAGAAGATGATACGATTCGCACACCCGGAATACCTCTACTGGCTCGCCATCGTGCCGGCCGGGATGTTGTTGTTCTGGTACATGTCGCGGAAGCGGAAATCGGCCCGCGAACAGTTTTCTTCCTCGGAGATGTTCTCCCAGATTGCCTCTGAGGCCAGCGGCGCAAAGCGATGGGTGAAGATGAGCCTTACCCTTCTGGCGCTCGCTTCGATCGTCGTCGCGCTCGCGAACCCTCAGGTGGGGATGAGGCTCGAGGATGTGAAGCAGGAAGGAGTGGATATTTTCATCGCCCTCGATGTCTCCCTCTCGATGAAGGCGGAAGATGTCAAGCCGAACAGGCTCGCGAAGGCGAAGTATGAGATCGGAAACCTCATCGACCGGCTTCAAGGGGACAGGATCGGTCTCATCGTCTTTTCGGGCGAAAGCTACGTCCAGTTCCCGTTGACGACCGACTACAGCGCCGCGAATATCTTCCTCGACGCGGTCGACGTTGAATCGGTTCCGACGCCGGGCACGGCGATCGGTTCCGCCGTGGAGCAGGCGGCGCAATCATTCAACTGGAAGGATCCGACGAAAAAGGTCCTCGTCATCATCACGGACGGAGAGAACAACGAAGGGGATGCCATCGCCCAGTCCGAAGATGCGGCAAAGAAGGGGGTGATCATCTACACGATCGGAATGGGATCGCCGGAAGGAGCTCCGATCCCGATCTATGACGCAAACGGTCATCAGGTCGATTTCAAGCGGGACAGGGCGGGGAACGTCGTCTTGACGAAGCTCGACGAGGCCACGCTCCAGAAAATTGCGTCGCTCGGCAACGGCAAGTACTTTCACGCCAGCAATTCGCAGGATGAGCTCGACGCGATCTACAAAGAAGTCAATGCACTCGAAAAGACCGAGTTTGGCGCGAAACAATTCACCGATTTTGAGGATCAATTTCAGTACTTTGTAGCGTTGGCGATTGTGCTGCTTCTTATCGAGCTTCTTCTGTCGGACAGACGTGTACCGTGGCTTGATAAAATCAATCCGTTCAAAGCGATCGAAGGAGCGAACGATTAGAAGCGGAAGAGCGAGGTTGTTATGACGATGTTATTGAGATTGAGGGATATGGAAAGAAAGGATGGGCGTGGATATCGACAGGGGCTCACTGCGCGGTTCCGGTCGGAAGCGCTCGTGCTGCTCTCTTTGCTCTGCCTGTCAATCCCGACGCTCCGTGCTCAGTCGGTGCGTTCACACATCAGCGACGGCAATCACCTCTATAATGAACAGAAGTATGCAGATGCCGAGGCCGAGTACCGGAAGTCTCTCGAAAAGGACAACCAGGTGATGCAAGGGTACTACGATCTTGGGGATGCCCTTTACAAGCAGCAGCGCTACGACGAAGCGGTCCAGGCCTATGAGAATGCACTGTCAAAGGCTTCGGATCCCAGGGTGCAGGCCCAGCTCCAGCATAATATAGGCAACGCCCATCTCCAGAAGAAAAATTACCAGGAAAGTATCGGGGATTACAAACACTCTCTGAAGCTCTATCCGCGCGACGAAGAGACGAAATATAATCTCGCCTACGCCGAGGAAATGTTGAAGAAGCAAGAGCAGCAAAAACAGCAACAGAAGCAGGATAAGAACGACAAGAATCAGCAGAAGAAGGATCAGGACAAGCAGAATCAGCAGCAGAAGCAACAGCAGCAAAATCAACAGAAGAATCAGCAGCAGAATCAACCGCAGCAACAGCCTCAGCCGCAGGAGAAGCAGATGTCCAAGGCGGACGCCCAGCAGATTCTCGATGCCCTGAAAAATGACGAGAAAGATGTCCAGAAGAAACTTCGCCGAAAAGCAGTTGTCAAAACGGGCGTGGACAAGGATTGGTAAAGACCGGCGGTTCCAGATGAAGAGTATCACTCACAATATTCCGCGGTTGCTCCTCGCGGCCCTGCTTTGCCTTTTGGTGGAAGGCAGGTCGCTCGCAGGGGACGTCTCTTTTTCGGCTTCGGTGGACAAGACCACGGTCACTCTCGGAGAACAGTTTACTCTTCAGCTGATGCTCACGGGCGGAGGGATGAACGGAGGACGCAATCTTGCCCTTCCCCCTCTTCCTAAATTCATGATCCTCTCCGGCCCGGATGAATCTTCAAACGTCCAGATCGTCAATGGGTCGGTTTCATCCTCGGTGACCTACACCTACACGCTCCAACCCAGGGAGGCCGGGAAATTCACGATTGGTTCGGCGACGATCGAGCTCAGCGGAAACAAATATTCGACCTCGCCAATCGACATCACCGTCGTCAAGGGGACTTCGAGCCCGAAGCAGCCTGCCGCGTCCGGGGGCGCCCCGGACAAAGAGGTCCAACTCGGAGACAATCTATTCCTTCGTGCTACCGTCGACAGGTCCCGTGTCTACCTCGGCGAGCAGATAACGGCGACCTTCAAGATCTACACGAGGGTCCGGATAACGAATTACACGATCAACAAGCTCCCAGCCATGTCCGGCTTCTGGGGGGAGGATCTCACGATCCCGCAGCAGGTCTCGCTGACGACAGAGTCCTACAACGGCAAGCAGTACCAGGTGGGCTTGCTCAAGAAGGTGGCCCTTTTTCCAACCCAGCAAGGGACGCTTGAGATCAACCCGTTCGAGATTGTCTGTCAGGTTCAAATCGAGAACCGGCGCCGCTCGAACGATTTCTTCGATCAGTTCTTCAACGACCCGTTCTTCAACAACCTCACCACGTCAAACGTCGCGGTAAAAAGCGCCCCCCTGAAGGTCACGGTCCTTCCTCTACCGAAGAACAACGTCCCCGCGTCGTTCAAGGGGGCGGTGGGAAAGTTCACGCTCAACGCTTCGCTGAGCAGCACTCATGTCAAGACGAACGAACCGCTGACGCTTAAGGCATCGGTCGCGGGAACCGGGAATATCAAGATCCTCGAAGCACCGAACCTTGAAGTGCCGAGCGAGTTCGAGAAGTACGACCCGAAGGTGAACGAAAACATCGACCGGAGCGGGAGCTTCGTGAACGGGTCGAAGACCTTCGAGTGGCTCCTCGTTCCCCGGTATCCGGGACAGAAGAGGATCGCGCCGCTCGAATTCTCGTACTTCGATCCGGGGGCGGGAAAGTACGTCACGCTTCGCTCCGGCGCATTCGACCTCACGGTCGACAAGGGGAGCGCGGAACCTTCACAAGTGACGGCGGGTCTTTCGAAGGAGGACGTCAAGCTCCTGAGCCAGGACATCCGGTTCATTAAGACCGGGAGTGTTGGTCTGCGGAAAAAAGGTGAGGACGTTCTTTCGCTTCCCGCGGCGGCGGCGATCACGATCGTACCGCTTCTTGCATTCGTCGGTCTCGTCGCGTACCGGCAGAAATCGCTCCGTGAACTTTCGGACGCCGCACTCTTCCGGTCGCGCAAGGCGATGAAGATCGCGACGAAACGGCTGAAGGATGCCCGGGCGCTGCTCGGCTCTCAGGATTCCGAAGCCTTCTATGCGGAAACCTCGCGGGCATTGTGGGCGTACGTTTCGGACAGACTCTCCATTGACCGTTCGATGCTTTCGATCGACAACGTCATGAAACACCTCGAGGAAAAACGGATCTCCCAGGAGGTGTCGGCGCGGCTCAAAGAAACCCTCGAATCGTGCGAATTCGCGCGGTTTGCTCCTTCGAGCGCCACCCAGGAGGAAAAAACCAAGATCTACGACATGGCGAGCAATGTCATCGTGGCGACGGAAAAGGAGTTGAACAGATGAGGCGCTACGCCGGCATTCTCATTCTCCTTCTCTTCCTCTCCGCGGGAGTTCGTGCGGATGAGGCGTCGCAGAATTTCGAAGAGGGGAACCAGCTCTACCTCCAGGGGAAGTACGCGGATGCGATCGCGAAGTACGAGAAGATCGTCTCGGCCGGCTACGAGAGCGGCGAGCTCTACTACAACCTGGGGAATGCCTACTACAAAAGCGGCCGGATTCAAAACGCCATCCTGGAGTACGAGCGGGCGAAGGCACTGCTTCCGCGGGACGACGACGTGCTTTTCAACCTGCAACTCGCGAACCTTCAGGTGGTGGACAAGATCGACGTCGTCCCGAAGCTCTTCATCTACCGATGGATCGACACGATGACGACGCTCTTCTCGCTCACGACGATGGGGTGGATCGTCTATGCATTCTTCATTCTTACGCTCGGGGCATTCACCTATTTCCTCTTCGCCCCATCCTACGCCCAGAAGCGAATCTCGCTCTTCTCGGGGCTCGTCTTTTCGGCCCTTCTCATCCTCACCATGGCCGGGTACGCAGCGCAGTCGTACTCGGAATCGAACACGGACTACGCAATCGTGATGGCCGACGCGGCGAATATCAAATCGGCCCCCGACAGTCGTGGGAACGATCTCTTTGTCCTCCACAAGGGATTAAAGGTCCAGGTCCTTGACAGCGTCAACCATTGGAGGAAAATACGCCTGGCGGACGGCAAGATTGGATGGATTCCGGAAGAGGACTGCGAAACCATCTGAAGCAGATCAAAGATCAAAGAGGAAAAAGCAAGAATAAAGATGAACGATGAGAAATCCCGGGTAGTGTTAAGGTCTCGGGACGCGCCGTTCACGAAGCGTTGCCTGTGGCCGCATCCGGAATCATAACGGCGGCTGGAGTGGTGGCTTTCCAGAGCATTTTCAGCGGAATGCATCTGAGGTCGCCCGGAAGGATTAGGGAGCGTGGCAGCGCTTGAACCCTGGTGTTCCGCGATATTTGATCTTTACTCTGTATTTTTGATCTTTGCTTTTTGACTTTTCATTTCCCCCCTAAGATCCCGCCCTCCGCCTTTCAACCCCTCAATTGACAATCCAACATATACTTCCTAAATTTAGCCGTGCGTCCCAGACGGCCGCGGGGAGGAGTAATGCCACGTGCCAGATCCTGCGAACTCTCATGAAGAAGACCAAGATCCTTGTAGTGGATGATCATCCCCTCGTCCGCTTCGGGGTGATCAACCAGTTGAAAGCGTCGGAAGACTACGTCGTCGTTGGTGAAGCCGAGGACGGCGAGGACGCGATCGCCAAGACAAAGGCGCTCTCGCCCGACCTGGTCATCATGGACATCTTCATGCCAGGATTGTCCGGTATCGAGGCGACAAAGCTCATCAAGAAAAAGCACCCCGAGACGAAGATCCTCATCCTCACAGGGTTCGAGAACGAGGATTACGTGTACCAGATTATTCGTTCCGGCGCGGGGGGCTACGTCCTCAAGAGCGTCGAGAAAGAGGAATTGCTCGACGCCGTTGCTTCGGTGCTCAAAGGCGAGAAATTCTTCAGCCCGCGCATCTCCAAGCTCATCCTCGACAACTTCATCCGGAAAGCGGAGGGGCAGAAGCCGCCGACGGAACCGGACGACGACGTCCTGACGAAGCGCGAGAAGGAAATTGTTGCGCTCGTGGCAGACGGACTGACAAACCAGCAAATCGCCGACAAGCTTTTCATCAGTGCCCGGACCGTCGACACTCATCGAACGAATATTATGCAGAAACTGAATATTCACGATGTGGCAAACCTCGTTCGTTATGCGATCGAAAAGGGGCTCGTTCAGCCGAAAGCATGAGCTCCGCCGATGGGACTGCTCCGGGCTTCTGCCCGCTGCACCTCAGTACTTTTGCATCGTCAATTCCTGTAGAACCGGTCAACCCTTTCTCACATAGCGATTCCGTCCTCCCGATGAAGAAGATCCACCTCCTGATCGTTGACGACCACCCTCTCGCCCGTTTTGGCATCCGGAATCAGCTCAAAGACGTGGAAGATTTCTCGGTAGTGGGTGAGGCAGAGGACGGTCCGACCGCACTGAAGATGGTGAAGGAATTCCATCCCGACGTGATCATCCTCGACCTTTTTATTCCCGCCATCTCCGGCTTCGAAGTGACGAAGACGGTCCGGGCGGAACATCCGGGAACACACGTCCTCATCCTCACCGCCTACGAGCAGGAGGAGTACGTTCATCAGGCTCTCGAATTCGGTGCGGAGGGATACCTCCTCAAGAGCGCCGAAAAGCAGGATCTCATCGACGCAGTACGAAACATCATGAAGGGGGAGAAGACCTTCAGCCCGCGAATCAAGGAACTCATCGTCAGGGGTTTTCTCAATCGACGCGAGCAGCCCAAAACTTCGGCACCTCCCGCCTCACTCCTTACCGCACGCGAACTCGAGATCCTGGAGCTCGTCTCCCAGGGGTACACGAATCAGCAAATCGCCCAGAAGCTCTTCATCAGTTCGAGGACGATCGATACCCATCGGACGAACATCATGCACAAGATTGGCGTTCACGATGTCGCCCATCTCGTGCGGTATGCCATCGAACACGGCCTCGTGAAAGACAAAGGATAACGTGCGGGAAAGGGATTGACCTGGCCGGACCTATCTACACATTTCTTGCGAACGACCACCGGCGACTTGATGCGCTCCTGGACCAGGCGGGCTCGGACCCCGGACGCGTCGACGAGAAGGCATTCGCCGAGTTCCGTGCAGGTTTGCTGAGGCACATCGGAATCGAAGAAAGGCTTCTCCTTCCGGCGACGCAACGGCTGCGGGGTGGTGTCCCGCTCCCCCTCGCCCCGAAGATCCGGCTCGACCACGGAGCGCTCGTGGCACTCATGGTTCCACCTCCAACTCCGGCGATTCTCCGAACGATCAGGACCATCCTCGCGATTCACAATAAGGCGGAGGAGGAGGTCGAAGGCCTTTATGAATCGGCCGAGGGGCTCATAGGGCCGGAGTCGGCCGAATTGTTTGAACGGATGAAGGGGGCCGGAGACGTTCCCACGCTTCCGCACAACCCGGATCCGAAGGCTTTCGAGGCGGCCCGGAGAGCCGTTGAGAGGGCTGGCTATCTGATGGAGTAAGCGCTGATCGAGAGTCACCCCCAAGAACCCGTGTTGTTCACCCCGACTCCGGCACATCCGCACGTTTTTTTCCATCTCCCTTTTACTTCTCCCGTTTTCTCTGTATCTTTCTCGCGCGGGGCATCGTGGCACATCCTTCTGACAGCCTTCTCCGCCTTGTTCCTTCGCACGAAGACTTGTCTTTTAGAAATTCAAACACTTTTTCCGACAGGAGATTTACGTGAGCGATAAAGCATTGGACCAACTCTGTATCGATACGATCAGGACGCTCGCCATTGACGGCGTCCAGAAGGCAAAGTGCGGCCACCCCGGCATGCCGATGGGTGCCGCCCCCATGGCGTACGTTCTCTGGGACCGGTTCCTGAAACATCATCCGGCGAACCCTCACTGGCACAACCGCGACCGGTTCGTCCTTTCGGCCGGTCACGGCTCGATGCTTCTCTACAGCCTCCTCCACCTTACGGGGTATAATCTATCGCTCGATGACCTGAAGAACTTCCGTCAGTTCGGAAGCAAGACCCCGGGCCATCCGGAGTACCATCTCACTCCGGGCGTGGAAACGACGACGGGACCCCTCGGTCAGGGATTCGCAAACAGCGTTGGCATGGCGATCGCCCAGAAGTATTTCGCCGCGAAGTACAACAAGCCGGGCTTCGATATTGTGGACTACGAAGTCTACACGATCTGCGGAGACGGCGACCTCATGGAGGGTGTCTCTTCCGAAGCCGCCTCGCTTGCCGGACACCTGAAACTGGGGAATCTTGTCTGTCTCTATGACGACAACCACATCACCATCGACGGGCCGACGGATACCGCCTTCACCGAAGATCGGATGAAACGGTTCGAGGCGTACGGATGGCACGTCCAGCACGTCGCGGACGGAAACGACATCGAGGCGATCGCTGCGGCGATTGAGGCGGCCCGAAAGGTCCTCGATCGTCCCTCGATCATCGCGGTTCGGACCCACATCGGGTACGGGAGTCCAAACAAGCACGACACCGGAGAGGCGCACGGCACAGCGCTTGGCGAAGAGGAAGTGAAACTGACGAAGCAGGCGTACGGGTGGGATCCCTCGAAGCAGTTTTACATCCCCGGCGAGGCCCTGGCGCATTTTCGTAAGGCCCTCGACCGTGGTGCCAAGGCCGATCAGGAATGGAATGAGAAATTCGCTCGGTACAAATCGGCTCATCCGGAGTTGGCCGCGGAACTGGAAAACGTCCGCCGGGGCAATTTCGGCGAAGCATGGAAAAATGCCCTTCCCAAGTTCGGACCCGAGGCCGGGATGGCTACCCGCGAGGCATCGGGGAAGATCCTCAACGCTATCGCTCCGCACCTCCCGACGCTCCTCGGCGGATCGGCGGACCTGCGCCCCTCCAATAATACGCTTCTGAAGGATCTCGGGGAGTTTCAGCCCGGGAATTATGGTGGAAGAAATTTCCATTTCGGTGTTCGGGAACATGCGATGGGTTCGGTGATGAACGGGATGGTTCTTACTGACGGACTCATCCCCTACGGAGGGACCTTCATGGTTTTCTCCGATTACATGCGTCCTCCCATACGGCTCGCGGCAGTGATGGGGATTCGCCCTGTCTTCGTTTTCACTCACGACAGCATCGGTCTCGGCGAAGACGGTCCAACCCATCAGCCGATCGAACAACTTGCCTCGCTCAGGACGATCCCCAATCTGACCGTCCTCCGTCCCTGCGACGCAAACGAGACGGCTGAGGCGTGGAAGTTCGCGATCGGGCACACAACCGGTCCCATCGCCCTTGCGCTCACCCGTCAGAAGGTTCCGACCCTCGACCGGACGAAATACGCCCCGGCAGCTTCGCTTGTGAAGGGAGCGTACGTCCTGGCCGAGAGCTCCTCTCAGCCATCAATCATCCTCATCGGAACCGGCTCCGAAGTGCAATTCGCTCTCGGTGCCTACGAGCTTCTCGTCAAGAAGGGGGTGGCGGCGCGGGTTGTGAGCATGCCGTCCTGGGACCTCTTCGAACGTCAGCCGAAAGAATATCGCGACAGCGTACTCACCCCCTCGGTAAAAAAGCGGATCGCCGTGGAAGCCGGAGTCCCGACCGGTTGGGAACGGTATGTCGGTGATTCGGGCGTCGTTGTCGGCATCACGAAGTTCGGTGCGTCGGCGCCGTTCGAAGTTCTCTACAAGGAGTACGGGTTCACGGTGGAGAATGTCATGAAAAAAGCTGAAGCGCTTCTCGGCTAGTCGCCCGGCAACGACATCGACCTAAGAGGAACTATGGCAGTCACAGGATCGGACCGGCCTCTCGTCTCTCCCGAGTTTCGGCGTCGGCGGGTGGTCAACTGGCTTTCGCTCGGGTTCCTCTATGCGGTCTTCTACATGACGCGGTATAACTATACCGCCGTCGCACCGACCCTCGCGGACCTTTTTGGATGGAAGAACACCGAGCTGGGTATCTTCGAGACCCTCATGCCCCTCGTCTACGGGCTCTCGGTTGTCCTCAACGGGCCCTTCGCGGACAGGATCGGGGGGAAGAAAGCATTCCTCTTCGGGGCAGTGGGGGTGGCGGTGATGAACTTCCTCTTCGGCTTGTCGAGCTTCGCGCTCGCTTCTCCCGCGGTGTGGGAGGGGACGGGTGCGGCCCGGCATGTCATCACTCCGCCCCTCTTTCGCTTCGGCTTCAGCGGCGGCTCCCTCCTGACGATGATGGCGGTCGTGTGGGGGATTAACGGCTTCTTTCAATCGTTCGGAGCTCTTTCGATCGTGAAGGTCAACGCGCAGTGGTTCCACGTGCGCGAACGTGGGACTTTCGCGGGGATCTTCGGCGTCCTCATCCGGATGGGCCTGCTCCTCGCGTTCCAGGGAGTTCCGTTGATCCTTCTCGTCTTCCCCTGGCAATATGCATTCTGGATCCCCGGACTTTGCGTCGTGGTCCTCTTCGCCGAAAACCTTCTCTTCATGCGTAATACTCCGAAAGAGGCCGGCTACGGCGAATTCGACACGGGGGACGAACCTGAACGGGACGAAGACCAACCGTCCTCGTTGCGGTACATCATTCAAAAAGTCTTCGCGTCGAAGCTCATGTGGATGATCGCGCTTGGTTCGATGATGATCGGGTTCGTCCGGCGCAGCGTCGTCGATGCCTGGTGGCCGAAGTATTTTGTCGACGTTCACGGAGCGAACAGAGCAGCCTTCGCGACCTATGTTCCGTACATCATCTCGACCTGGGGCATCGCGCTCGCCGGTATCGCCGGCGGGTTTGTTTTCGGCATCGCTTCGGACCGCACGTTCGGCGGACGCCGCGCGCCGGTTATCACGTTTGGATTCCTTGGAATGGCGGTGACGCTAGCACTCTTTGGCCTCTCTGACTCGATGAACCTTGGTCCGGTGGCCGCGGCATGCTACCTCGTGGTCCTCTCGTTCTTTGTGAACGGAGCTCATGGAATGATCGGCGGCGCGGCCTCGATGGATTTTGGAGGGAAGAAAGCCGCGGCGACTGCAGCGGGCTTGTTCGACGGAGTTCAGTACCTTGCCGGAGCGTTCGTGGGTGTGGGGGTAGGATACATCACGACGACGTGGGGTTGGGGGGCCTGGCACTGGGCGCCGATTCCGTTCGCCCTGGCAGGGGCATTGGTGATGTCACGACTTTGGAACGCCGTGCCGCGGGGGCGGGCTTCCCGTTGATCGAACCGCGGCTACCCGTCGTTTCAGGATGTGTAACGTCTCACGACGGCGATCTTACCACTTCTCCTCTCCGCCTCCGACGATCTTCCGTCAGGGGCGCGCCTTCCACAACTTCGCCGTCACCCGCTCAAGCTCCTGGCCAATGAGTGCCGGGTCAAGGGTCTTTTCCGGTTCGTTCTCGAAGACGGCGTAGGGAACCTTGAAGTTTCTCACCTTGATGATGTTCGGGTCCTTCTTCTCGAGCTTCCCCCAATCATTCGTTTTGTAATAGTACTCCATCTTCTCATCGGGGAGGGAATGGTAGAGGATGGAATCCTCCTGTCCCTTTCTGGCACGACGGTGGTTCTTCCGTACCGACTCTTCGTAGGAAACGCGGATGTAGATCAGTGCGGCCCGGCTGAGGATGTCGTCGTGAAGGTAGCTGAGCGCTTCGTGGATTCCGTTCTTACCGCCGCGGGCAAATTCGATGAGCGTCGTCATCTTTTCGTGGTACGCCGCGTTCCGGGCAAGCTTCTTCCGGTACTCGAGGCTGATCCGCTCGATGTAAACGTTCCAGATGAACTCGTCCTTGAACCAATACTTCTTGTCGGTCCACTTCCGCGTTTTGCCGTGTTTCGAGAGGATGTCGTCGGTCTCGAACGTTTCCCAGACATAGACGAAATCGTCAAGCTCCTCGAAATCCCCGATGTGAAACTTCTCCTCCCGCTCTTTCGGGTCGGCCTTTTTGAGGAAGTCGATGACCTCGGATTTGCCGGCTGCGGGGCGGCCGGTGATGATGAGGATCGGAAAATGTTTGTCGTTCATGCGATGGTTCCTTCTGAATTGGGCGACGAGGATCCGGCGCGGGCCTCCCGATGACGTTACTTCACTTCCCGTATCCTGTTTTCGACCTTTGATTCAATGACTTTTTCCCGCTCCACTTTCTTCTCAATCGAATCGAAAACCGTCTTTTGCAGGAAGGTGGAATGGGCAACCTCCATGCCGAGGTAATGTTTTGCCTCCCCGACAAAATAGTCGCTCGCCGCCGCGAGGTACGTGGCGCTTTCGTCGAAGGGTTTTCCGTTGACTACAAGCTTGACGATCTCATTCTTCCCGTCCGCTCCCCGCTTCCACTCGCACTCGATCCCCGAGGTCTGGATCTTCAGGTGCTCGTCGATGTAGTTCATAACGATCGTCCTGAGCTCCTTGCCGGTCAGCGGAAACGTTGTGAGGATGTTTCTGAACGGAAGGATCTCGAAGATGTCCTTCTTGGATATGGGCCCGGCGCTGAGGTTCTTGCGGATTCCAAAATCGTTCATGAAGCCTACGTCCGCCTTTGCATCCTCCCGCTGGGCGTCCGAAATGAAATCTCCGATCCCCGATTCGCCGTTGTCGTCCCGGACCCAATCGGACTTGAGGGTGCCGATGACCCTGCTGTAATCTGTCTCGATCCCGCGCTGGACGGAGTCGATGAACTCCGAGAGTCGCGTCTTCGGACGTGCGCTGTCGAACCAAAGCTGGATGAGTGATCCGTTGTACGCGATCACCTTTTTGTTCTCCACGGTCAGGTCGAGGACGCCAAGGTATTCCGCGGCAGTTCCCGCCTGAACGATGATGACGCCGTTCACGAACTTCGGCTGCTTCAGCCTCGTGTGCGAATGTCCTCCGACGATGACGTTGAGGCCCGTAACTTTTGTGGCAAGGAGGGAGTCGTCCTCGACCCCTTCGTGCGTCAGGGCGATGACGAGGTCGGTCTGAGGTGAAAGCTCGTTGATGAAGTGCTGCATCGTTGAAACCGGCGGCAGAACCTTGATTCCCTCGAGGTTCTGCTCGTTCACGAGGCCATGCAGTTCCCGGGACATGAGGCCGATGATCCCGATCTTCAGCCCCCCTTTCTGAATCACCACATAAGGTCTATTATTGACCGGATAGCCGTTCAGTGTGTCGACAACGTTGGCGGAGACGGTCGGAAAATATGCGATCCGGGTCAGTTGGACGAGGTTCTTCTGCCCCAGGTCGAAATCGTGGTTGCCGAGACACCAGGTCTCATATCCAACCATGTTCATCATCTCGAAGAGGGCTCCCCCCAATGCTCCATGGTACGGATACTCGGTGATCGGATTTCCCGTCATCACGTCCCCCGCGTCAAGAAGAAGAGTCGTCCCGTCGAGACGGCGAAGGCTGTCGACGGCGAAGGAAAGTTCGTTGAATCCTCCAACCATCGGCTTCGGGTTCGTCCGTATCCATGTCGCTTCGTGGGGGATAAAATTCGCATGGATGTCGTTCGTGTGGAGAATCGTGATCTTTTTTTGTTGAGGAAGGAGCTGGGTGGAAACGACGAAGAGAAGGCCGAAAATTGCGGCAAAAATGCCCGAACGATATCTGCGCATGTCGATCCTGGAATGGTGAAGGGTTGTTCGAAAGTACTGGCTCTAAGATAACTAAAAAATCGAAATTTCGGAACAGACTTTCTATCGAGGGAACTTTGTTGTATCTTTGCCTAATCCTTCAAAGAGATTACTCTCCTCTCCGCCCGAATGCGCACACGAATCCTTCTCTCCGCTTTCTCATTGCTTGTTTTGGCCTTCCCTGCGATCGCCAACGACCCGCCGCGTCTCGTCGTTTACATCTCCGTCGATCAGATGCGTGATGATTACCTGGACCGCTATTCTCAGTATTTCACCGGGGGGTTCAGGTCTCTCATGAATGAGGGGACGAGGTACACCGACGCCACGCTGAACTACGCCTCAAGCGTCACATGCCTGGGGCATTCGGTTCTCGGCACGGGTTGCTACCCCTCAACCTCCGGGATCATGGAGAACGAGTGGGTTAACCCGATCACGCGAAAGCGGGTCTATTGCGTCGAGGATTCCTCGGCACTCGGGGTTGACGGCGAGGGGGGGGGATCCTCTCCCCAGAATTTGCTTGTAACCGGAGTGGGGGACTGGTTGAAAGCCGCATCGCCGGCCTCGAAGGTTATCGCTGTCTCCGGGAAGGATCGTGCGGCAATCCTCATGGGGGGGAAGCACCCCGATTACGCATTCTGGTACAAGAAGACGAACGGTCACATGGTGACATCGGACTACTACACGCGCGACCTTCCGGAATGGGTGGAGCGCTTTAACGGCTCAGAGTGGGTGCGCAACAACGTCCCCGATGCCTGGACGAAGCTCCTTTCCGACAGCGTCTATGAAAAGGAAGGACCTGATGACTTTCCTGCGGAGGCGAAGTGGGATGGATCGTCCGCGTTCCCCCATCGGTTTTCTCCGTCGAAGAAGAATGAGCAGATCCTGACTTCCCCGTACGGAGATCTTCTTGTTCTCGATTTTGCCCGCGAGGCAATCGTGCAAGAACGGCTTGGTCGGCGGGGAGTTCCGGATATTCTCTGTATCAGCCTTTCCGACTGCGACTACATCGGCCACGCCTTCGGCCCGAATTCGCATGAGATCATGGACCATTTTCTCCGACTCGACCTCGCGCTCGGGCGGTTCCTAGCTTTTCTTGATTCGACGTTTGGACGTGCGAAGGTGCTCGTTGCGCTCAGCGCGGACCACGGCGTCATGCCGTTGCCGGAGTATCTGGTCAAATACGGGCACACCGAGGCGCATCGGGTCTTGTTCCGGGCCGAGCTGAAACCGGTGATGGATTCAATCGACGCAGCAATCCGGCAGGAGTGGGGGATGAAGGAGCCTCTCTTTCAGGAACAGGGATTCCTGAACTATTCCGCCGCGCTCCGTGCGGGGAGGGACAGCCTCATGCTCGAAAAGCGTGTCGGCGAAGCGATGAAGAGCATTCCGTGCGTGGCGGATGTCTACTTCCGCCGCGAACTTGCGGGCCCGGGTGCTCCTCCGCGACCCTATCTCGGAGAGTTCAGACGGAGCTACTATGCTCCACGCGGAGAGGATTTCCAGGTTCGATACCGCGAGAACTACCTTATTGAGAACTCGGAGACCGGCACATCGCACGGATCGGTCTACAGATACGACACGCATGTTCCGATACTCTTCTGGGGAGACGGGTTGCCGTTCAGATCGATCCCGCGTGAAGTGCACACTGTTGATATTGCCCCGACGATTTCCCGCATGCTAACGATAGAATATCCGCGCACCGTCGATGGTGCACCGCTCGAAGAACTGAAATAGCCAGGAGCTCATCCAGACCGCGAACATCTTTTCCAAGCCGATGACGGAGGAAGTATGACTCGTCCGATTTTCACCTATTCGATTGCTCCTTCTCTCCCCCAACCCCTTCAACGACTCTATGCCCTTGCCTACAACCTCGTCTGGGTATGGGACCACGAATTGCTCGAACTGTTCATGCGCCTTGACACCGATCTGTGGGAGGCATCGCACCACAATCCCGTGTTGATGCTCGGCGCGATCAAACAGGCGCGCCTCAATACCTTGTCGCGCGACGAGGCGTTCCTCGGCGAACTCGACCGGGCATGGGATCGGTACAGTCAGTACCTCGATATGAGCGCAACGTGGTACCAGAAGAAGCACGGAAAGGAAAAGCCGACCGTCGCCTATTTCTCTGCGGAATTTGGCTTGACCGAGTGCCTTCCGAATTATTCAGGAGGACTCGGCATCCTCTCGGGAGATCACGTGAAATCGTCGAGCGATCTCGGCGTTCCCCTCATCGGCGTCGGCCTCCTGTACCAACAGGGCTATTTCAGCCAATACCTTAGCGCCGACGGATGGCAGCAGGAACGGCATCCAGAGAACGATTTCTACACGCTCCCGATTCAAATCGAAAGAGATAAGGACGATAAACCGGTCACGGTGAGCGTGGAACTCCCGGGGCGGAATGTCGTCGCGCAGCTCTGGCGCGTCCAGGTGGGGCGTATTCCGGTGATACTCCTCGATACCAACATCCCAGTCAATTCGCAGGAGGATCAGGATATCACCGATCAGCTTTACGGAGGAGATCGTGAGCTTCGGATCAAGCAGGAGCTCATGCTCGGCGTCGGGGGCTACCGTGCCCTCTGTGCTATCGGCATGCGTCCGACGGTGTGCCACATGAACGAAGGGCACTCCGCGTTCCTCTCCCTTGAGCTGTGTCGTCAGCTTATGGCAGAGAACAATATCTCCTTTGCCGAAGCGCGCGAAGCGGCGACCGCCGGGACCGTTTTCACGACTCATACGCCGGTGCCGGCAGGCAACGACTACTTTTCGCCGCAGCTCATGGACAAGTACTTCGGCGACTTCATAAAGAAGTGCGGCCTGACGCGGAAGGAATTCCTCGCCCTCGGACGCCGGAACGCGGCCGATGAAAATGAAGACTTCTGCATGACGATCCTCGCCCTCAGGATGTCCGCCTACAGCAACGGCGTAAGCAGACTTCACGGTGAAGTCTCCCGCGCCATGTGGCAGAATGTGTGGCCCGGGATCCCCCTGAGCGATACCCCCATCGGATCGATCACAAACGGCGTCCACGCCCCCTCGTGGGTAAGCAGGGATATGGCCGGGCTCTTTGAGAGATATCTGGGACCGCGATGGAGGGAGGACATGAACGAGAACGCACTCTGGAGCTTTGTCCATCGCATCCCCGATGAAGAGCTATGGCGGACGCACGAGCGCCGTCGCGAGCGCCTTGTGGCCTTCGCCCGCGAGCGGCTTCGGGTTCAGCTCGAGTCGAGGGGAGCGCTCCGAACCGAGGTGGCCCAGGGAGCCGAAGTCCTCAATTCGGACGCTCTCACCATCGGCTTCGCCCGCCGCTATGCGACCTATAAACGCGCGACACTCCTCCTCCGCAACCCGGAGAGGTTGATAAAAATCCTCAACAACAAGGAACGACCCGTCCAGATCATCTTCGCCGGTAAAGCCCATCCGATGGATAATCCGGGGAAGGAGTTGATCCGGCAGATTCTTCATTTCGCGAGACAGCCCGAGGTGAGGCACCGGATCGTCTTTATCGAGGATTATGACATGGTTGTCGCCCGGTACCTCGTTCAAGGTGTCGATGTCTGGCTCAACACTCCACGGCGTCCTCTCGAGGCAAGCGGAACGAGCGGGATGAAAGCCGCCGTCAACGGCGCCCTGAATCTGAGCGTCCTCGACGGATGGTGGGTCGAGGCCTACAACGCGAACACCGGATGGGCCATCGGAAGGGGAGAGGAATACGGCGACGAGAATTACCAGGACGAGGTTGAATCGAACGCCCTCTACAATCTCCTCGAAAAAGAGCTTGTCCCTCTCTTCTACAACCGGGGGGGAGACGGTCTCCCGCGTGCCTGGATCAGCAAGATGAAGACATCCATGCGGGAAATCTGCCCGGTATTCAACACCAATCGGATGGTGCGACAGTATACCGAAGAGTACTATCTCTCGGCTCATGCGCACTACCAGAGCCTCACTGCGGACAAACTCAAGGGAGCGAAATCGGTCGCCGCATGGAGGAGCAAGTTGCAGACCGGCTGGCAAGCGGTGAAACTCATTGCGATCCGTTCGGACGGACAGAAGGGGATGAAGGTGGGCGAATCGCTCGAAGTCCGGGCCACCGTTGAGCTGGGCAAGCTTGTCCCCGCAGACGTCTCGGTCGAGCTGTATCACGGGCCGCTCGACGCCGACGGAGAGATCATCAATCCCCAGGTTGTCAGGATGGGTTCCGCAGGAGGACCGAAGGGAACCACTTATGAGTTCATCGGGACAATCAAGTCGGAATCGAGCGGAAGGCACGGGTATACGATCCGGATTCTTCCGCAACATCCTGAGATCGAAAACCCGTCGAGGCAAGGGCTCGTGCTCTGGGGCTAGAGTTGACGGGACGCCCCCAGAGAGGACCCCGGTGATGGAATCAGCCGCTGCTTGCCCGGCTTGAGGTGCATTCGTCCGGCTCGTTTTGTATATTGTGGATGCCACTATCCCAGGCGTACTCAACCACCATGAAAGGAAAGCGCCATGCTCAGCAAGGCGATGCAGGATGCAGTGAACGAGCAGATCAACAAGGAGCTCTATTCCTCCTACCTTTATCTCGCGATGTCATCCCACTTCGCGGAGTCAAACCTCCCCGGTTTCGCAAGCTGGATGAAGGTCCAGAGCGGTGAGGAATATGGCCATGCGATGAAGTTCTATGGATACATCATCGAGCGGAACGGACACGTCGAGGTCGAAGCGATCCAGAAGCCGCAGACCAAGTTCAAATCGCCGTCGGACGTTTTCAAGCAGGTGCTGGAGCATGAGCAGAAGGTAACAGCGTCGATCAACAAGCTCTACGAACTGGCGGTGAAAGAAAAGGATTATCCTTCCCAGATCATGCTTCAGTGGTTCATCACCGAGCAGCTGGAGGAGGAAAAGAGCGCGACGGATATCCTTGAGCAATTGAAGATGATCGGAGATGCTCCGGTGAGTATCATCATGATGGATCGGCAGCTCGGGGCGAGGGGAAACAAATAGATACCCGTTAGGGGAGAGTGCCTCCAGAAGAACGGAGCTTGTCGTGACCGTTGTGGATGGAGGATGTCCGCCACGTTGGACCGTGACAGCCGCCAGGGCATATGCCTTTGCGGCTGTTCTGTTTTAGTCCCGTTACGGTGTGAAGATGGATCGGTATCTGGTACAGAACTTGCTGTACGTCCGGCCAAAGATGCTGGTCCGTGAATCTTCAGCGGAACAGCGCTCGTGTGAGGTTTCAGTAAGAGAGTTCTCAAGAGACGGGCTTCATACCAACGACGATTCGCCCTTCCGACAAACGGTGTATATGGCCTTATCGAAATTGGCAAGAGATTCGTCCTTTTGAGAATAATCCCGTCCCGATGGAAGCCGACGGCTTCCGGATTTTTCCTCACACGGGCAAGAAACCCAGACAGTCCCTTGATTCCTCGAAGGAGATCGCTCATGAAAAAGAGAGTCAAAGAGAGAGCCTACTCGGCGGAGACACGCCTCATTTACGGAAAACCGTTCACGACGAAGTGGGACTACAGCCATCATCTCATTCCGCCCCTCTCGTCCTCTTCAACCTACCGGCTTGACACCACGAAACGGGGAGCAAAGGGCTTTATCGAGTTCGCACATCACGGCGACGATTTTCAAGTGAAATCCCGCGCGCCGATCTATATCTATGACAGACTGGGGGAGCCGAACAAAGAAATCCTTGAAGAGAACCTCGCCATGGCCGAGGGAGGTGAATGTGCGATCACCTTCTCAACCGGAATGGCTGCTATCTCCGCAGTGTTCGGCGTGCTTGCAGGAACCGGAAGCGAGATCATCGCTCACAAGATGCTCTACGGATGCACCTATTCGCTCCTCAAAAATTGGTACCCCCGATACAAGATCAAGGTGACCTGGGTGGATTTCAACGATGCGAAGGCTCTTAGTCACGCGATCTCTCCCCAAACCCGCATTCTCTACTTTGAGACGCCCGTGAACCCGACGATGGAGCTCATTGATATCGAGAAGGTGGTGGCGCTCACCAGGCATCACAACGCGCACCGTTCACCGCAGCACCGCATCTTCACCGTTGTCGACAATACCTTTGCGACCCCGTTCTGCCAGCGTCCGATCTCGCTCGGGGTCGATTTTGTCGTCGACTCTCTCACGAAGGGTCTCTGCGGTTTCAGCACGGACATGGGCGGGGTCGTCGTCGGTCCGCAATGGAGTTACGATCACCTCATGCTCTATAGAAAAGACTTTGGAGGAGTACTCGCGACGAAAAGCGCGTGGCCGATCCTTGTCTACGGGCTCCCTTCCCTTGCCGTCCGGTTTCGCCGGCAGATCGAGACAGCCCAGAAAGTCGCGGAAGCTCTCGAACATGACAAACGGATCGGGCTCGTGAGTTACCCCGGGCTCGACACATTTCCGCAGCGATCGCTCGCACATTCCCAGCTCGTCGACTACGACGGCAAGTTCGCGCCGGGAACCCTTCTCTATTTTATCCCGAAGGGGAAGACTGCGCTTGAGAGGAGGCGGAAAGCAGACAGGGTGGTGAACTTCATCGCGAAGCATTCGTACACGATCACGCTGGCGGTGAGCCTGGGGACAATCCGGACCCTCGTCGAGCATCCGGGGTCGATGACCCATTCCAGCATCCCTCCGGAGGAGCAGTTGAAGCGGGGAATAGACCCAGGGGGGATCAGGCTCTCGTTCGGACTCGAAAAAGCGGAGGACATTATCTATGACCTCCGGCGAGCGCTCGACCACAGCAGCTGAAATTCCGTCGCGCCGCGGCCAGGCAAATCACTTCCATCCACAACGATTTCACTTGACATTGATTTCGACGTCCATTAACTTTGTACTGCAAAGTGCTTTTCATCAAAATGTATAGCGCGTCGGCGATCAACAAATACAGGTGACGGCATGAACTCCGTTGACGAACGGCTCAACGATCTCTCTGAAATCCGCTCCCTCATGGAACATTCCACGAAGTTTCTTTCCCTCAGCGGACTCTCCGGCGTGAGTGCGGGAACCGTGGGGATCGCCGCCTATTTCATCGCCCGGCAGGAGATGGCTCACCCGTGGGAACGGACTCTCGCGGAATACTCTCTGCAGGCCGTCGTAACCCTGATCCTTGCGCTGGGCCTCGCGGTCTATTTTTCTACGAAGATGGCGTTAAAGAAGAAGATTCCGATCTGGACTCCCGCCGCAAAACATCTCGTCATCAGTCTCTCTGTCCCGCTTGCCGCCGGGGGAGGGTTTTGCTACGCCCTCGTGCTCCACGATCTTTATTGGTTCATCGCTCCTTCGATGCTCCTTTTTTACGGCCTTGCCCTTCTCAACTCGAGCAAGTATACCCTCAAGGAAATACGGGCCCTAGGCTACTGCCAGCTGCTGCTCGGCCTGTGCGGTTCCTACTGGCCCGACTTCGGGCTGCTGTTGTGGGGAGTGGGATTTGGTCTCCTCCACATCGTCTATGGGGCCGCCATGTATCTGAAGTACGAAAAGTGACGACGATCGTCGAAAACTTCAACCGGGCGTTCGAAAACCGCATCCGCCTTGCGGTGATGTCGATCCTCGTCGTGAACGATTCCGCGGACTTCAACACGCTGAAAGAGATGCTCAAGCTTACCGACGGGAACCTGGCCACCCACGCCGCGACCCTCGAGAAAAACAAGTACATAAGAATCGAGAAGAGATTTGTCGGGAAGAAAACTCTCACGACTTACTTCGCGACACCTGCCGGGAGAAGAGCATTCGCCGAGCATCTTGACGCACTTGAAAAGCTGATCCGGAGAAGCAAGTAGGAGTCTATGACGGACCAGTACCATACCAATTATCAAAAGGACTAGCGACGATGCCCACAAAGCTGCTCTTCACCATGGTCGGTTTCAACGGATTGGCATTCCTCTTCCTTGCCGGAGTCGTGACCATCTACCTGCGCCCCCCCCTTTTCGGGCTTATGGTCTCTCTCTTTTTTGGATGGCTGGCCGGGTTCATCAACCTTGGGACCACCGAACCGCAGTTCCCCGTTCTCCTCCTTCTCTTGTTGGGGTTCGTGCTGGGTTATGTCGTCCGCGAAGGTGAGTGGAAGTACGCCATCGTCATGGGCGCGTTCATTCCCCTTTCTCAGTTCCTTTGGATCGGAGCCACTCATCAGAGTGACCTCCTAATTTCGGACGGCGTCGGATCTTTTGTCGCATTCCTGCCGGCGTTTGGCGGAGTCTATCTTGGCAAGCTTATAAGGCCGGCACCCGGCAGCGGTCCCTCTGCCGGAGGAATTGAGGGA
>DATJQP010000110.1:0-2472 GCA_035505655.1 Bacteroidota bacterium
GTTCTACGCGCTCCGCGATGAGATCAGGGCGCGGATCAAGGCTGAGTTTGAGGTCGGGACGTTCGAGGAGATGGCGATCGATTTTCACGCCAAGGACACGATTTGCGGACAGGTCTCCGGCCGGGACAAGAAACTGCGCGAGTTTTCCCGTTTGAACGACGTCATGATCTTCGTGGCGGGAAGAAAGAGCTCCAACGGGAAGGTGCTCTACGAAATTGCGAAGGAAGAGAATCCGAGGACCTATTTCGTCGAAGATGAGAAGGAACTCCGGGCGGAGTGGTTCGAGGGGGCCGAGACCGTCGGCATCAGCGGGGCAACGTCGACTCCACAATGGCTCATGGAGCGCGTGAAGACCGCTCTTGAAAACGGAATCGCCCGTCAATGAGTGTTTCAACGTCATCACAATTAACTGATTTCATCACCTATCAATAGCCTCCCGCGTCAGTTCACCGCGGCGCTTGATGACAGCGCCGGCCCGTGTTCCGCAGAGAGGTCTTGTCCGCTGTAAGGATTTAAGGAGTTGTAATGTCCAAAGGAACCAATGTCCCCCAGCCCGCATTCCAGGAGGAAAAAGGATACTCGGAATCGGAATACAAAGAATTCGCTGCGCTCTACGAAAGAACCCTTGGGAAGATCTCTCAGGGCGAAATCGTCAAGGGCCGCGTCGTCCATATCGGTGAGAACGAGGTAGCGCTCGACATCGGCTTCAAATCGGAAGGAACGGTGCCGGTCAACGAGTTCCCCAATATCAGTGACGTCAAAATCGGCGACGAAGTCGAGGTGTATCTCGAGAGCATCGAGGACAAAGAGGGTCAGCTTGTCCTCTCCCGAAAGCGCGCCGATTTCATGCGCATCTGGGAACGTGTCACGCGCTCGTTCGAAACCGGTGAAGTGCTTAAGGGTCGCTGTCTGCGCCGTATCAAGGGGGGCATTGTCGTCGACCTCATGGGGATCGATGCATTCCTTCCCGGCTCGCAGATCGACGTTCGCCCGATCAGGGATTTCGACGCTCTTATCGGAAGGGAAATGGACTTCCGCGTCGTGAAGATCAACCATCCCTCGGAAAACGTCGTCGTGAGCCACAAGATCCTTGTCGAGGAGGAGATGGCCGATCAGCGGAAGGCTATCCTCAGCAGCCTGGAAAAGGGCCAGATCCTCGAGGGTTCGGTCAAGGCGATCTCGGATTTCGGCGTCTTCATCGACCTCGGCGGAGTCGACGGCCTTGTCCATATCACGGACCTTTCGTGGGGACGGGTCAATCATCCCTCGGAGATCGTGAAGCTCGACCAGACGATCAACGTCGTCGTTCTCGATTTCGATCAGGAAAAGAAGCGTATCTCGCTTGGATACAAACAGCTCCAGCGCCATCCGTGGGAGAATATCGAAAACAAGTATCCCGTCGGAACGAAGGTGAACGGTAAAGTCGTTTCCCTCACCGATTACGGTGCATTCATCGAAATCGAGAAGGGGATCGAAGGCCTCATTCACATTTCGGAGATGAGCTGGACTCAGCACGTCAAGCATCCGTCGCAGATCGTTTCGATGGGGCAGATGATCGACGCGATCATCCTCTCGCTCGACAAGGATAACAAGAAGATCTCGCTCGGCATCAAGCAGCTTGAGCCGGATCCGTGGCTCTCGCTCCTCCAGAAGTATCCTGTCGGATCGCGCCATACCGGCATTGTGCGGAACCTGACGAACTTCGGGGTCTTCGTCGAGCTCGAACAGGGCGTCGACGGCCTCATCCATATCTCGGATCTTTCATGGACGAAGAAGATCCGCCATCCCGGCGAGGTCGTGAAGAAGGGAGACTCCATCGAGGTCATCATCCTCGGAGTGGACGTCGATCAGCGGAGAATCTCGCTCGGCCACAAGCAGCTCAACGAGAATCCGTGGGAAGCCTTCTCGAGTTCCTACAAGGTGGGCACCGAGGTCGAGGGAAAGGTCGTTCGCATCATTGAGAAGGGCGTTATCGTGGAGTTGCCGCTCGGCGTGGACGGATTCGTTCCACTCTCCCAGTTGTCGCAAACTCCTATCAGGAACATCGCCGAGGCCTTTCAACTCGGAGATCTCCTGCCGCTCTCGGTGATTGAATTTGACCGCGACAGCAAGAAAATCGTCCTTTCGGTGGTCGAATATCTCAGGGGGAAGGAGCAGAAGCTCGTCGACGATTACGTGTCGAAGCATAAGCTTCCTCCGATCACGCTGAAGGATTCGCTTTCTTCATCCCCGGGCGAGCAGAAGCCTGCGTCGACGGAAGCGGCAGTTCGCTCATAACGATTGACACACCGGAGAGAGTCCCGCACCACGGGACTCTTTCTTTTTATGAAGGAATGTTCGTCTCGCGATGAAAAGAGTCGCATTCCATACGCTCGGATGCAAGCTGAACTATGCAGAGACGGCCAGCCTCGAACGGCAATTCCTCGAGCGAGGCTACGACATCGTTCCTTTCAGCGAGGAGGCCGACATCTG
>DATJQP010000111.1:0-9568 GCA_035505655.1 Bacteroidota bacterium
CATAACTCAGAACTCACAACTCCGAACTCCGAACCCATAACTCCGAACCCATAACTCAGAACTCAGAACCCAGAACTCCGAACTCATAACTCCGAACCCATAACTCAGAACTCCGAACTCCGAATTCATAACTCCGAACCCAGAACTCCGAACTCAGAACTCAGAACTCCGAACTCAGAACTCCGAACCCATAACTCCGAACCCACACCCCCACGGACCTTTCATCCAAAATATACGTCGCCGGCCACACCGGACTTGTCGGGTCGGCCATTGTGCGGGCCCTGAAGGCGAAAGGCTTCACCAACGTCATCGGCAGGACGCACGCCGAGCTGGAGCTTGAAGACCAGGCAGCGGTGGGAAAGTTCTTTGCCGGGGAGAAACCGGAGTACGTGTTCCTCGCCGCGGCGCGCGTCGGGGGGATCTACGCCAATGACGCGTACTCGGCGGAATTCATCTACGACAATCTGCAGATCCAGAACAACATCATTCACTCCTGCTACCTCCATAAGGTCCGGAAGCTTTGCTTCCTCGGAAGTTCCTGCATCTACCCGAAGTTCGCTCCCCAGCCGATCAACGAGGACTCCTTCCTCGACGGAAAGCTCGAGCCGACGAACGATGCGTACGCCGTCGCAAAGATTGCCGGCATCAAGATGTGCCAATCGTACAACAAGCAGTACGGCACGCATTTCATCTCCGTCATGCCGACGAACCTCTATGGGCCGAACGACAGTTTCGATCCGCTGACTTCCCACGTCCTCCCGTCTTTGATCCACAAGTTCGAGGAGGCGCAACGGACAGGCGCCTCTTCCGTGGTCATCTGGGGCACCGGGACTCCGCGGCGCGAGTTCCTCTACGTCGACGACATGGCCGATGCCTGTCTCTTCCTCATGGAACAGTACGACAGCGGCGAGATCATCAACATCGGCACCGGCGAGGATGTCAGTATCCTGGAGCTTGCCCGGCTCATCGGGAGGGAAGTGGGTTTCCGCGGGAGGATCGACCTCGATTCGTCGAAACCCGACGGAACCCCGCGCAAGCTCCTCGATGTCCGTAAGATTCACTCTCTCGGCTGGCGGGCGAAGATATCGCTCGAAGAAGGTGTCCGCCGGACGATTGCATGGTACGAACAACATCGCGGAGAACGTCCGGCATGACGACCGTCCTGATCACCGGCGTCGCGGGGTTCATCGGTTCCAACCTTGCCGACAGGCTTCTTTCCGACGGACGCTACCGCGTCGTCGGGGTCGATAACCTCTCTTACGGTCTTCGCGATCAGGTCCCCCCGGAGGTGGAATTCCATCAGCTCGACATCCGGGGGAAGGAGATCTATGGCCTCTTCCGCGGCGTCGACTACGTCTTTCACCTCGCCGCAAAGAACAGCATCGTCGATTGTCAGGAGAACCCGGTCGATACCGCGGACACGAATGTCCACGGCACTGTCAACGTTTTCGAAGCAGCCCGTCGGGGAGGGGTGAAGAAGATCATCTACGCGGAATCCTCCGCGATGTACGAGGGGAGCGCGGTGTTGCCGACCCCCGAGACTGAGGTCCATCCGCAGAGCTTCTACGCGGTGAGCAAATCCGCGACAATGCTTTTTGCTGAAGCGTACGCACGGTACTACGGGCTGGCGTCGACGGCTCTCCGGTACTTCTGCGTCTATGGTCCCCGCCAGGATTACCGCCGGACGGTTCCCCCGCTCTTCAGCGCCTTCATCATCAGGCTCCTCCGTTCACAACAGCCGGTGATCTATGGGAACGGAGAAAAGCGGCGGGACTTTGTCCACGTCGACGACGTCAACCGCTTTCATCTTCAGTGCATGACCGATGAAAGGACGAACGGAAAGGTCTTCAACCTCGGGAGCGGGACCAATTACTCCGTCAATGAAATCTTCGCCGTTATCGCCCGTCTTCTCGAGAGCCGCCTCAGGCCGGTCTACAAGCCCGACCTTCCCGGCGAGGCGCTCGCCAACCTTGCTGACATCACCCGTGCGCGTACCCTCGGATGGGAACCGCGCATCGGTCTCGAGGAAGGAATCCGCACATCGATTGAGTTCCTGCGCGCTGAAATGCGGAAGGGAAACATCGCCTGATGAAGGGAGTCATCCTGGCGGCCGGAAAAGGGGAGCGGCTCGGAGAGTTGTCGCGGACAACGCCGAAACCGATGATCAGGGTTCACGGCGAACCGATCCTGGCGCACACCATCGCGCTCTGCCGCGCGTACGGCGTTACGGAGCTCTATATCAACACTCACCACCTCCCGGAGGTTATCCGCACGTACTGCGGTGACGGTTCCCGGTGGGGAGTGAAGATCGAGTATTCGTACGAACCGGAATTGCTTGGGACCGCCGGAGCGCTGAGAAACTTTGGGAGCGCATTGGGACGCGACCCCTTTTTTGTCCTCTACGGCGATAACTACTCGAGGTACGACCTCCAATCGCTCGAGCGGATCGCGAAGGATCGGAGGGCATTCGCCGTCATCGCCTTCCATTGGCGTGACGATACGGCGTCGAGTGGCGTGGCGGAATTTGATGAGGACGGAAGGGTCCTCAGGTTTGTTGAGAAGCCGAAACCGGGAGAAAGTGAAAGCCGCTGGGTGAACGCGGGGATCTACTACTTCCTGCCCGGCGTCCTGCAGGAAATTCCGGAGGGATACTCCGACTTCGGCCGCGATATCTTCCCTGCTCTGCTGAGGAAGGGCCTTCCGGTGTACGGCGTGCGCGAGCGTTCCGACGTGAGCGCGTTCGATACGCCCGAGATGCTCAAAGAATCGATGAATCGGCTTCGATGAAGCTCGCCGGGAAAAATATCGTCGTGACCGGGGCGGGAAGAGGCATCGGTCGTGCGATCGCGGTCGCGGCGGCGAAAGAAGGGGCCCGGCTGGCTCTCCTCGCGAGAACGTCTTCCGGACTCCTCGAGACGCGCGCCCTTCTGGGCGAGAACTCCGGCCATCGGTGCCACCAGGTCGACGTCGCGGATATCGACGCCGTCGCCCGGGTCATGACGGCGATCGAGGAAGAGTTCGGAGCCATCGACGGCCTTGTCAATAACGCCGGCATTCAGCCGCCGCTCGGAAGGTTCGATTCGGTCCCCTTGCACGATTGGATCCACAACATCGAGGTCAACCTCATCGGCGCCGCGGCGTGCACCCATGACGTGATCCCCGGGATGGTGGCAAGAAAGAAAGGAAAAATCGTCAACCTCTCCGGAGGAGGTTCGACCTCCCCCCGGCCGAATTTTTCCGCCTACGCGGCCTCGAAGACCGCCGTCGTCCGCTTCACTGAAACGATCGCCGAGGAGCTGAGGGGGACCGGAGTCGACGTCAACGCAATTTCGCCCGGTGCCGTCAACACAAGGATGCTTGACGAGATTCTCGAAATGAAAGAAGCCTCCGGAGCCGAGTACGGGCAGGCGATACTTCGTCGTGAAAAAGGGGGGGACGACCCGGAACGCGCCGCAGGCCTTGCGGTCTTTCTCCTCTCCGACGGTTCGGACGGAATTACCGGGAAGCTTCTCTCCGCCGTGTGGGATCCGTGGAACGAAGAGGGCTTCAGGGCGTTGCTTCGTTCCGACCGGGACATCGCTTCGCTCCGGCGCATCGACGGCAAGAATTTTATCAGGAAACCATGAACGTCGCGCTCATCGGCTGCGGACTCATCGGCCGCAAAAGGGCCGCGGCCCTCTCAGAGTTTGCAGAGGATAGGATCGTCGTCGCCTGCGACATCGACCGTTCCCGCGCCGACACCTTCTCGAAGGAATTCGGCTGTCAGGCGACGACGGAATGGGAGGTCGCCGTTAGCCGCAAAGACGTCGACGTGGTCGTCAACAGTTCCGTCAACGACGTCCTGGAACCGATCACCGTCGCCGCGCTTGGCTCGGGGAAACATGTCCTCTGCGAGAAGCCGCTCGGACGCAACGCCGCTGAATCCCGAAGGATGGTTGAGGCCGCCCGCCGGAGCGACCGCCTCCTCAAAACCGGGTTCAACCACATTTTTCATCCCGCGTTGTGGAAGGCCAAAGAGCTTCTCAACGAGGGACGAATCGGTGAGATCATTTCTCTGAGGGCCCGCTACGGCCACGGTTCGCGCCCCGGCATGGAACATGAGTGGCGGTCCTCGAAGACGCGCTGTGGCGGGGGAGAGTTGCTCGACCAGGGAGTTCACATCATCGATCTTATCCGCTGGTACGCCGGCGACATCCGGGAGGTATTCGGAAAGGTCGAGACGAAATTTTGGAATATTGAGGTGGAAGATAATGCCTTTGTCATGCTTCGGTGTGATGGAAATGTCTCCGCCATATTTCATGTGAGCTGGACCAACTGGAAGAATGTTTTTTCTTTCGAGATTTTCGGGAGGGAGGGCTACCTTGCGGTGAACGGCCTCGGAGGGAGTTACGGGACCGAGACCCTCGAGGCCGGGAGACGAAAGCCGGAGGGGGGGAAACCGGATATCGAGACTTTTGAGTTTCCACAACCGGACAGGAGTTGGCGCGACGAGTGGAAGGAATTCCGCTCCGCCATCGGAGAGCATCGTCAGCCCGTGAGGAGCGGCATCGACGGACTGAGGGCGAACGAGGTGGTCGAAGCCATCTACGAGTCGAGCAGAACGAACCTCCCGGTGATGCTTAACGCACGATAGTGCCGGAGCGAGACCATCGCCAGACAGGGCAGGAAAAAAATCGGGATCCTGACAGGGGGCGGAGACGTGCCGCCTCTTAACGGCGCGATCGCCGCGGCACGGGATGCCTCGATACGCAATGGAGTGGATCTTGTCGGCTTCGAGAGGGGGTGGCAGGGGGTGCTGGAGGGCAAAACCGTCGACCTCTCCAGAGCGACATTCGATCCGCAAACGGGGGGAACGGTTCTTCGCTCTTCCCGGGTCAACCTCGTGGCGATCCCCGGAGCTCCCGAAGAGGCGGCCGGGAACCTCAGGCGGCTTGGGGTTTCGGGGTTGATCGTCATCGGTGGAGAGGATACGCTCTCGAATGCCGCTGCGCTGGAGGACGTGCCGCTCGCTCTCATCTCGAAGACCATCGATAACGATGTCGGCGAAATCAGGACGTCAACCGGCCGGAAACCGGCCCTTGAGTTTGTCAACTACTTCACCCTCGGGTACCCGACGGCGGCACGCAAGATTGCCTCCTTTGTGAGTATGAATGAGGGCCTCCGCACGACTGCCTATTCGCACGAGCGGCTGATCGTTGTGGAGTCGATGGGAATGCACGCGGGTTGGCTCGCGCTCTCCTCCTCCATGGGCCGCCCGGACTTTATCATTGTCCCGGAGTTCGGCCTCGACTACGGTCGGTTCCTGGAAAAGGCGGCGGAGCGGTACCGGAAACAGAAGCACCTCATCGTCGTCGTCGCGGAGGGAGCACGCTGGAAAGACGGAAGCTACTTAAGCGCCGATGCCTCTGAACATGATGATTTCGGACATCCCCGGTTCAAGGGCTCTGCCGATCTCCTCGCGCGGCGCATGAAGGAGGATTTGAAAAGCAACTTCGACACGCGAAACGTGAACTCCGTCAACCCCTCGTACCTCTACCGGTCCGGGGCCCCCTGCTCGCTCGACCTTGCGGTCGCGCGGAAACTGGGAGCGCGGGCGGCCGCGTGGCTGGCCGGCAGGTGTGAAGGCCACACGTTTCTCGCAGTCCGGAAGACCGCGACTGGATTCGGAGTTACCAAAATCCCGCTCCCGGGCGCGAAGTCGATCAAAAGTTTCTACCGGACGCTCGACGAGCGTCTCTATTCGTCCGAAACATACTCGGCGACGGACGAAGCACGCCGATATCTCTCGGCGATCGTTCCCGAAACGAAGCCGAAGGCATACGAGCTCAACTGAGGAGTGGATATGGATTTTTCGCGAGTCTTTCTGGATGAAACCGCCGAGATGGCACGGCGAATTGATGCCGCGGAGGTGGAAAGCGTCGTCGACCGGCTCGTGGGGGTTCGGGATAGAGGAGGGAGACTCTTCCTTCTCGGATCGGGCGGAGGGGCGGGGCATGCGTCGCACGCAACATGCGATTTCCGGAAGCTCTGCAACATCGAAGCGTATGCGCCGTACGACAACATCTCCGAGCTGACGGCGCGCGTGAACGACGATGGATGGGACACGAGCCTCCTCAATTGGCTGAAGGTGAGCCGGTTCTCCGCGAAGGATGCCCTCTTCGTCTTTTCGGTGGGCGGAGGGAACCTGGAGAAGAACATCAGCCCCAATCTCGTCCGGGCAGTCCAGTTCGCAGTGTCGCTGGGAGCCACCGTTGTCGGCGTAGTCGGAAAAGACGGCGGGTACGTGAAAAAGGCGGGAGATGCGGTGGTTGTCTTGCCGACGATCGCGGGAGATCGGGTCACCCCTCATACCGAAGGTTTCCAGGCGATCGTCTGGCATCTGCTCGTCTCCCACCCGAGGCTGCAAGTGAACACCGCCAAGTGGGAAGGAACAAAATAGAAATTCCGGGAGCGTTGGTCTCCTCACCCGGCATCCACATACATTCAAAGTGACTGACGTGAAAGAACTCCGAGTGAAACTCTTCGCTGACGGCGCAAATGTCAAGCGGATGGTTGAGATGTATGCGAACCCGATCATCGCCGGGTTTACCACGAATCCAACCCTCATGAGGAAGGCGGGGGTCTCCGACTACGAAGGATTTGCGCGTGAAGTCCTCTCGACGGTCAAAGAGAAGCCGGTCTCCTTCGAGGTCTTCTCGGACGATTTCGGCGAGATGGAAGCACAGGCGCTGAAGATCGCCTCGTGGGGGGAGAATGTCTATGTGAAGATCCCGGTGACGAATACCAGGCAGGAGTCTTCGGTCCGCCTGATCGAACGGCTCTCGAAGGCCGGCATCAAATTGAACGTCACCGCGATGCTCACGGCCGGACAGGTGAGCGAAGTCCTTCCCGCCCTTGCCCGGGGCCCTGCCTCGTTTGTCTCCATTTTCGCCGGAAGAATCGCCGACTCCGGGATCGATCCTGTCCCCATCATGAAAGAGGCGCTCGCCATGCTGAAGAGCCAGCCGAAGACCGAGCTCATCTGGGCCAGCCCGCGCGAGCTGTACAACGTGGTGCAGGCGTCACAAATAGGCTGCCACATCATTACCGCGACCGACGATGTCCTGAAGAAACTTCCTCTCCTTGGCAAGGACCTGCTGACTTTCTCGCTCGACACCGTGAAGATGTTTTATGACGATGCCAAGGCGGCGGGGTACAACATTAAGGTGTAGACTGGAATGTAAGATCGGACCAGAAACGGAGATTAAGATCAAGAAATAGTCATTCTACCGGGGGGAAGAATGTATCGGTCCTTCAGGGAGATGCCGGTGTGGATCGAGGCGATGGATCTTGGAGAAGAAGTATTCAAGCTGTCCGAGAAATTCCCGCGGAAAGAGACCTACGGCCTCAGCAGCCAGGTGCGACGTTCTGCGCTTAGCATTTCGGCCAACATCGCCGAAGCGTTCGGCCGGAAGCATAACAAAGACAAAATGAGTTTCTATATTTATTCCCGCGGATCCATTGCCGAGACTCAGAGTCATCTCGAGTACGCGCGGAGAGTCGGATATCTCAGCGAAACGGAGGTCAATGCCCTGGCTGTCCGTCTGGACAAGCTCACGCATGACTTGAACAAAATCCTCCTCACCCTCCGCCGCCAACTCGACTCTCAATCTCAATCATAGTCTCAATCTCAATCTTAATCTCAATCTTAATCTCAATCTTAATCTCAATCTTAATCTCAATCTTAACCTCAACCTCAACCTCATGAAACCCGACCTCATCTCCAAACTCGACAACAAAACCTTCGTCGTCGGCGTCATCGGACTCGGCTACGTCGGCCTCCCGCTTCTTTACTGCTTCGTCGAAAAAGGATTTCATGCCGTCGGCTTCGACATCGACAAATCGAAAGTCGACTCGTTGATGAAGGGAAAATCGTACATCAGGCATATCTCCTCGGAGAGGATCAAAAAAGGAATCGATACCGGACTCCTCCATGTGACTTCGGACTTTGGACGCCTTAAAGAATGCGACGCCATCCTCATCGCCGTTCCGACTCCGCTCAACAAGAACCGCGAGCCCGATATGTCCTTCATCGTCTCGACCTGCGAGGCGATCGCTCCCCATCTTCGGAAGGGACAGCTCGTTGTCCTCGAGTCGACAACCTATCCCGGGACGACCGAGGAAGTGATGGTGCCGATCTTCGAACGGGGCGGGCTCAAGGTGGACCGCGATTTCTTCGTCGGATTCTCCCCCGAGCGTGAAGACCCGAACAACCCGAGCTACCGGACGGAAACGATTCCGAAGGTAGTCGGCTCCACCTCCCCCGACGGGCTTGCGGTGATCGACAAGCTCTATTCTCAGATTGTCGTCCGGACGGTTCCGGTGTCGAGCGTGAAGGTGGCCGAGGCGACGAAGCTCATGGAGAATATCTTCCGGGCGGTGAACATTGCCCTCGTCAACGAGCTCAAGGTCACCTTCATGAAGATGGGGATCGACGTCTGGGAAGTGATCGAGGCGGCGAAGACGAAGCCGTTCGGTTTCATGCCCTTCTACCCGGGCCCCGGTCTCGGCGGGCATTGCATTCCGATCGACCCTTTCTACCTCACCTGGAAAGCCCGCGAGTACGGCGTCACGACGAAATTCATCGAGCTTGCCGGAGAGATCAACACCGCGATGCCCGACTTCGTCGTCTCCCGCGTCATGGAGGCGCTCAACGAGATCGGCAAGCCTCTCAAGGGGGCAAAGGTCCTCATGCTCGGCCTTGCCTACAAAGCCAACGTCGACGACGACCGCGAATCTCCTTCCTATCATTTGATGGAGAAGCTGGAAGAAAAAGGGGCGATCGTCAGCTACAATGATCCCTTTATTCCGGTCATTCGGCCGACAAGAGAGTTTCCGAAATTCATCGGCCGGAAATCTGTCGAGGTCTCCAATTCCTTCGACCTCATCCTTGTCGCCACGGCACACGACGAGTACAGGAAGATCGATTTTTCGAAGTTCACGATCCCGATCGTCGATTCGAGAAACCTGGTGACGGCGAAAGGGACGAAGGTGGTGAAGGCGTGAAGGTAGAAATAAGATGTAAGACGTAAGAAGTAAGATGTAAGAGAGGAGAGTTGAGAGTCATTTTGGGACTCAGGACTAATCACCTCGAACCCCGAACTCAGAACTCAAACCCCGAACTCAGAACTCCGAACCCAGAACCCAGAACCCCGAACCCCGAACTCAGAACTCAGAACCCCGAACCCCGAACCCAGAACCCCGAACCCCGAACTCAGAACCCAGAACCCCGAACTCAGAACTCAGAACTGCCTAACCACCCGCGCATGCGTCTGCGTCGATACATCTTCATCATCCCATTACTACTGATCTTCCGTCCCCCGGCCATGGCCGACGTTCGCCCCACCCCGGCTCTCACCGGAGCACTTCGGGATCTTCTCGCCGCTTTCGAGGATCACGATACCGACAAACTCAAGCTCCTCACGACGAACCAGGGATACAAGACGATTGTCCGCGCCCTCAACAGCAATCGCCAGGCGAGCAGGATGCTGAAAGAAATGGGGACAGGGTACGCCGCCTCCCGGGTTCA
>DATJQP010000112.1:0-4869 GCA_035505655.1 Bacteroidota bacterium
CAGATTCACCGTTCCTCCCAATGCGTCCGCATCCATGTTCGGCTGCAGTGTCTTCGAGACCTCCACTCCCTTCACGAGATCGTCCCCCAACAGACTCAGATCCACTCCACGATCCGCGTAGTACGTCGAGCTCATCGGCACTCCCTCGATCGAGATCTCGTTGTACTTCGGCGACAACCCGCGAACGACCACGGCATCCGCTTCACCGGCGTTCCTCTGCAGCGAGATCCCCGGAAGTCTCCCGATCGACTCCGCGATGTTCGCGTCCGGCAACTCCTTCATCTTCTCCGCTGACACCACGTTGATGATCGACGTCGACGACAACTGCTGGTTGATCGACGCCATCTGACCTCTCGCCTGTGCCGTCACTACCACCGTCTCCCCCGTCAGCGCCTGTGCCGTCAGCCGGAACTCCTGCTCCATCGTCCCGCCCTCAGTGATGGCGACATCCGTCGTGACGGTGCGATATCCGAGGTACGAGATCCTGACTGTCTTCGTCCCGGCCGGGATGCCGCGAATGAGGAATTTTCCGTCGACGTCGGTTGCCGCCCCCAGGCTTGTGTTGGCGACAACGATATTTGCCCCGATAAGCGCCTCCCCGCTCTCACGATCCAACACCCGTCCCTTCAGCGTTCCCGATCCCTGTCCTGCTGCAATGTGCGCCGTTACCACGAGCATGAGCAACACTCCGAGGAGGCGGAAACGGAGCTGTATCGTCTTTGTGTCAAGTGTCATTGGTCCTCCGGAAAGATCGAATGAAACGGATGCGAGATACGGGGGTGGAAACCGAATCCTTCCTGCGCGCTGTGCGGGAAAAAAACAGGCGGCCCGTTCTTCACGAGCCGCCTGCTGTGATGTGACCACGAATCCGTCAGACAAACAGCGGATTACTTCAACAGCATCATCTTCTTTACGCTCGTGAAGTTGCCTGCGCTAAGGCGGTAGATATAGACGCCGCTGGCAAGGCTATGTGCGTCGAAGTTCACCGTGTGCATGCCGGCAGAAAGGGTCCCATGAATGAGGGTTGCCACTTCCTGACCCAGCATGTTGTAGACCTTCAGTTCCACCGTCGACTGCTGCGGCAGCGTGAACTGAATATCGGTCGTCGGATTGAACGGGTTCGGATAGTTCTGCGAGAGGTTGAACGTCGTCGCGACAAGAGGCTGTGTCGTAACGCTGTTGAGACCGCCGGCAGCGAGGTAGTGGGAAATTACCGTGCTGAGCTCGCTGTGGTGGGAGGCAGCATATGCCGCGTTCTTCGTGTCGTCCCAGATGAGGGAGCCGACCGGGAATCCGTCGATCGTCGAAAGTACCGTCGACTGCGCGAAGTTCTCGGTCAGGTCGGTGAATTTCGTGATGCCGTCGCCGTCCTCGGTCTTCTTTCCGGGGATGGTGGTCGGATCATAGTCGCCATAGATGTAAGCGGTGTTGATGAGTGCCGGGCTCGGTGTGGTGAACCGCGGATCGCTCCACTGGTTCTGGTTCCACTGGCCCATCGCGTCGACAACCGCATCGCTTGCGATCGCCGGCGTGGCGAGCTGAGGATCGGCCGTTGTCGTGTTCTCCTCGATGAATCCGCCCTTACCCTTGCCGTAGGCTGCGAAGAGCGCCTGCGTACGGCTGTTCTCCCATTCACCCGGAACGTTCCCGATCTTCCACGGGCCGTTTCCGGCACCCGCCCAGTTCAGCTCGGAGGGAAGGCCGCTTGCGAATCCCTTGCTCGTGTCATCGAGGAACTTTGTATTGTTATAGTAGTCGGTCGTCAGCTTTGGATCGTAGTAGTTGACGTTGTTGGACACGTAGATGTTCAGGACCCCAAGGCCCAGGACCGGCGAGTAGTGCGACGAATCGCCGACATAGTAGTTGCCCTCAACGACAAGACCGTTCGTGTAATTGTTCGTGTCAACGTTGACCGTGCTCTCATACAACTTGTCCGGATCCTGACCGCTGTTCGTCACGTTCGTATCCTCACCAACCCAGTCCTGGTTGATGAAAATGTTGTTGACGAGGAAGTAATTGCGGTGGTACGGGGAGAGCATCCAGTATTTCTTGTTGTTGATGATCGTGTTGTGGTTGACGTACGCTACGTCGGTGATTTCATTCTGCTGGAGGAAGGTGAGCCCGCCAGTGGTGATCGTGTTGTTCTCGATCCACGCCGTGTCGATCGGGTGTTTGCACTGGTAGATCCTCGAACCCCACCATTGGCCCGCGAAGAACAGGTTGCGGAAGTAGGAGTTGGTAATGAAGAACTTCGCTCCGTACGGCCATCCGCCGATCGCGCCGTTTTCATTCGTGCAATCGAAGAGGTCGATGTTGCTGAATTCAAACAAGCAGTTATCGATCGTCAGCGACTGGGGAGCCTTGTTGGCCGTGCCGCAGTAGAACAGCTCATTCTGTTGCGTCTTGTCCAGCTGCTGGGTCTGCCAGTGGAGGCCGACGAGCTTGATGCTGCCGTAGCAGAGGTCCGCACCGCCGCCGTTGATGAGGATCGGTGTTGCATTGACGGGAGCCATCACGATGATCGGCTTCTGCGTGCCGAACGTCGATGCAACGGCGACGATCGTCAGAGTACCGGTCGGGTCGTTGACACTGATGGCTTTGTTTTGCCAGTAAATACGGCCTTGATAGAGGGCGTAGACGCGGTTCGGGTTCACTCGTGCGCCTGCGGCGGTCGTATCGGCATTGATCGTGTTCTCAAGCATCCCCGCATTCGGGGAGGTGGCACCGTTCGGGTCATCTCCCGTGATGAAAACAGTGTCCGAAGACGCTGTGACACCGGCGAGGGCGTTGCGGGTGCTGTACGACGTGAACTTCACCTTCACGTTCGCGAAGGAAGACGTCGTCATGCTTGCCGCCAGAACGCCGATGAGCAAGCAGAGTACCATTTTTGCTTTCATTTCTTTCTCCTGTATGTTAGTGAACTACAACGTGGACACGCTGGCGTTTTTTCTCTGTGCGGTCCCTCCTTTCTTTGCTCTCACCGATGCAAGGTGAATGGTGATGGATTCAACCGTTGCCCGCTTTCAGCGAATGACGCTGACCGGGGATGATGAATTGCCAAGCTCTAATAGGTGAAGCTGAGACCGGCCTGGACGTTCATCCCGTACGTCTGCTGGTTCGTCGGCAAATTGCCCGCCGCGATCGTTGCGAAGGCCGGGTGCGACAGATAGTAGTTGTCGATGTGATTGTTAACGTTCGTCGCGTCGGCAAAAACCGCGAGATAGTCCGTCAACTTCTGTTTCAGGTTGATGTCGAAGAGGGTCACGTTGTCGTAATAGCTGTCCCGCAATTCGTACTTCGTGTCGACGCTCGTGAGGGTCTTCTCCTGATAGCGGAGGGAGAACCGGGAGCTGAAGCCCTTGTAATCCCATCCGAGAATAGCATTGTAGATGGCTTTCGGCTGGTCCTGCAACGAGCCCGTCCGCGTCGAGTAGACGAGCGCAAAAATGGGCTTTCTCGGAGTCCCACCCACCTGGACCTGCGAGAAGTACGGATACTCCTGGTTTGAACTCATCACCGAGAGATTCAGATCAAGGACAATCCCGCTGAGCACCCCCGGGAGATACCAGAGATGCGTCTGCCATGAGAACTCGACTCCTCTCAGGTACGCCTTCGCCGGGTCGTTCATCGGGATGCTCGCGGTCAGGTTTTGGCCGCTGTTGTTGAGCGCCCAGGTTGTGTCGAAATACTCGGTCCCGGGGAGACGACTACCGATATCCGCGGGAGCTCCCACAAGGGGGAACGGAAGAAACGGCTGGTAGTTCTGGATGGAGTAGATGAGGTCCGTGATCTGCTTATAGAAGAGGTCGACGGTGAAAAGACCGACGTCGTTGCTGAAGAGCGACGTGCCAAGGTCGAAGTTCCAGGCTGTTGAGGGCTTCAAATACGGATTGCCCGCGACGATGGGAACATTCTGCTGATACTCGACGAGAGGCGACACATCTGAGTAGCTCGGAAGCGAGACGCTCTTGTAGGCGGCCCCCATGAACTGGATGTTATCGGAGAGTTTGTACTTGAAGTTCACCGAGGGATACCAGTCCGGGTTATCCCGCTTCGACTCGACGAGCACGGGCACTGTTCCAGCCAGGCCGGTCTGATTCGAAGTGTTGATATAGACGTGATAGGCGGAGATGTCCGTCCTCTCCTCCTGGTAGCGCACCCCCGGAACGATCGTCAGCGCGGAGCCGATGTTGAACTCTCCCATGATGTAGCCGGCGTCGCTTGTCTCCTTGTCGGTGTAGTTCTGATTGTAGTCGTTCGGTCCGTCCATCCAGTAATCGGCGACATTGCCGAGCGTGAAGCTGTAGGTGTTCATCATGTCGATGAGGCGGTAGACGTTCCAGCCTATGCCGTTGCTGTACCCGAGGATATTCGACCGATTGTAACTCGGGTCGACGAACGGAAACGCCAGGGGGCCGTTGGCGCTCTGGTCGGCGTTCAACCCGTTCTCGTAGAGGAACGGAAACGTATTGATGAGGTCGATTCTATGCGCCTTCCCCGCTCCGAATTGCCAGTAGTCGAAGACACGGCTGTTCGTGCTCGTCCGGTTCACCGTGTGGTACTTTCCGCCGAGAGAGAGTTTGCCGGAGACGTCGTCCGTCAGCGTGAAGGGGATCTTCCAGTCGGCTTTGTAATCGTACGCCTCGTCGGTGAGGTCGGTGTTCCTTAAGTACATGTTGTTGAGCGTCGCGTTGGTATTCGGGACGGACGGTGTGCCGGGATCAAACAGCCCGAGGTCCCCGATGAGGGAGGTCGGCTGACCGTAGATGAGCGCGTTCGGGGAGATCGACGGACCGCCGGTCTCCACGAAGTCAAACTCCTGCTGGTTCGGCGCATGCGAATCGCCCTTCGTGTACGAGACCGAGACCG
>DATJQP010000113.1:0-9190 GCA_035505655.1 Bacteroidota bacterium
CAAGGATGTCCGGACGAAGGAGAAGGAAGACTCGATGGAGAGCTTCTTTTTCGCCGAAACGCTCAAGTATCTTTACCTTCTCTTTGCCCCTGAATCAGCCCTCCCGTTTGACAAGGTGATTTTCAACACTGAAGCCCACCCGGTCTTGATGACCCGCTAACCGATCCCACTGCTTCTCTCATCAGGCTCTGAGAATGCTGTCTCCCGGATCACGGAAGACTTCACGGCAGAGTGATCATCCTCACGTTCACGAAAACTTCCTCAGAAGTCGGCGTCTTCCATCTTGATTCTAAAGCAACTATTGATTACCATCACTCCATCGACCCAACGACTTCTGGAATGAGTTGGGGAGAAATTGTGTGGAGCCTCCGGATTCGCATGTGCGATGATGGAGGCTTTTTGCGTTTCCGCGAGAGGGGACAAGGAGTGATTGATGTTGGGGTCGTCGTGGGCCTACCTTGCACGCGTTTTCAGCCGGTATTTCGCCTAAGCAAATTTTGATCGGCGGAGACTCCGGCAGGCATTCCACTCAAACAGCAGTGCTAACCTGAAAGGTACCATTATGGATGAACTCGGAAATCGACTGAAATCCATCCTCATCTTGGCTACGATCATATCTTTAGGTAGCCTGCAATCGGCGACAATCACAAGTAGTCAGACCGGCAACTGGAATTCGACGAGTACATGGGTGGGCGGCGTTATTCCAACAGGCACCGACGACGTCGTCATCGCCACAGGGCACACGGTGACGATCGATGCGACCGGCCAGTGTTCAAAGCTCACCGTCGACGGCATTCTCCAGTTCCCTGACGTCACAACCTATCTTGGTGTGACGGTCAATGGCGACCTTACCGTCGACGGCGGTGGGAGCATCGTTCCGGCCCCCTCAGGCGCGAATTTCGGGTACGGGAATTTCTATCTCTACGGGAACCTGGCAATCCTGGGGACTTTCAGTGCGGCGCAGGTGTCCGGGACCGGAAGGGTCATCGATGTCTATATGTATGGAGCGGGGAAAAGCATTGACGCCTCCGGGAAGGATTTTTGTCATCTTTACATCAACGTTCCCGGTTCATCGATCACGCTGAGCAGCGCATGTTCAGTGAGCGGAGCTCTCGGACTCTTCAACGGTGTGCTTGACAATTCCTCGCACAACGTGACTCTCAATAGCGGGGTCACCATCGACCGGTCGGTTTCAACCGCCGCATTTGCAGCCGCGCCGATTTTTTCAGGATCGGGGTATACGTGCCGCTATTCTGCGGGCATGACTACCGGTTATGAGCTGCCCGCGACGCTTTATTCTATTGACCTCGACATCAGCGCGGGTGGTTCGGTCACCCTCGACAAGGATGTCGTCCTTACCGGCAACGCAGATCTCGAAAACGCTAACGACAAAATCATCACGGGAGCGCATACTCTCACCGTCTCGGGGAACTCAATCTCCCGTGCCGACAACACCGCCTACATCATCGGCAACCTCGCACTCGCGTACGGCTCAGCTCCGCTCAGCAATACTTTTCCAGTCGGAACGGCGACGGCGTACAGGCCGGTCACGATCAACGTTACCTCGCTTGGCGGCAGCGGCACGATCACTGTTGCTCAGACGGATGCTTCGCCCGCCTCGAACTCTCTACCGGGCGGTGTGACCAGGGTCTCGACCGTCAGATACTGGACGATCGGCAAATCGGCCGGTATCTCTTCGCTCACATGCGATGTAACGCTCAACTGGGGATCCGATGACGGAGTGAGCACTCCGTCTGAAATGACGGTCGTTCATGGGAACCACTCGACCGGGGCCTGGGACGTTGCGGACAACACGGGGAGTTACACCGGCACGGGGGCGAGCGGAACTGTCACAGGCAAAGGGTTTACCTCCTTCGGCGATTTCACGCTGGGCTCCACAGGTGTGGATAACGCGCTCCCGCTGGAAATTGCATCGTTCTCCGCGACAGTCATGGGGAGAGATGTCGAGCTCCGGTGGGAAACCGCGACGGAGACAAATGTGCATGAGTTCGCCGTGGAGCGACAACTCCTGCCGGCCGTCGAGGGCCAATCGTCGGGATGGGAAAGCATCGGATCGGTTCAGGGAAGGGGAACGAGTTCCACCCCGGCGAAATATTCATTCTGCGATACTCATCTCCAACCGGGACAGTATTCGTATCGGGTGAAGCAAATTCAGGGGGACGGTTCCTTTGCCTACACAGAAGCGGTGAAGGCGCAGGTGGCTCTGGCGCCACGCGGGTTCACGCTCGATCAGAACTATCCCAATCCTTTCAATCCAACCACAAACATCGAATTCACGCTCGAGAAGGATGGCCGGGTGGTTTTGAAAGTCTATGACCTCCTTGGACGTGAGGTTGCGACGTTGCTGGATGAGAACAGGAAAGCCGGTGAATCCCAGCAGGTTCTGTTTGATGCATCCCACCTCGCTTCGGGTGTTTACTTCGCTTCTCTTCAATCGGGGGGAAGACAACTGGTCAAAAAGATGCTTCTGGCAAGATAGCTGATATCGCAATCGATGAGGACTGAGCCCGGGAGATTTCCCGGGCTTTGTTTTTTCCGTTTTCGGCTGAGAATGTTGTCTCATTGGTCACATCCCGTCTCCTCATTTCTGCTCTTCGTCCCTCCCCGACGATCCACATCACATTCGTGCAATACTGCATAGATATGTAGTTGCGACAGTGTTTGTGTGATGCTATTATTACGACCGAGAGATCCAGAAGCAGTTGCCCGCCCTTACTTTTCCGTCAATCAGTAACGATCGGGGGATCGCAGAGCAAGTGAAACCTCTGCAATCTCTTCGCCTGAGGACAGTTTCGTGCTGGTATGAATCGCGCAATCGGATGATGCCAAGTTGAGGCTTTTTCATGATGAAGTCACCAAGAGCAGTTTAAACGCGAAAACCTTCCGAAACCAATTCTATTACACTTCGATGAGAGGAGCAATTTCATGAAAAAGTCGTTGTTATTGCTTGTCCCCCTTGCCGTGCTGACGATGCTGTCGTCGATGAACGCGGCCCAGTGGGTGCAGACCAGCGGACCCAAGGTAACCGTGCAGTGCTTCGGCGTCGTCGGCAAGAATCTCTTCGCGGGAACATTCGACGGCGTATTCCTTACCACCAACAGCGGAACGACCTGGACGCAAGTGAATACCGGCCTCGCCGATACGGTGGTCACCTCGCTGGCCGCTATCGGGTCAAATCTCTTCGCTAGTACCTACAGTGGCGTCTTTCTCACCACCAACAACGGGACGAGCTGGAAGCAGATGAATAGCGGTCTGGTTGATACGTTTATTACCAAACTTGCCGTTGTAGGGACAAACCTCTTCGCAGCTACAGCGAGCAGCGGCATTTACATGAGCGCGAACAACGGTACCAGCTGGACCTCGGCGAACGGGACCGTTTTTCAAAACGCCTTCATCAGGCTTCTCTCCGGTACCGGCACATCTCTCTTTGCTGCAAGCTCGAGCAACAACATCATTTATCGGTCAACGGATAACGGCGCGAATTGGGTCCCGGCGGATTCGGGGCTTTCGACCGCCAATGCAATCATCGGATCCGGCAGCAATTTTATCGCGGGAGGCGTGACAGGCGTCTATCTCTCGACCGACAACGCGAAGAGCTGGAGCCAGCTTACGACCGATTGGGGAATACAGAATACCCAACCCACCGGATTTGTGACGGGCGGATCAACCGTTTTCGGAGTGAGTGATGCGGCGATCGACATCGGTGCCGCCAACGGAACGAACTGGACCGAGATCACACCCCCATTCACACTTCAGGATCCGCTGAATGCCGTCGCCATCATTGACACGAATCTCTTCATCGGAACGAACAACGACCACGCCTTCACAAAGGATGCTACGGTGTGGAGCTACTCCGTCAAAAGCATCGTCACTGGAGTCACCAATCAAGCAGTCAACGCTCCGACAGACTTTGTGCTGAACCAGAACTATCCTAACCCGTTCAACCCTTCGACCACGATCTCATTCGATCTTCCGGTCGGATCCAAGGTATCGCTTAAAATCTTCAATCTGTTGGGACAGGAAGTTGCGACTCTCGTCAGCGGCGAGAAGGAGGGCGGCAGCTATTCGGTTCGATGGAATGCATCGGGGATGGCGAGCGGCGAGTACTTCTACCGGCTCGAGGCCGGAGGCTTCACGCAGGTGAAGAAGCTCATGCTTCTCAAGTAGCTCCTCCGTGGATTGATCTCTCGAGGAAGCGTCACGAAAGCCGGCGTCCGTGAGGAGCCGGCTTTTCTATACTGACGTGTCCGGAATCCTGAACCTCGATCTCAATGTACCTGTTGTTCTCCTCAGATTCTCCGCCGTCCAAATGTGTGAGCCGATGGTGACACAAGGATGAGCGATGCCGTCGACATCGGTCGCGAGCCGGGATTGCACCTGCAATCCGGCGAAAGCTATCAAGAAGACAATGAGTGCTCTTCGTTTCATCGCGATTGGTTGTCTTTTGTTTGAAGGACACTCAAGAAGTACGTTGATCGCCCACAAAATATCGAATCCTTCTTACCTTCTGCACTTCGCTAGAATCAAATGCAGATGATCCGCACTTTTCACTCTTCGTCATGCCCACAGATTGTTGGCGCGCATCCAGGAAACCTCCGTCAATGGGCATCTCTCCGTCAGTGTATGGATCCCCGCCTAAAACGTGCGGGGATGACGGGCTTGGTGGAAGGGAGCACGATGATCGGGTTTTCCAAGGGACTCGATGCTATTCGTCACGACCGCGGAGATTGCGAAGGCTCACTCGTTGAACATCCGACATCGAGGATCTCTCCGTCAACGTGATGCTTCACCACACCGCCATTGTCTCCGACCAATTTGCGAAATCATAAACACCGGATGGCTATGGGCGACTTTTGACCTTTGCTCTGTATCTTTGTTTTTTCCTTTTTGATCCTTGATTTTCTCTTCCCTCTTCTCGCACAGTATTGACTATCATGAACTTATTCGGTATTCTTTCAAGCAATAAAGTATGAGTCCCACGGTATTGCCGGGACTATTTGCGCCGCCCTTCATTCCACCATCAGCAGATTGGAAACAGCAATGGATCACTCGAAGAAGCATCATCACGACAAACAAGACTACCTCTCAGGAAAAAGAGTTCTGCCGAAACCCATTTCCAGGGAGAGCAATGTTGCGTCCGTCGTTGACAACATGGACGCCTACAATGGCGGAAGGTTGAGAGCCGCCTGTCAGTTGATGCGCGATAAGTATTCGCCGGAGGATGTCACGATCGGTCTGAGCATCGCGGGAGCGTTGACTCCGGCCGGGCTCGGGGCGTCGACGATTATTCCTCTCATGAACCACGGCTTCGTGGATTGGCTGGTGGCGACCGGGGCGAACATGTACCACGACATGCATTTTGCCCTCAACATGCCCCTCTTCCGCGGCAGCCACAATGTGGATGATGCGGACCTTCGCGACAAAGGAGTGACCCGGATTTACGACATCCTGTTCGACTATCAGGACGTGCTGATGGCCACCGACCGGATCCTTCGGAAGATCATGCTGCAGCCCGAATTCCAGAAGGAAATGGGAACAAGGGAATATTACCATCTCCTCGGGAAGGTCCTCAACGACTATGAGAAGAAGAACGGTCTGGGCGAAGTCAGCGTTCTGGCCGCGGCGTATCGGAATGGAATTCCGGTCTTCACCTCTTCCCCCGGCGATTCAACGATCGGCATGAATGTCGCGGGGCTAGAGCTCCTCGCCGAGGCGCAAGGGCTTCGGAACTACTTCAAGCTCAAGATCAATCCTAGTATCGACGTCAACGATTCGACGGCCATTATCCTCAACGCTAAGAATTACGAGAAAGGGAAGACCGGCGTTCTCCTGATCGGCGGAGGAAGCCCGAAGAACTTCCTGCTCCAGACCGAGCCGCAGATCCAGGAGGTGCTGATGATTCCCGAAGCCGGCCAGGACTACGACATCAACATCACCGACGCACGCCCGGACACCGGCGGCCTCTCCGGAGCTCCTCCGAGCGAGGCGGTGAGCTGGGGAAAAATCGATCCGACGAAACTGGACGAGTCGGTGACAGCGTATGTCGACGTCACCGTGGCCTTTCCGATCCTCGTTGCCTACATTCTCCAGACGACGAAGCCGAAGAAACTCAAACGCCTTTACGAACGAGGGGAAGAGCTGAGGAAGAAGCTGATCGAATCGTACCTCGCGAATAACAAGGAGGTCGATGAACTGAAGACACTGATGAAGAAACTTCCTGCCTGAGGTCTCTTGGAAAACCCAATCCTCACCGGAGAGCGTACGGACGAACAGACTGAGCTTCTGCGATTGGTGGAAGAACACGGTTCTCCGTTGTTCATCCTCGACCTTGCGAAAGTCCGGGCAAACTACCGGGTCTTCAAGAAACATCTTCCCCGCGTTCAGTGCTACTATGCCGTCAAGGCCAACTCCCTTCAGCCGATCATCGAAGCGCTCTTCGAGGAGGGATCGAGTTTTGACGTGGCATCGTACAACGAGTTCATGCAGGTCTATCAGTATATCAAGCACTTCGACAGGAAGGAAAAGAAGCATTTCGTCTGGGACAAGATCATCTTTTCGAACACGATCAAGGACCGCCAAACTCTCGAGAAGATCAAGCAGTACAAGCCTCTGGTCTCGTTCGACAATAACGCGGAGTTGATCAAGCTGAAGCGCCACTGCGACTCGGCCGGGCTCGTCCTGCGGCTAAAGGTTCCCGATTCCGGCTCGCAAGTTGAGATGGCTTCAAAATTCGGGGCCGAGCCGGGGGACGCCCAACAACTGATCCAGGGAGCGTTCGACATGGGGTTGAAGGTGGAGGGGATCAGTTTTCATGTCGGAAGCCAATGCACGAACTTCGACAATTACACGGCCGCCCTGGACATCGCCGCGACGATCCTCAACGATGCGCGGAAGAAAGGATTCCCTCTTAACCTCGTCGACATCGGAGGCGGCTTTCCCGTCTCGGATGATCCGAGCTCGCCGCAATTCGTAAAGCTGTCTACGATTCTCAACTCCGAGTTCAGCCGTCTTTTCCCGGACGATATCCAGATTCTGGCCGAGCCGGGGCGTTTCATCGTCGCTACGGCAGCGTCGTTGATCTCCGAGATCATCGGCAAGACGCGAAGGGATGGGAAGGTCTTTTACCACATCAACGACGGAGTCTACCAGACTTTTTCGGGGGTGGTTTACGATCATTGGATTCCGAACTTCCGCGCTTTCAAAGGTGGAGATCCGGAGATCTGTGCCGTGGTCGGACCGACGTGCGACAGCTTCGACAAGATCTCCCTCTCCGTCGAGCTTCCCTGGAATCTGGAGGTCGGCGACTTCCTTTACACCGAGAACATCGGGGCCTACAGCATTGCCTCGTCGACGACCTTCAACGGGTTCGACGGCGCGAAAGTCTATGTGAAAAAATCTGACGGACCTGCAAGTCAGGAGTAGATAGGTCTCCCTCCTTCTGCATCCATTTCGAATATCAACTTCTCCTCGGCGCCTTGCCCGCAGACAGCTTGCTGGTTTACATCCCCGCAACTTCCGTCTGCCCTCGCTTCATTCCAAGTTTAAGTCACGTTTCATCCAAACATTTTGCATATTACCGATTATTAGTTCATCCTATTTGCTTACTTGAACAGCAACTTGTTGATTGCCAGAGGTCGATAGTGAAGGCTTCGTTCCTAACCGGGATCCGGCGATTCGAGACGAGCGAGATCGGGGATCCCCAAATCATTAACGATACAGATGTCCTTGTCCGCATTAAGGCGGTCGGTGTGTGCGGATCGGACGTTCATTATTACACCACCGGACGCATCGGGTCGCAGGTCGTTCAATTTCCATTCATCATCGGACATGAGACCGCGGGCATCGTCGAGGCGATCGGAGGGGGCGTCACAAGGGTCGTGCCGGGGCAAAAAATCGCCATCGATCCGGCCGTATCGTGCGGAGATTGCGATCAATGCAAGGCCGGGAGAGAGCATACATGCCGCACCCTCCGATTCATGGGGGCGCCGGGCCAGATGGAGGGTTGCATGCGGGAGTTCGTCGTCATTGACGAAAGATGTTGTTTCCCCATACCTCAAACGATGACGTTTGAACAAGCGGCCATCGCCGAGCCGCTCTCCATCGGCATCTACTCGGTCGAACGATCTCCTCTTTCTGCGGGATCAAACGTCGCCGTCCTTGGGGCCGGACCGATCGGGGTCTCCGTGTTGACCACACTTCGATCCAAAGAGGTTGGAAGGATCTACGTGACCGACAAAACAGTAGAGCGTTTGGCCTTCTCGGCAAAATTCAATCCTGAATGGTCGGGCAACCCGGATTCTTCGAATGTTCCTGCCGAAATCTCGCGTCGGGAGCCGTTGTTGCTCGACATCGTCTACGAGTGCAGCGGGGATCCTGCCGCATCCCGTCAAGCCGTCGAGCTCCTGAAACCGGGGGGAACCCTTGTCATTGTTGGAATTACCGAGACCGACGATCTCTCTCTGCCGATTCACGATCTGCGCAGGAAGGAGATCACGATCCTGAACATCCGGCGCCAGTGCCGGTGCACTCAGAAAGCCATAGACATGATCGCCGCCCGGTGCGTGATTGCCGACCGGATGATCACGCATCGTTTCCGGATCGATGAGACAACACGTGCATTCGACCTCGTCGCAAACCGTCTCGACGGCGTCATGAAAGCGATGATTTCCTTCGGGTAGTCTGTAGAGTATGAACTCATCTCACAAGAACGCGCGCGCCGTCGTCGTCGGCCTGGATTGCAGCACCACGGGAACGAAGGCCGCAGCCTTCGACAACCGCGGTCAGGTCGCAGCCCAAGCATTCGCCCCCATTCGACTTTATTCCACAGAACCAAACCACTACGAGCAGAATGTTGAGGAGTGGTGGAGTTCCGTCAGAAGGGTCCTGTGCGACCTCACGGATCGCATCAATGCTGCAAGGATTGCTGCGCTTGCAGTTTCAAATCAACGGGAGACTTTTGTACCGCTTGACCGTACCATGCAACCTCTCCGGCCCGCGATCGTCTGGCTCGATGAGCGGTGCAAGAGCGAAGTGGAATCTTTCTCCAACAAGGTCGGAAAGGCCAAGATTCACAGAATCAGCGGCAAGCCTGTTGATTATGCACCGGTGGTTTACCGGCTCGCTTGGATGAAGCGGCACGAGCCGGTGTTGTTCAGGAAGATCGCAATGG
>DATJQP010000114.1:0-7707 GCA_035505655.1 Bacteroidota bacterium
CATCATGACAATGTTTTCCTAAGACTAAGCGCGTTCTCAGAAAAGCACAATTCATGTAATTGCGAGTCCCGATGTTTTCCATCGGGACGAAGCGGCGCTTTTTGTCGTCAGGCCCAGCCTGACAATCCCCTGGATCGATCGTCCTCAACTTTCAATCGGTCAAGATCCGCAAACTTGTTGTCGCCTCAATCCTGCTTGTTAAACAGCGCCACTCCCGGTACGATGAAGAGCATGAACGATGCAATGAGCACGACAACATCCAGAAACGGCGAGAGCATTGTGACCGAAGAAGGAAGCGTGCCGAACATGATCTGACGGAGCGCATCCATGCCATAGGCGATTGGATTAATCCACTCGGCGGACCTGATATAGACTCCGACGGTTCCCGTTCCCAGCGACACAGACGGAAGAGCAGTGCCGAACGTCAGAAGCGTAAGGGGCATAAGGACGAACATGCTTATCATCTGAAAACCCTGCTGCGATTTCTGTCTCGCCGCGACGACAATGCCGAGTGCCGTGACGACCGCAGCCACGAGGATCAGCACCGCAAGCGACAATAGCACCGTCACGAGCCCCAGGCTGACACCGACGAGAGGGGCGGCCAGGAAGAAGATGCTCACCTGGATCAGCGCCAGCGTGATGCCCCCGGCAGCCTTGCCGAACGCGACCGAATAGCGGGAGATCGGTGCGACGAGGATTCTTTTCATGAAGCCGAATTCCCTGTCGTAGACGATCGACATCGTCGATGGGAGCGACGTCATCATCGCGATACTGCAGAGGAGCATCGGGAAAAGGAATTGCGTGTAAGAGACTCCCGGTAATCCGCTCCCACCGCCGATCCGGCCGATGGCGCTCCCCAGCCCGAAGCAGAAACCGACGAGCATAAAGACGTTGAATGTCACCGTTCCGATCATGCGCGACCGGTCACGGAGAAGCCCGAGGACGTCGCGATACCAGATCGTATAGGCACCTTTCAGCATCTTGTTCATTGATCCCGGATTCATCTCGTGCCTCCTTTGTGCCGGTGCATACGTGCCCGCATTTCGTCGAGAGAGCCGGCCTCCTCGTCGCGGATATCCCGTCCGGTGAGGTGCAGGAAAACATCGTCCATCGTGGGGCGCCGAAGCTCCGCGCCGACAACCCGGATCGGTCCGGGCATCGAATCGAGCTTTCGCACCATCGTCGGAATGAACTCGTCGCCACGGTTCGTCGTGACCCGCACGCCGTCTTTGGAAACCTCGGCGGCGAATCCCATCCCCCGGAGCTCGGAGAGCGCCTTCGTATCGTCCGAGGTGCGGAGAAACACCCAATCCTCTCTCGCCGCGGCCTTGAGCTCAGCGGGAGTTCCACAGGCGATGATCTTTCCCTTGTCGATGATAGCGATGCGGTCGCACATTTCGGTTTCGTCCATGTAGTGCGTCGTGAGGAAGATCGTCAGCCCCTCGGTTTCGCGCACGCGGGAGAGATATTCCCAGATGCGGCGCCGTGTTTGCGGATCGAGACCGATCGTCGGCTCGTCGAGAAAGAGGACCTTCGGGCTGTGGAGGAGTCCGAGGGCAATCTCGAGCCGTCGTTTCATCCCACCCGAGAAGGACGAAACGGGCGAATGTAATCTGTCTTTCAGCTCGACCATCCCCATAAGTCTCTCCGCCCGCTCCCTGAATACATCCGGCGGGACATTGTAAAGCATGGCATCGAACTGCAGGTTCTGCCATGCGCTGAGGCGCGTATCCAGCGTGGGGTCCTGAAAGATGAGTCCGATCGATTCCCTGACCCCCGCCTGCTGGTGCCTGACGTCGAACCCGTTGATCGTTGCCGTTCCGGTTGTCGGCTTCAGGAGAGTGCAGAGCATGTTGATCGTCGTCGACTTGCCGGCGCCGTTCGGGCCAACGAACCCGAAGATCTCTCCCTGTTTGACCTCGAGCGAGACATCGTCAACCGCGACAAAGCCGTTGAACCGTCTGGTGAGATTGTCGACCTCGATGATTCTATTGTTTCCGTTATTCATATTCGAAATGATTTGAATTGGATCTTTTGTAGGATGGATGTCAGTTGAGCGGTCACAATCGATGAGAGGAGCGGTTTACGTGCAGATCGTCATCATTCTTCACCGGCTGAGTATCCTAATATAGAAAGACGAAACAATTATTGGAATATTGTAGTTTCTTCCATCTTGCTTCCATCATTATTCATGAAGGATGTAAGAGCCGAAGCGGAATCGAGGCGAGACGGAGATCTATGAGTCAGGCGAAAGGTTGGGGGGAGTTCTTCATCGCTCGACGACATCGCCCCCCGAAGAGACCCAAGTCGCTTCACTGAAACCTGCGCCGATGGCACAAAAAAGCCCCGGCGGCAGCCGGGGCTTGTGAGCATCGATGGCCGGATTTGTTACTTCAACAAGACCAGCTTCTTCGTCTGCAGAAAACTCCCCGCCTCCAACCGATAGAAATAGACTCCGCTTGCGACATTCGAGGCGTTCCACTGCACCGAATAGCTCCCCGCTTCTTTCTGCTCGTTGACAAGCGTTGCAACGTTGTGACCGAGGATGTCATAGATTGTCAGTTTCACCCGAGAACTCGTCGGCAGGTCGTAGGAGATGGTCGTCGAGGGATTGAAAGGTTCGGGGTAGTTCTGCGATAGACCGTAATCCTTCGGATCCGTACCGACGGTGGCCTCGACGGTCTGCGAGTATTTGAAATTGCCGTCGCGGTCGATTTGCTTCAGCCGATACGATGAACGCCCCGGGCTTACGTTCGATACAACGTAAGAATAGCGGTGTGATGCATTTGAAGTGCCATGTCCTGCGACGAACCCCAATGTCGTCCAGTCAGCCGAGCTCTTCTGCTCTATCTCGAACCCGGAGTTATTCGTTTCCGTTGCCGTGGTCCAGTTGAGAACGACGGAAGAGATCATCCCGGTTGCAGTGAAGGCTGTCAGCTCAACCGGCAACGGGGTTACGAATGTCGCAGAATAGAAAGTCCGCGTTAAGCCGTTTGCCATGTACCCGCGAGTCAGCGTCGGGAAAGAGACGAAGCCGAAGCTGACGGTCTTCGAAGTGTCCCGATAGAGCGTGATCGCGTTGGCGTCGGGGTCAGAAGCGGCAATTGTAGCCTCTCCCACTCCGCCGGCGATGACTGTGTTCGTGCCTTTGACGAATTGCACGTAGTCAAGAGCCGTCTGCGCCTTTGACCCGACTTGCTGCCATGTCACTCCACCGTCGGATGTCGACCAGATGGTCGAATCATCCCTGGACGCAACACCGACAAGACTGTTCTTGAAATCCACGGAATTTGACCTCGTTACAGAATCCTTAGACGATGTACCAATGCTGGCGTAGGACCAACTCGCACCAAGGTCGGTGCTTCTCCAGATCCCGTGGTAACTATCAGACAATGAATGGAAACCGACAACGAAAACGTTCGAGGGAGGGACAAAGCGAACAATCTGATAGCTGGCAAACCCGATAAGATGGGAATTGTTGTTTGTCCACGTTGCCCCGCCGTCGGTGGTCTGGAGGCAGGCCTGGATACTGGTCGACGACACTCCGTCGCCCCATGCCATCCCATTGTTGGCGTCGAAGAAAGTGATCCGGTCGATGAAATTTGTGAGGGACGGATTATAATAGACGGAATTCCAGGAGCCGCCGCCGTTCGTCGTCTCATAAATTGTGCCGTCAATACCGGCGGCAAAAATTGTCGAGGTGTTGATGAACTCCAACCAGTTGAGTCCGTTCGTAGACGGTATCCCAGTATTGAGCAGAGTCCAGCTCCCCAGGTTGCCGGTATCCGCCCTGGCGACAAGCGCACTATCCCCGGCGATCCAGACCGATCCTGAATCTTCACAGACAAACCAGACAGAGCCCTTGGGCAGATTGTTCGGGGTCGTATCCTTGGTGGCTGTGTAGGATTGCAGAGTCTGGGAATGCGTTCCTTGTGTGAGGACGAAGAGCAACAGCGCCAAAGTAGCAAGGTATTTCATCTGGAATCCTCCTGTAGGTTGATTGAAATAGGCTTGCCCCGGGGTACTCACTTTGGTTCAATCGGGGTCGAAGCGGGATAAGAACCAGCTCGGGAGCCGACGATCCGGCATTCTTCACGGGAGCGACTCAATTGTGACAGAATCCAGAATCTCTCTTTCCGGATCGCGCGGCGAAATCATTTCACGACGACGAAAAGAGCCCGGCAGGACAATATCTCGTTTTGATCCGCCCTCTCGAAGATCGCACCGAGCTCCTCCTTCGGATGCGCAAAAGAAAGGCGGGGAAGAGGCTCAATGATCGAGCCTATGCCTTGTCACTGAAACTGTCCTCGCCCTAATGGACGAGCGACGCGAGAAAACTTATGGGATATGAAGCGGATAAAGGATGCCTGCGGCAACAGGCTGGGCTAAAATAGTCTTTTTGAAAGTTACTGTCAACCGAGGAGGTGTTTCGGAAGTGCGCGAACTTGAATCGTCATTGCGCGGAGTCTGCCGTACGGCAGACGACAAAAAACGCCGCTTCGTCCCGATAAAGAACATCGGAACCCGCAATGACACCTTAAGTGGAATATGCCAAACTCAGACACTGCCGGGATTTCGGTGACTGTAATAGCTTAATAGAACCGTCAGGGTTTGTGTTGAGTGCCAATTGTATTAACTCCCACCTACCAATTTAGAGATGGAGGTTGAATACCCGACCTGAAGTGACAAATTGGAGTCCAATCCGTTCAGGTACACCGTCGATCGAAAGAATAACCACGATCCGCGGTCCTTCGGATTAGCATAGATGTTGAAGTTCAGCTGAATCTTGCTAATGAAGATTCCGCTGGTGATCTGACCGATGGGCTCGAACATCCCCTCCGGACTTCTGTCGATGAGTTTTGAATAGATGGCCCCATACCTGAAATCGTACTCTATCCGATCGCTGTAGATCGGTTGAAACACAACCTCCGTCGTGACGAAAGAAGAGAGAAGGTCTAGCGATTGGAGGATTTGGTGATTTGTTCCTCCATCGTAGATACTGTCAATAGGCGTTCGATAAAATCCTCCTTCAACATGCAATTTCGTGCTCAGGTTCAGGTTGACAAAAATGGCTTTGGCGAGATCCAGATCGGTTCCAAACATCAAATTGGAATATTTCAGGAGATCGAAGGTCTTCGGAGTGGTTGCAGTGTACTTGTCATCCCCGGGCATCCTGGAGGCCGAAAGACTCATTGATCCTCTGTTTTCAATCCTGGAAAAGACAAAGAATGGCGAAATCTTGCCGAAGGGGATTGTGCGGCCGGAGAACAAGAACAACAGGCTGGCCGATGCCGTCGGAATGCCATAATGGGCCCACGGATTTTTTTCCAGCGTGCCGTCGACGAACGGAACCACCATCCCGCCTAACAGAAGGAACCCGAAGAACCCCACATCCTCAATAGTGCTTGAGTTGAGAATAATATTGTACCTCCCTTCGGTTTGAATGAGGCCGTTCGGATTGTTCCTTTGCAGACCGCTGATGTCAGTGTAGATCCGAATATCGAAGTCGTCGGCGAACGATTTTTTCTTAAGTTCCAGCGTCCCCCCCGTAGAGCCGCTTCGAAGGATGATCGATTTGTTCTCTGGAATATAGTTTCCCCCGATCAAGACGTCTCTCCGGTACTTGATCAGGTCCGAAAGCCGGACAATAAGTTCTCCGGCTCTCACGGTATTGGGATGGGGGTTTGCAGGCATTTCATCGCTGAAGAGGAGGAACTTGCCCCAGCTGTTGAGCGCATCGATCTCGCTCGACGTTCCTATGGGGATGGGAAGAAGGTTTCTGAAGGAAATGTGACGATGCGTTCCGTTTTCAGAGTACCATCCTTCGACCACCATGTCTTCAATCGATCCCTCGTTGATGGCGATCTTCGCGGTGTCCGCCTGGAAGGATGCCTGCTGCGTCCTGGTTTCCAGCGAATCCGGCAGGTAGAAGATTTCGTAGAATGGTTTCCAGATGAAATCCACGATCGGAGAACTCCAGATGAACCTGTTCTCCGTGTAGACGGGAACGGAGGCATTCGTTAATTCGATGGTGCCGAGCGGCTCCTGTTCCCTGGATGACTCCCCTTCCAGCGCCGCCACGATTTTATTCAGCAACGGCGAAATCAGCCCGGACTTTGTCACTTGAGTCATCGCATCGTTCGCGATTGTTCTCCCGATCAATAAGGAATCCATCATCGACTGAACAGCACGGAGATCTCCCTTCTGAAGAGCAGAAAGCGGCAGCTTCTGCTTCTGATTGTCAAACGAGATCGCGACGGTGGAATCAGTCAACCGAGTATAGTTCAAAACATACTTAAGCGTTGAACCGTCCTTCGTGCGCAAATCGATTTCATAGTTCACGGATGGAGTAAGAGTGTCGTGGCGAACGAAAGCACTGTTCATGCGAAGAAGGGATGAAGCAACGAAGCCGGCGACATCTTGCCGTACGCCAAGTGTATCCGCGAGTTTGTCGACAGAGGGGGGGAGATCTCTCAACATCCTGTACCTTCTGTCGATACCGTTATTCTGGGGGTAAGCAATCTCCACGCTGTCGCCGGGAAGCTGTGTCACCAGGAAGGGAAAGACTTTCTGCGAACCGTTCGATTCGAGAATTTCATAGTATGCCTCCTGGGCAGACAAGGAAAAGGGAGACGCCAGCAGAAAAGCGGCGCCAATGAGGAACAAAGACCTTGATGAGTTCATGTGCACTCCCCATGAATAGGATGAACCCTGCGCTCTTTAACATCCTCCGGAAAAGTCGATGATAATTCTTCATTGAAGATTCACAACCGCATCCACTTCCTCTTTGTAACGCTTGAATGCGCGGCAGCCTCCTCGGTACGAGGCATTGTGCCTTGTCATGTGTGAACGACTTGCCGTGCATGCGATTTCGTCTGCTTCCCCTTTCGCTTCACGTCGGCGCTCGAGTGGTCTTCCGGGGCCGTCTCTTTTTCTTCCGGCAGGCAGCCGGCGAAGAGTGCAGGCCGGGCTACGTTTCGGATCCGTGCTCATCGATTCGTGGGCGGGGGGAAGCGAGCAACCGGGACGGCAACGTCGATCGTTGCACTGCGTGAAAAACTCTTCGCGCTCCGCACCTGGATGAATCTGAGCATCCAATCTACGTCTGAACCTTTCGCTGAAATGCCCAAGACCGTCGATTCCTGCATCTACCTCGATGTGGGGTGGAACACCGCGAGATTTTCAACTGGATTGGAAGTTGCCGGATATGAATTCCCCCACCCCACACTTCAGTTTAAAGAGGATCCCCGTCGCCAGAAGGATGATCATTGCCTCCTTCTCTCATCCTAAGATCGGCGGTCTTTTGCGTCCCGCAGAATTTAACGATTTCGCAATGACTTATCAAGTGCAATATGCGGGTAATTTCCGCGCTGCGGCAATAGCTTAATGGAAATGCCAGGGTTTGTGCTTAGTAGAAATGTCATGTTCCAAGCATCTTGTGGCTCCCCAGAAGAAGGAGGAATTGCGGGATGATGGAGATCTTGACAAACAGCGGACGTGCGGGACAAAAGTTCGAGCCGAGGGAAACTTGAGTGCAGAAGCTCTGACAGTGGAAAGGGTGTGGATACGATTCAGAGCGATGATCTGGATCGCTTGCGGATTCCAGCCACAAAACGATATGTCGATTTTTGTTCACGAAGCTGCCAGACCTTTCACTCCTTGACACTCCCAGCAAATAGAACTACATTCGTTCGACCGAGTTCGGGG
>DATJQP010000115.1:0-11047 GCA_035505655.1 Bacteroidota bacterium
CCCGCCTTCTTCTGGATGAAGAGCTCAGCACCGTACGCCCGTCCACTTCCAACATAGAAAAGGTCGCTGACGTCGGTCGAGTAGGAGATTTCGTTCTTGAAATCCAGGAGGTGGCGGAACAGCTTGTAGTATCCTTCAACCGAGAAGGTGACGTCGTCGAACTGGCGCGATTCGTACCCGAGGACGTAGTCGTTCGACCCGCTCATCGTCATCTTCCGGTTGATCGGTACCCAGATGTCGAAGGGGGAGAAACCGTTATCCATTCCGGCCGGAACCGCCATGAGGAATTGATAGTAAAGTCCCGTGGCGAACTTGAGGGAGTTTGCGTCATCGATTGCGTACCGTGCGTTGAACCTTGGGCCGAACGCCGATTGCCGCGAAAGGTCCTGGTATTCATACCGCAATCCTCCCTGGAGCATCCACCGCTCGTCCACATGCCATTCATCCTGCGCATAGAGCGAGAACTGGGCCGGCCGTTCGAGGAACTCGTACGGATCTCCGTCCCCCGCTTCGCTGTAGGTTACCCTGTACTGCGACCACCATACGCCGACCTTCATGAGGTGGTCGTTCGTCCAGAAGAAATCGACGTCGCCCCTCAGCGAGACGTCGGTAATACTGTTGGATTGGCTGACTTTCAATCCGCCGAAATTGATCCCCGTCTCGGAGACGTAATGGCTGTAGGAAAGGTTGAAATTCGAAAAGAGGGTCTGGCTGAAGAGGTGCGTCCATTTTCCGGCGATCGTCCGGTTTCCCCAGTTCATGTCGAGGCTCAGCTCGTTGTGCCCGAGCGCATAGGTGAGGTCGTCGCTCCCGAAATAGCCGACCACCGAAAGTTTGTCGTTCTGTCCCAGGTCCTGGTTGATCTTCGCGTTTGCATCGTAGAAATAGTAGAGGGGAAGAGCATCCTTTCCCGTGTCGAGTCCGGCGAGCGAGACGATCTGGTCGAAATAGGTTCTGCGGCCCGAGAGAAACCATGACCCGTTTCCGATCGGTCCTTCCGCCGTCAGCCGGGTGCTCAAGAGACTCACCGAAGCTTTTCCCCGGGTGCTCACCCTGTCGCCGTCGATGTTCGTCACGTTGAGCACGGACGAGAGTCGCCCGCCGTATTCGGCCGGGAATCCTCCCTTCATGAGGTCGATATCCTTCACGGCGTCTGTGTTGAAGGTGGAAAAGAATCCGAAGAGGTGTGAAGGATTGTAGACGACGGTCCCGTCGAGGAGGATGAGGTTCTGGTCGGTGCTTCCGCCGCGGACATTGAGCCCGCTCGAGATTTCCGACGTCGCTTTCACTCCCGGCATCAGTTGGAGTGCACGGAAGACGTCGGACTCTCCTATCGTGGGGATCGCCGCGACGTCCTTCGCCTGGAGAACGATGCGCCCCGTCTGCGTCGCCCGCTTCTCCTCTTCTTTCTCCGCGGAGATGACGACCTCCTGCACCTGCAGCGACTGATCGACGAGATAGACATCCTGCACAAGCTTCTTCGTCTGAGCCGTCGAGATCGAAAAGGTCTGCTGGATGTATCCGATCACCGAGACCTGAACCGTAAACTGGCCGTCCGGAATATTCGGAATCGCGTAGTAGCCGTCGAGGTTGGATGCTGAACCGATCCTGAGCTCTTTGATATAGACGTTGGTGAAAGGAAGCGATTCACCGGTCGCCTTATCCCTGATGAAACCGCTCAGCGTTGCCTTCTGCTGCGGATAGAGTGTGGAGATTCCCAGAAGGACTAACAGTATCGTTCTCATTACCGGGGGTGTTACGGAGTCGTTCGAGGTTTCCCATCGGCACAAAGAGGCGTGATCCCGCTGATTATACGGGATTTTCTTTTAGAAGTTGCGGGAAGAGTGGACCCGGCGATCCCGCCCCCGATTTCCCGAAGTTCAGCGGTGATGGCTCAGTTGGTCTTAAAACGGATGGGCCGTATCTTCTGGGGTGTAGAAAATGCCAGTTACCCTGAGCGAGTCGAAGGGTCCGTTGGACTTGAAACGGATTAGCCTTATCTTCACCGCATGGAATTCACCTTCTCCACCGTTGCGATGATCGTCGCCGCCTCTCAGAGCTTTCTCCTCCTCCTGCTCATCGTTCAGAAATACAGAAGCCTCTACGCGAACAGGTTCCTTGCGCTTCTCCTTCTCTGTTACACCCTGATCCTCGTTCATCTGGTCCTGCAGGATTCGGGGGCGTACACATACGCTCCGGCCCTCTTTGTCCTTGTCGGATGTCCGTTGCTTGCGATGCCGCTCCACTATCTATACACGAAATACCTCATCGACAGGCGAACACGGTTCGACCGAAAAGACTGGGTTCACGGACTCCCCTTTGCCGCATTCGAACTTGCGCTCGTCTTCGGTATCCTCTTTTCGATGATCGATCTGAAGCGCACGGTGACGTCACAGCCCGCTTCGCCGACGCCCATCCTCCGGGTATTCAATTGGTTCATCATTGCCGAGGGGCTCTTCTACCTGGGGACGAGCTACCGAAGGTTGTCGCGCTATCAGTCGGCGATCAAGGATGTGCTGTCGTCGATCGAGCAAGTACAGCTTCAATGGCTCCGCAATATTACGGTGGTCGGATTGACGGCCGTATCCCTCTTTTTCATCGAGGATCTCCTGATGATGCGCGGCATCAACCTCTCGAACTTCATCTTCACCTCTGTTTTTCTCGCGGCGTATGTCTTCGGGATGGGGTATGTGGGATTCCTGAAATCGGAGATTTTCTCTTCCCCCGCGGCCGCCGGAGCGATGGAAGAGCTGAAGGGAATCGACGAAGGGGAGATCTCCGAGGGGAGAAAATACGAGCGCTCGGGTCTTTCCGACGAAGATGCACGCCGTCACCTCGAGGCTCTTCTTGCACTCATGGAGGAGAAGAAACCGTACCTCGAGAGCGCTCTGACTCTTTCACAGCTTGCCGCCTTGCTTTCGATCTCACCGCACAATCTCTCGGAAGTGATCAACACAAGGGAGAAGAAGAGCTTTTACGATTTCGTCAACGGATACCGTGTCGATCGGGTGAAGATAGATCTTATCGATCCGGCAAAACGTCACATGAAGATTCTCTCCCTCGGCTTTGACGCCGGCTTCAACTCCAAGGCGGCGTTCAACACGGTCTTCAAACAACATACCGGCATGACTCCCTCGGATTTTCGCCGCAAGAATTCGAAGTAGAGTTCCCCCCCTCGGGCATCTCCTTAGCGAATAGCCTGCAAATGGATCCACGCCCGGAAGGAGACAGAATACAGAATACACGAGACAGTAAAGACGATGCAAGGAACCTGTGGTTGCGGGTTCTTGGTACGGAGTGCGTTGTCTTAGGGCCGATTGATCACCCGGAGAGAATGCGCATTTCTCGCTCCCCGTCCTGCCCAAACGTCTTAGTCGGGCATCAATGAAATCTCCGATATCGAGAATCTCCCCGTTCGAGTAATTTTCCCCGACCGCGCCTTGAAAGCCTTATCCCACCGGTCTATCCTCTAAGGACAGGTTCAATCTGATGGGTTGAGACGAATCTTGCCAGGATTTGCCGTACCTAGTTATTGGAAAACGGCACATACTATTTATCTGAAGCTACCTATGTGTAGAGTCGTCACGGCGCTGCTTCTCATGCTCATCTCTTCTCCGGCGATGCAAAGTCAATCTCTCCCGCCAACCGGATCGATCAATGGAAAGGTCGTCGATGCCGGGACCAAATCCCCGCTCATCGGAGCGACTGTTTTGCTGGTCGGTACGGGAATAGGAATTGTGACCGACGCCGAAGGGAGTTTCACGCTTCAGAAAGTCCCGGTGGGCGGTTATTCCGTCCGGTTTGAGTTCATCGGGTATTCGACCGCCACTAAAACCGACGTCATCGTTCGTTCGGAGCGGGCAACCGTCGTCGACGCGGAGTTGCAGGAATCATCCCTACAGGCAAACGAGGTGGTCGTCTCCGCCGGCTATTTTGACCAGCGGGTCGACCAGCCAACAAGTATGACGAGTTTCTCGTACGAGGAGATCCGCCGCGGTCCCGGCTCGGCGGGAGATATCAGCCGGATCATTCTCGGCCTCCCGAGCCTTGCCAAGGTCAACGATCAATCGAACAGTCTTATCGTTCGCGGAGGGAGCCCGATCGAAAACGCCTTTCTTGTCGATGGGATCGAAGTGCCGAACATCAATCACTTTCCTACGCAAGGAGCCACGGGAGGGCCGATTGGGATCATCAATGTGGATCTGATCAAAGATGCTTCGTTCTCGGCCGGAGGGTTTCCGGCAACGTACGGCGACCGGCTCTCTTCGGTGATGGAGTTGACCCTCCGGGAAGGGAACAAGAACCGCCGCGACACGCAATTCGATCTCAATTTTGCAGGTGTCGGAGGGACCACCGAAGGGCCGATCGGAGAAATGGGATCGTACCTTCTCTCCGTCAGAAGAAGTTATCTTGACGCGCTGGTGAAGGTGATCGATGTCGGCACAAGCGTCGCACCCAGCTATGGGGATGTCTTTGCCAAAATCGTCGAGAACCTGTCGCCGGAGCAGACGCTGAGCATCATCGACCTCTTTTCTGACGACCATAACAGTCCCGACCACAAAACCGCCGTCGAGAACAAGATGCAGTTCTACGGCAGCCAGGATATTTACCTCAACACCATCGGGGCGACATGGAAGGCGCTTTGGGGAGGCAACGCGTATTCCACCGCGGTAGTCTCTTACACTACTTCGTTGTACAACGAACAGTGGAGCGCAACAAACAGCGGTGAGAGTCTGGTTCGCAACAATTCGAACGAAGGGGTTGCGCGCGTTTCGTTGCTCTTCCACGACAAGCTGAGCGATTTCCATTCAATCCAAATCGGGGCCGAAGCGAAGCGCTTTGACTCGAGGTACGACAACGCCTACGCGGCATTTACCGATGCGACCGGCAACACCACCGCCCCCCTCGCCCTCGGCACTAACCTCTGGACATGGTATGCCGCTGGGTTCGCAAACTACACCCTCCATGCTTTTCAGAACCTGACCGCAACGGCCGGCTTGCGTATTGAGCATTACCCCTATCTCTCAAGGACGGAATATTCGCCGAGGGTTTCCGCCTCGTATCAGATCGACGATCTCACGGCGCTCAAAGCCTCGTCCGGTATCTATTGGCAGCAGCTTCCCCTTCTTCTTCTCTCGCAGCACGATGCGAACAGGCAACTGCGCGTTCCGCGAGCGGTGCACTACATCCTTGGCGTCGACCGGATGATGACCGATGAGACGAAGCTGACCGTCGAGGCGTACGATAAAGAGTACCGCAACTTCCCGGTCGATCCGTCCCAGCCCTCCCTCTTCTTACTCGATGAGTTGTTCTACCGCTACGGGTTCTTCTTCAGCCATGAACCTCTGGACGACCACGGCAGGGCACGATCCCGGGGGATCGAAGTAACCATCCAGAAAAAGCTTGTCGAAAACGCCTACGGGCTCGCCAGCGCATCGTATTTCACCACGCAGTACAAGGCCGACGACAACGTCTGGCGCAACCGGGTCTTTGACAACCGTCTGATCTTCAGTATCGAAGGGGGATACAAGCTGAACAACGAATGGGAATTCAGTGCGCGATGGATCTACGCAGGAGGAGTTCCGTACACGCCGTTCGACGTTTCGCTCTCGAGCCGGTTGGACCGGGAGGTTCTCGACGCGACAAGGATCAACGACGCCCGACTCCCCGCCTATCACGCGCTCAATCTTCGCGCCGACAAGCGGTTCAATTTTACGTCGTCAAGTCTTGTCGCCTACATCAGCATATGGAATGCTTACAATCGCAAAAACGCCGCAACATATTTTTGGAATGGAGCGGAAGACAGGCAGGATGTTGTTTACCAATGGGGGATACTCCCCATCTTCGGCGTGGAGTATCAATTGTAGCTGAATAGGTGGAAACCTTCCGATGGAGACGCATTTGATGATAACGCGACGTTCACCGACATCTGCGCTTTGCATCGGATCCCCGGAAATTCCTTGCACACGAATTCTTAAGGGAAACAGAAGAGCCCCCGGCAACGGGGGCTTTTCGTTTGGAAGGAATCCGAACGCCTGTAAACAGTCTTCCCGCCGCCATCAGACTGCAAGTCGCGCCGCCGTCTCCGCAAGGCGAGTCGAAAATCCCATCTCGTTGTCATACCACGCTGCCACCGATGCAAGCGTTCCCTCCTGAACCTGCACCAGCGGCAGATCGACGATCGACGAGTGGGATTCCCCCACGATACGCGAAGATGCCCATTCATCCTCAAGGACGCCCAGAATTCCCTGGAGCGGTCGCGTCGAGGCCGCCTTTCGGAAAGCATCCTTGATAGCATCGGCGGTCGTTGATTTTTCGAGGATGACATTGAGCTCCGCGATGCTTCCCGTCCGTACCGGCACCCGGTAGGCCTTGCCTGTGATCTTGAGGTTAGGCCAGATGAATCGAAGTGCCTTCGCCGCCCCCGAGGAAGAAGGGATGATATTCTCAGCCGCGGCCCACGAATCGCGGCGGTCGCGCATCGGCTGATCGGTGAGGGATTGGGTGTTGGTGTAAGCATGGACGGCGGAGAAGAAGCCGGTCTTTATTCCGAAGTTCTCGATAAGGACTTTGACCACAGCCGCCAGGGCGTTTGTCGTGCAGCTCGCCATGCTGACGATACGGTGCTTCTCCGGCGCGAAGGTGTCGAGGTTGATGCCGGGCAGAAGGACGGCATCGCAATCCTCCAACGACTTGCTCGCCGCGCTGATGAGGACCCGCTTGGCTCCCCGGTCCAGATGAGCCTGAGCCCCGGGCCGGGTCGTTGCGCGCCCGGTGCAATCGATGACCAGCTCGACACCCAACGCACCCCAATCGGGCAACGATTTGCTCGTGTTGATGTAGCTGATCTCCCGATTGCCGATGACGATCCTGTCGTCGGAGGCTTTCACCTCCTCGTGCCAATGTCCGTAGTTTGAATCTGCCTCGAAGAGAGCCGCCAGGGTCTGGGCATCCTTGATATCCGAAATCGAGGCGGGGGTGAAGAGGCCTCCCTTTAAAGCCGCTTTCAGGGTCGAACGACCGATGCGACCAAATCCATGGACTGCGATCTTTTTCATTCTATTCTCCCGATAGGGTGCGAAGTGATGAGCGCTTCACAGGCGTCAGATCTTTTTCGAGAAATCGAGTCTACTTTACCATCATCATCTTCTTCACGAGTTGTTTTCCGCCGGTTTGAAGGACCGCGAAATAGACTCCGGTGGAATATCGTGACCCGTCGAAGGTAACTTGCTGGTAGACCCCGGCCTTCATGTTTCCATCCACCAACGTCGTCAGTTCCCGGCCGAGGATGTCGTAGACCTTCAGTGTTACGTGTCCGTCGGCGGGAAGAGTAAATTGGATGGTCGTTGTCGGGTTGAACGGGTTTGGATAATTCTGTGAGAGATCGAAAACGCGCGGAGCGAGCCCAACGTCGACCTGAACAGTCTTTGAATAGATGAACGATCCCGATTGATCCAATTGCTTGAGCCGGTACGAATAGCGACCGGGAAAAAGGTTCGCATCCGTGTATTGATACTGTTTTGAGATGTTGCTTGACCCGGCGCCGCGAACCAGCGTGACATCTCCCCACTGAAGTGCCGGGGATCCGGAGGCTGTTTGATCGCCCCCGCTCATCGCCCGCTCGACTTCCCATCCTGCGTTTCCTACCTCCGTGAGGGTCTTCCACTGGAGTTCAGCATCCCGGCGGCTGCCGGTGACGGAGAATTCCGCGACGGTCACAAAAAGTGCGGCGGAGTTGCTGCTGAAGATATATTCTCCGGTGGGCGCATCGGGAACTATAATAGAGTCGCCGACCGGGGTTGCCGCCTGCAAGGCAAAGCTACCGGTTCCAACCGCCGGTCGATAGTAGACCATGATCGCTCCGGCATTCGGCGATCCCGGCAGACCCGAGATGCCGGCGAAGATCAGGGTATCGCCGGAGTAACTGCTTCCGGCAGTGCCGATCACCCAATGATATCCGCTGTAGTATGCGGGGGCCGATCCGCTGAACGAGATGCTGTCGGATTGAGTGTTGTCGTATTCGGCATAGCCGAAAAGATTGCCGGGCGCACCGATCCCCAGAAACTTCAGGTCGATGTGCGTTGAGCCGAATTGAAAGGTCGAATCAGCACGAGTGATCGCGAGCGCAATCCCGCTCAGGCCCGGTGGAGGAGACTGAAGGTTCGAACGAAAAGCGGGATACGACAAACCCTGCCAGATGACCCACGTTGAGTCAAAGTTGAATCCAAGGAACGAACCTTGCGATTCGATTTCCGACAACGAGAGAATGGTTCCACCCGCCGATGTGCCCTTGCCGCTTGTCGCACTGCTCCAATAGCTTTGAACGACGGTCCCGGTGTTCGCTCCGACGAGACCTCCGGGCAGGGAATCCCCGGTCACCAATCCGGACGCATAGGTCTTGGTGATGGTTCCGACGTTATTTCCGACCAGCCCGCCCACGCGGCTCTTTCCCGTAACATTCCCGGTCGCGTAACAGTTGGTGAGGGCACTTCCTGAAGAGACGTTCCCGGCCAAACCTCCGGTCCCGGCACCCGCGAAGATACCCCCCGTGACCGTTGCCGAGGAGTAACTCATCGTGACCGACCCTGAATAGACATCTCCCGCCAATCCTCCCACCGCATCGCCGCTCCCTGTCACCGACCCGGTCACGGAGCAGCTATCCACCTGGCCGACGATCCGCCCGGCCAAACCTCCCACGTAAGAATCTCCGACAACGGAGACATTTTGAAGCCGCAGGTTTCTGACGACACCATCGATCCTTCCAAAGAGTCCGACGGCGTCGGTGGAGCCTCTGTTGATTGTGAGTCCTGTGATGGTATGTCCGTTTCCCTCGAGGTATCCCGTGAACGGCGAAAGATCGTCGCCGATCGGTTCAAATCCGCGAAAGACGAGGCCGCTGGAATTCCAGGCCGACGTCGACGATGCGTCGATGTCGTTAGTGATGTTGAAGTACTTATCGCGATTATTGTTCACCGATTGGAGTTGAGCGATATTCGCGACCAGATACGGATCCTGCGATGTTCCCGATCCTCCGGCAAAGATGCCGGCGGCCGGAGTGGAGAGCGTGAAGAGATCGTTGCGAAGGCCCGCATCTCCGGTATTCGAGTAGCCATATCCGCCGAAGAGCCATACTGTTCCGTGGTTATCGATGGTCGCGGCCGAATAGCGTCTTGCGCCGGGATAGACCGAGTCCGCGGCGACCCCTTTTGTTCCGTAAGTAGGTTTAAGCGAATCGCCGGGGAAGTTGTATGGATCGAGGGAGGAGGCGAAGGGGCCGCCTCCGGCCTTCCAGGTCAGTAGACGGGTCGTTGGATTGAAGAGCCAGTAGTCGTTCAAAGGGTGCGCCCGCGCATCGGTGTCGTATCCATACCCGCCGTAGATCGCGAGCTGGCTGTCTGCCGTCATCCATGCTGCCGAGCCGGAGCGCGAGCTGACTTCATTCCTTGAAGAGGCGGAGTCTTTTGCGAAATAGATCGGGTGGATGTTCATGACCGACCACTCGTAGTTGGACGCCCACTCCCATCCCCAATTTCCGGTGGATGGATTCCAGTGCCAGATATCGGCGAGGTACTCTCCGGCGCCGTTTGTCCCCCCAAAAATGTAGAAACGTCCATCCGCGCTTCTCCAGAGAGATTGACCAAATCGCGAACTTGGCGAGGCATCGAAGTGTTCGCTCCCGTCGGGCGGATAGGAGTAGGTCCCGGCGTCATCCGGGTTCGAGGTTCCGGCGACCCAATACATCTTCGAGCTATCAACATAGACTTTCCATACGTCGAGGAATGTGCCCAGGCTCCCCGCTTCGAAGCCGATTCCGCAAAAGAGCCACACAATGCTGCTATCCGGGTCAACATAGATGCTCGAACCATAGCGGGCGCCGAGAGTGCCCGGAGAATTGAGAGCGGGAAACTGCGTGTCGGTATTTTGGGTTGCGCTGTTTGACCAGAGCTGATACCAGATCCAGCGGTCGGTCGCAAAATCGTACTTCCACAAATCCGAAAAGACATTGTCGTTGTGGTCGACGCCTCCGTAGACCCAGAGGTCTCCGTTCGGCGTGGCGTACCATCCAAACTGTGCCCGGGCGCCCGGGTCGTTTGATTCGGACGGATATCGGGAGGTGCCGTAATTCGTCGCGGCATTGGGGGTGTTGGATCCGCGCTTCCACATCCACTCCTTCAACGATGGACTGTATTCCCAGAGAGTATTATAGTATTGTCCCGCGCTGTTGTCGCCGCCAAACATATAGAGATTGCCGTCCGGTCCGGTCCACATCGCCGCGTACGCCAGGGCGGGGGGCTGGTTCGTCGGCTGGAATTCGCCGCGCGTGCCGAAGTCGGGGACGATGGTGGAGGTGGCAGAGCCGGATATCCAGGTCCAGGTTTGGGACTGGGCAGAGACCTCCGCGGCGGAGAGTGATATGAGCAGAAGAAGAGAGGAAAAAAAGAGTAACCTTTTCATCGAGAGCTTCTCCTTAAACGATTTGCGATTCGTTGTGACCGAAGATTCGCGATTGCACAGGTCCACACCGCGAAGAAGTGGAAAATCTCTTTGGAAAGATCCGCTTCTCGGAATGTTCCTGAATGATCGCCGGCGATCATTCGTGATCAAGACGCACCGAAGAGATCAGTGCGGGTTTCGATAAATGTTCAACGTGCTAAACGGCAAAAACGGAAGGAGGGAGAAAATCGTAAGACCTGTATGCCCGGCCGGAATCGAACCGGCAACCCCCAGCTTAGAAGGCTGGTGCTCTATCCAGTTGAGCTACGGGCACAAGCTTAAATCTGTAGCGCTCAGCGAATGCGAAATGGCGGGCTCTCTCCGCCATTGAGCTAAAAGCGCCTTCATATAATCGTCCAAATATACAAAAAGCAGTGCGTCCATTCAATAAGATGGGAAGATCGCTTGGTGCCCACATTTTGGACACTCGCGCCGCTCCCGAGCTCCGTTTGGCGATGCCACTGTTGCTTGCATTTCCAAAATATTCCTTTAACTTGCACACCATAATTTTATGCCGGGGGGCGTAAACTCGCAAGGCTCGCAGGGGGGAGCC
>DATJQP010000116.1:0-3497 GCA_035505655.1 Bacteroidota bacterium
GTTCCAAAGGTGATTGCACTTCGCGCGTGATGTGACGAAGCGGCGCTCCACCGCCTAAGTGCTCCTCCCAAGGAATCCGAGTTCACGTCTTCTGCTGTTTTCTCTTTGCCGCGGGGAAAAGAATGTTGTTGAGGATGAGGCGGTAGCCGGGAGAGTTTTTGTGAAGGCTCAGGTCCGTCGGAGGATCTCCGACCGCATGCTGATACGCTTCCGGATCGTGTCCTCCGTAGAACGTAAAGGTCCCTCTCCCGTAGTTGCCGTGAAGGTACTTCACCTCCTCGGTGCCGTCCCGCTCGGCGAGGATTGTCACGCTCGGCTTGATGAGGCTCTTCTTGAACGCCGTCGTCTGCCCCATGAATCCTTTGATGATGTTGACATGATCCTGCGTGAGCATCGTCGGCACCGGGTCGTACTTTGCCGAGAACTCGAAAAGGGTGAAGTAGTCTGTGTTCGGGTCGCGGATCGGGACCGGATCGCTCGGCGGAATATCGATGTCCGAGTACTCGTACCGGAGCGGGTTCATCTCAAGCGTGAAATTCTGGAAGGCGAACGTCTTCGAGAAATCGAGCTTCTTCTGGCAGTCCCTGTCCGGAGGATCTCCGTCGAACATGACGTCGCAGATATCGGTGTTTTCCGCCGCGAGGGCGATATCGAACGTATCGGTCGCCGAGCACATCGCGAACATGAAACCGCCGCCGGCGACATACGCCTTGATCGCGCGCGCTACGGCTTTCTTTTCCTCCGATACTTTTTTGAACCCGAGATCGTGCGCCTCCTTCTCGTAAAGGATCTGCTGCTCGATGTACCACTGGGCATTCCGGTGCGTCGCATAGAATTTTCCGTACTGCCCGGTGAAATCCTCGTGATGAAGATGGAGCCAGTCGAACTCCGAGAGCTTTCCCTTCAGCACCTCGTCGTCCCAGATCTTCTTGTAGGGAATTTCGGCATACTCAAGCGCAAGGGTGACGGCATCATCCCACGGCTTGAAATTGGGGGGAATATAGACGGCGATCTTCGGCGCCTTCTCCAGCCGCACCGCGTCCATGTTGTTGTTATCGCTCTCCACGTCCGCGAAGATTTGTCCCGCCTGAGCGGCGCTCAGTTCCTCGAACGCCACCCCGCGTATGCGGCACTCCGTCGCGGCATTGGAAGCATCGTCAAGCATGAAGGAGCCGCCGCGGTAATTGAGAAGCCAGTCGATCTGAATGCCGTGCTGGAGCGCCCAGTAGGCGATCCCGTACGCCTTGAGGTGGTCGGTTTGCTTCAAATCCATCGGAATAAGCAGCTTTTGCTGGGCCGCCAGAGGAAGGACAACGGCAACAACAAGGAGAAGGATCCAACGGGGAGATTTCATGGCTCCGGTCTGCGCTCCGTGACTGTCAACATCTCAAATTCGTTCTGCACCGAAGTCCCGGTAGAGCGTTTCGATGACGGGGTGTTCCTTCAACGGCGAAGACTGAGCCGCGTTCGACGGCTCCGCAACAGCACGCTTCGGCTCTCCGTTCCCTCCTGACGCGGGCGGAGCAACCGTCCCGACGGCCTTGAGCACCGGCTCTATACGGAGCTTCGATCCGAGGAGCGTATTGACCGCCTCGGTGAGGAACACCTGGTTGCGCTTCAACGATGATACGTGGAACTCATCGAAGCAGGCGATGTGAAGAGTGTCGCTCGAGACTTCGATCGGCGAGCTTTCGCCGAGAATTGTTCCGACCGAGATCTTCTTCTTTCTGATTTCGTCGACGATCCTCTGCCATTCCTTGCTCACATGCTCGATCGTAAACGATCCGCTCGGGATAGGAATGCTTACGTCGACGACGGGAGCGGTCGGCGCTTCGGGCGGAATCGGGGCGCCATTCCCTCCGTTGACGCGCTCGACGATCGGCACTTCCTCTTTTTTCGGGACGATGAAAGGGCTGGGACGCGGAGGTTCTTTGCTGAAGGCCGAAGGAGTGTCGGTGTGCGCTCCCGGAGCTTTGGTTACTGCAATCCCGGAGTTAAGTTTTTTTTTCAGCTCTTCCAGGCGCTGGAGCAGGTCGTCAATCTTCACCGACTGAGCCATCTTCGTCATCTGGATGATTCCCACCTCGAGCCTGAACCTGGGCTGGGCGCTGAAGCGGACCGAGGACTCCATGTCTCCCGAGAGCTTGATGAGGCGGAGAATGTCCTGTTCGTCAAAGTGGGCCGCATCCTGGGTGTACCGTTTCCGGTACAACTCCGAAGCCTCGATGAGGTGCACCGAGCCGGTGGTCTTCGTGATGAGAAGATTGCGGAGGTGCTCGGTGAGTCCCGTAAGAAAATCTTTGATATCGAACCCGTTCCGGACGATTTCGTCGACGAGGGCCAACCCTCCCTGGGTGTCGTGCGCCTTGACGCAGTCGGTGACCCGGAAGAAGAACTCCTGGTCGACGACGTTGAGGACGCTGATCGCCTGTTCCGCGGTGATCGTCGTCCCGCAGTACGAAACAACCTGGTCGAAAATGCTCTGCGCGTCGCGCATCGACCCGTCCCCCTTCTTGGCGATGATGAGAAGGGAATCGTCGTCGATTGTGATCTTTTCTTCGGTCGCGATGTATTTTAGTCTTGCGATGATGTCATCGACGGTGATCCGGCGGAAGTCGTACCGCTGGCAACGCGAGAGAATCGTCGCCGGAACTTTATGGACTTCGGTCGTGGCGAAGATGAAGAGAACGTGTGCCGGAGGTTCTTCAAGGGTCTTGAGGAGGGCGTTGAAGGCCTCCTTCGTCAGCATGTGCACTTCGTCGATGATGTAGACCTTGTACTTCCCACGCGCCGGGGCGTACCGGACCGACTCCCGAAGGTTGCGGATTTCGTCGACGCCCCGGTTCGACGCACCGTCGATCTCGATGACGTCGAGACTCCGCCCGTTCGTGATCTCCTCGCACACCTCGCATTCGTTGCAGGGATTGGCTTCCTTCGGATGGAGGCAGTTGACGACCTTCGCAAGGATCCTCGCCGTCGTCGTCTTCCCGCAACCGCGGCCACCGCAGAAAATGAATGCATGGGCCAGCCGGTTCGTCGCGAGCGCGTTCTTGAGAGTGCCGGTGACGTGAGCCTGCCCGATGACATCTTCGAACACCATCGGCCGCCATTTGCGGGCTGTAACCTGGTAGGTCATTGAAAGAGCAAGAGATAAGAGAGAAGAGATACGAGAAAAGACAAAGACGAGACAATCATTGTTTTGTTGTCCCCGGACTTCTCCGTCCTGTCATCGATCTCTTGAATTGTTGAAAAGAATAAAAGTAAGAATTACGGAAGACGAGACGATCGCCGTTTTGCTGTCTCCGGAATTCTCAAATAGAATGAAAAAAACAGAATAACAGCTTCTTTACTGTCTCCTGTATTCTGTCTACTTTCTTTCAAAAACCAACCCCATCGCATCCTCGATCTTTTCGATCGGGACGATCCTCAGGCCTTCCTTCACCTTCTCCTGGATCTCGACAAGGTCCTTCTCGTTCTCTTTCGGGATGAGGACCGTC
>DATJQP010000117.1:0-5379 GCA_035505655.1 Bacteroidota bacterium
TGTAGACGTAAACCGGAGTTCCGGTGCTCTTCGCCACATCGGCGATGGAGATATCCTCGCAGAAGAGGATATCATCCTTGTAATGAAAATGTTCCATGTGCATTCTCGTCGCTTAGCGAGCTACAATAAAGCATTTTCCGGAAGAACTTCAAAACCGTGCAGCTTGTCTGACATGGCACGGCGGAAGCTTTGGGTTGCAGATGCTTTGTCTCAGCCGTCCGGCATGGCACGGCGGAAGCATCCGGTTACAATTGCTTTGTCCCAGTGTCCGACATGGCGCGGCCGAAGCTTTGGGTTGCAGGTGCTTTGTCTCAGCCGTCCGACGTGGCAAATTGGCGCGGCATCATCTCACCGCCTTGAACCGGCCTTCGAGCGCTCTCTCCGAGAATTCTCTGAACTCCTCCTCCGTTGCAAAGTATTTCTTCATGAACTCCCGATCCGGCAGCGCTCCTTTCCTGAAACCCGCCAGATCGGGGTACCTCAAGTATTCCCACTCTTCCATTCTCTTGACCTGCCTTGCGACCGGATTTCGGTGAACATACAGGATGACCGTCATCAGGTGTCTCTCGTCCCTGATCTCCTTTGCCTTCGACCTTGGTTGAAAGAGGCTTCCATGCCGGTGGCCGCGTCTGTTCATTGCTCTGGTATATCCGCAAAGGAGTGCGGCATAGTTTATCTTCAGCCGGTCGCAATCCTTGGTGTCGATCCTGATAACCAGGTGGAAATGTGTCGGCATCAGACAATAAGCGATTGTCGAGACGAACGGCGCAATGTAATGCCGGTAGCGAACGAGGAAGAAACGATAGTCGGATGGGCGCTTGAAGACTCTCTCTTCGTTGTTGGAGCGGGTGTAGAGGTGGTAGATCTTCCCCGTTTCGAGATGCATTGTTTTCCCCCTGAGGATGGTGATGATGCCGCATCCGCACAGAGCGAGTCTGATGCTGTGAAAACGCATCAGCCTTTTTGCCCTCCCGCTACTCGACGAACGCTCTCGCCTTCGCTTCGTCAAACTCCCCCTCCCAGCGCGCAACGACGACGCAAGCCATGCAATTACCGAGAACGTTGACGGAGGTCCGTGCCATGTCCATGATGGCATCGACGGCAAAGATGACCGCCACTCCCTCGACCGGAAGGTTGAAGGTCGACACCGCCGCGAGGAGAACGATGAGCGCCGCACGCGATACTGCGGCAACTCCTTTCGATGTGACCATGAGTGTGAGCATCAGGAGCAACTGATTGCCGAAGCCGAAATGGACTCCGGTCGTCGTCTCCGCCGCCTGGGCTATGAATACCGATGCCACGGCGAGATAGAGCGTGCTTCCGTCCAGGTTGAAGCTGTAGCCGGTCGGGATGACGAACCCGACCGTTCGCTTTGGCACCCCGAATTGCTCCATCACTTCGAGAGACTTGGGGAGCGCCGCTTCGCCGCTCGATGTCGCGAAGGCGATCGCAAACGGCTCACGCACCGCCCTGATGAATTGTCTCATCGGAATGCGGGCAACCAGTCCAACCGCCCCGAGAACGAAGACGACAAAAATCACAAGGGCGAGGTAGAGGGTTCCGATAAGAAGACCGAGTCCGACGAGCACGCCGAGCCCCTGTTGACCGATCGTTACCGCGATCGCGGCGGCGACCCCGAACGGGGCAACCTTCATCACATAATCGGTGAACTTGAACATCACCTGGGTGACGCTTTCGCAGAAGGCGATGACCGGCTCCCCCTTTTTCCCGACCGCGGCGACTGCCATCCCGAAGATCACCGAGAAAGCGACGATCTGGAGCACCTCGCCGTGCGCCATCGCATCGACAATACTCGAGGGGAAGATGTGGACGAGGATTTCGCGGATCGTCTGGGGATGCGCCTGGGGAATCTGTGCAAGATCCCCCGCGCCGGCATGGAGAACGATGCCCGCGCCGGGACGGATGAGGTTGACGACACCAAGCCCGATGAAGAGCGCCGCCGTCGTGACGACTTCAAAATAGACGATCGCCTTCACCCCGATCCGGCCGACCTTCTTCAGGTCGCCGCCGCCGGCAATGCCGACGACAATGCTGCAGAACATCAGCGGCGCGATGATCGACTTGACGAGGTTGAGGAAGATGTTGCGGATGAAGGCGGACTCGACTCCCCATTCCGGCTTGAGCCAGCCGAGGAGACCGCCTATGATGAGCCCGAGAACAATCTGGGTGGTGAGCGAAACGCTGAAACGCCTGCGGACGGGAAGGGGAGTGGGTTCAGCGGCGGGCAATGGAGAAACCTCCATTCATTCCGGGTTGGTGGAAATCGTCAGGGGCGGCCGATTCCTTGATCCGCCCCCGATACTCTGTCCTGCGGATCAGTCCTTCCCTTTGATCCAGGCCTCCGCGATCTGGACCGCATTCGTCGCCGCCCCCTTGCGGATGTTGTCCGAGACGATCCACATGTTGAGGCCGGACTTCACCGTATCGTCGCGGCGGAGCCGGCCGACGAAAACTTCGTCCTTCTCGTACGCCCAGATCGGCATAGGATACTGCTTGTCTTTCGGGTCGTCCTGGACGACAACCCCCTCGGCCTTCCTAAGCATCTCGCGAACTTCGACAAGGTCGAACGGTTTTTCGAACTCGACGTTTACCGACTCGCTGTGACCACCGATGACCGGCACACGCACGCACGTCGCCGTCACCTTGATCGAATTGTCCCCCATGATCTTCTGGGTCTCTTTCATCATCTTGATTTCCTCTTTCGAGTACCCGTCGTCCATGAAGTCGTCGATGTGGGGGAGGCAGTTGAAGGAGATCTGATGCGCGAATTTCTTCACCGTCACCTCTTCCTTGTTCAGCTCTTTCATGAGCTGGTCGTATCCCTTCTTGCCGGCGCCGGTGACCGATTGGTACGTCGAGACGACAATCCTCCGGATCTTGTAGCGGTCGTGGAGAGGCTTCAGCGCGACGACCATCTGGATCGTGGAGCAATTCGGATTCGCGATGATCCCTTTGTGCTCGAAGATCTTCCCGGGGTTCACCTCGGGGACGACGAGAGGGATGTCGGGCTCCATCCTGAAGGCGCTGCTGTTGTCGATGACGAGGGTGCCATGGGCCGCGGCGGTGGGGGCGAACTCCTTGCTCACCGACGCACCCGCGGAGAAGAGGGCGATCTCGACGTCGTTCCGCGAGAGAGACTTGTGCGTCAGCTCCTCGACCGCCACGCTCTTTCCGTGGAACTTGATCTTCTGCCCGAGCGACCTGCTCGAGGCGAGGGGGATGAGCTCGCGGACCGGGAAGTCGCGCTCCTCAAGAACCTGGACCATTTTCCTGCCCACCATGCCGGTGGCGCCGGCAACGACCACGTTGTACTGCTTCATCGCATGCTCTCTCGCTTATTCAAAAATCTCTGTCAGTTGTGAAACGTCGGAAAAGAACTCCTTATGAAGTCTCCGTACCACGTCGTCGACATGCTCCTCGTCGATGACAAGGCTGATGTTGATCTCGGAGGCCCCCTGAGAAATCATGTTGACGTTGATATCGGGGATCGATCCGAGAACCTTCGCGGCGATGCCGGGGCTTTCCTTCAAATGGTCCCCGACGACGCAGACGATCGCCTTCCGGTCGCTGACGCTCACCGTTGCGAAGGGCTTGAGCTCCTGGAGGATCGGACCGAGGTTCTTCACGTTGTCGATCGTCACCGAGATGCTCACCTCGGAGGTCGCGACCGTGTGGACGACGGTTTCGTATTTGTGGAAGACGTCGAAGACGCTCTCGAGGAATCCGTGGGCGAGGAACATCCGGGTCGAGACGATGCTGACAAGAGTGATCCCCTCCTTGTAGGCGATCGACTTGACGATGCACTCTTTCGAAACCTTCGGCTTCGCAATGATGAGGGTCCCGGCGTAGTCCGGCCTCCGCGAATTGAGGACGTGAACCGGAATATCCTTTTTCACGGCCGGGAGGATCGTCTCCGGGTGAAGGACGCGCGCGCCGAAATAGGCAAGCTCGGCCGCTTCGTTGAACGACATCACCTTGATCTTCTTTGCATCCTTGACAACCGTCGGGTCCGAGGAGAGAATGCCGTCGACATCGGTCCAGATCTGGATGTCCTTTGCGTCGAGGAGCGATCCGACGATCGCCGCCGAATAGTCCGAGCCTCCCCGTCCGATCGTCGTCGTGATGCCGGTTTGAGTAGACCCGATAAATCCCTGAGTGAGGACGACGTAGCCGTTCTCGAGCTTGGGGCGAACGATCTCCTGGAGTTTCCGTTCGACGAGGTCCAGGAGCGGGAGCGCCTTCGTAAACTGACCGTCGGTGAGCATGAACGACCGGGCATCGACGAGAAAGGAGCGGAGCTTCTTTGCCTCGAAATAATGGTGGATGATGAAGGAGGACATCCGTTCGCCGTACGAGGCGAAGGCGTCGAGCGTGCGCGGGGTCAGTTCGCCGAGGATGACGACCCCGTTGACGAGGGCCGCGAGCTCTTCGGCAAAGGCGGCGATGTGTTTATAAAGGAACCTGCCTGCGTCGGCCTCGAAGAGGTCCTTGACGATGTTCTTGTGACGTCCCTCGATCGCGGCAACCATCTGAAGGGCTTCATCCCGCTTCCCCTCGGCCGCGAGGTTTGCCGTTTTCAGGAGCTGGTTCGTGATCCCGGCGCATGCCGAGACGACGACGACCGGTTTGCGGCTGACCTCTCGTCCCACGATCTCTGCGACGTTTCGAATTGCGGCGGCGTCCTCGACCGAGGTGCCGCCGAACTTCATGACAATCATGCTATCCTGCTCTTCATCGTACGGCCGGTAAGAGCCAGTCGGCCGCTATTCAGTGTCAAAAAAACAAGAAAGCCCGCCGGCTGACTCACTGTTTCAAGAGTGAATCCGGCGGGTTCTCGGTATCTATCTGATAAAAAGGAAAAAAAAGGAAGAAAGTCAAGGCGGGGTAGTGTTACAGTTTGCGTCCCCGCCAATAAATCCGTGTGGGCCAAGAGGCCATCACTTTTAAACTCCGAACAACGTTCAAAGAACCGTCATTCCCGCGCGCTGCAGGCGGGAACCCGTTGGTGACCTGAATTGGATCCTAGATTGGAATGTCCGTTGAGGTTTCGTTATCTTTCGTGTAATTCAGGAACGAGAAGATGCAGAAACAAAGAAAGATGAAGCGAATCAATCTAGCGGGCAAGAAGTACAATTTTGTCAAGTCCAAGGTTCGTGAGCAGGAGGGACTTTATGTCGTCAATGTCTCTTCTACTCACGCACGACTTCCTCTGGATTCAATTATTTGCGGGGATGCCCTTCAAGTCCTCCGCAGTTTTCCTGACGAATTTGTGGATCTGATTGTAACTTCACCACCGTATGCCGATAAGCGAAAGAACTCATACGGTGGCATTCACCCTGACCGGTATGTTCAATGGTT
>DATJQP010000118.1:0-36078 GCA_035505655.1 Bacteroidota bacterium
ACTAAATTGGAATATGCCAAACTCACACACTACCGGGCTGACAGTAGCCACGCAATTTGAAACGTCCCGACGAAAATGCCGGGACTTGCCATGAGATTGTTGTAGTGGATTGTTCAAACTCGGCTGCTACCGATTTATCGACGAAGATTCCCTGAAGAGATTTCGACGACCAATCATCCGGGAGTTCTTTGCTATCACATCGATCTTTTTCTATCTTGGAATGCCTGCGCCCGGCGGGGCATTCCGGCAAGGCACTTCAACCATCGAGGCAGAATGCTATGATCCTCCAACGTACGATTCATTGCGCGACACTGGTTGCAGTCCTCCTGCTGTTTCTTCCCGCCAGCTTATTCTCAAAGGACGACAAGGGATCCGAGGAAGGGCTCGTCACTGACCGCGAGACGATTGCGCGCGAAATGGCGAAAGTTCTCGGCGACGAATTCGCCAAATGGTACCCCGCATCCCTCGACTCAGCTCAGGGGGGATTCTACAGCGACTTCAACTACGAGTGGAAGCTGGAGGGGAAACAGGACAAGATGATCGTCACCCAGGCGCGGCACGTCTGGGCGACGGCCAATGCGGCCATGTTCTATCAGAAAGACAATGACCTCCGCGACATTTCGGCCTACGGCGCAAAATACCTTAGAAACACGATGTGGGATTCCACGTACGGCGGTTTCTACGACCTTGTTGACCGGGCCGGGGTGCCGGTCCAGGAGAACGGGAAGATCGTGAAGAGGGCGTACGGGAATGCCTTTGCGATTTACGGGCTCGCAGCATACTGCCGGACCTCCGGCGATACGGCCATGCTCTCGTTCGCAAAGACCGCCTTCCGTTGGCTCGACACGCACAGCTATGACCCGAAATACGGAGGATACTTCCAGTTTATGTCGAGGGACGGCACACCGATGATGGACGGATACGACGGGGTCGCCCCGAAAGATCAGAATTCGATGATCCACCTCCTCGAATCGTTCACCGAGCTCTATAAAGTGTGGCCCGACTCGGTTCTCGGCGCACGGCTCTATTCCCTCCTGAGAATCATCCGTGACACGATCACGACCGACAAGGGGCACCTCACCCTCTTTCTGCAGCGTGACTGGACTCCGGTTCGGAGACCACAGACCCGGTCATCGGTCAACGAACGGGAATTTGAGTTCGACCATGTTTCGTGGGGACATGACGTCGAGACAGCGTACCTGATGCGGGAGGCCTCCGAGGTGCTCGGATTGAAGAATGATACGGTCACTCTGAGGGTGGGGAAGAATATGGTGGATCACGCCCTCATGGATGGCTGGGATAAAGACCGCGGCGGGATTTTTGACGGTGGATACTATTTCGACGGTGACGATCACGCAACGGTCGTGAGGAAGACGAAGGAGTGGTGGGGGCAGGTGGAAGCGCTCAACTCGTTCCTCCTCATGTCCGAGCTCTTCCCGAACGACACCATGCAGTACTATGACAAGTTCTGCACGCAATGGGAATTTTGCAGGAGGTACCTCCTCGACGAGGAGCATGGGGGATGGTATTGGGGCGGGACCGACATGGTTCCCGGAAACAAACTCTCTCCGAAAGGCTCGATCTGGAAGTGCAACTACCATACTTCGAGGGGGCTCATCAACTGCATCAACAGGATTGACCACGAGACTCTTCCGAAGGAAGGAAAGCGGTACGATCCGGTGGATCCGAATGCCAGCCCCGAGGCCCGTCGAATACTGAAGTATCTCTACTTACTGCAGGGAAAACGGATCATCGCAGGGCAGCACAACTATGTCGGCCAGGTCGATACTTTTCCCGACATCGTGAAACAACTCACCGGAAAGTACCCGGAGATTTGGGGATGTGACTTCATCAATTATTATCAGCCTGGGTATGCCCAGGCTCTCGTCGATGCGGCCTACAAAAAGTGGAAAGAGGGTTACATCATCACGCTGATGTGGCATGCCGGGCGTCCGCAGGACGATCCTCCCTTCAAATGGAAGGAGGGAATCCAGGGGAAGATGACTCCGGAACAGTGGACCGAGCTGACCACCCCCGGCACCCCGCTCAACGCCCGGTGGATCGCCCAGGTCGACACCGTCGCGAAGTATCTGCGGGAGCTTCAGATTCTCGGCGTGCCGGTCCTCTGGAGGCCGTACCACGAATCGAACGGCGTCTGGTTCTGGTGGGGGAATAAGCGCGGCGAGAATGGTTTCGCGAAACTTTACAGGATGATGTACGACCGCTTCGTCAACGTCCACAACCTCAACAATCTTCTCTGGGTCTGGAATACGAACGCTCCCCGCCAGCTTCTCAACGACGAGGCATACCGGTATGAAGACTACTTTCCCGGACTCAACTATGTCGACGTCCTCGCCACCGATGTGTACCACAGCGACTTCCGGCAGAGCCACCACGATGAGCTCTTCCGTCTCGGGCAGGGGAAGATCATCGCCCTCGGCGAAATCGGAAATGTCCCGTCGCCGGAGATCCTTGATCAACAGCCGATGTGGTCATGGTTCATGATCTGGGGAGCGTTCGTGAGCATGCGGAATACTCCCGAAGAAGTGAGGGCTCTCTATGATTCTCCCAGGACTCTGAGCCACGAAGAATATCTCGAAAGCAAGTAATTGGGAACGCGGCGCGTTGTATCGTTCTCTTTTCTCAACTCTCGAATGGTTATGAATCTCGCACTTCTTTCCACCGCGGCGGCCCTGGCTTTCTCTTCGACGGTAGCCTTCTCCCGGGACGGGCTCCTTCTCGATAAAAGCTGGAAGTTCAGGCTCGGGGAATGCCCGGGGGCGGAGCAAGCGACATTCGATGACAGATCGTGGGATGATGTGACGATTCCCCATAACTGGGGATGGAAGGAGGCTCAGGAGGGGAAAGAGTACTACCGGGGTCCCGGATGGTATCGCCGCTCGCTCGACATTGGTGCGCCGAAATCCGGAAGTAGATACTTTATCCGGTTCGGAGCGGCCGGATCGGTAGCCGACGTCTACGTCAACGGCGTGTTCCTCGGCGAACATCGGGGAGCATTCGGGGCCTTCTGCTATGAGATCACACAACAGCTGTCGAAGGATGGGCACAATGTCCTGGCGGTCCGGACAGACAATTCCGCTCAATCCGATGTGGCCCCGCTGAGTGGCGACTTCGACATCTTCGGCGGACTCTATCGCCCCGTTAATCTCATCGAGACGAACGACGTCTGCTTCGCCCTCACCGATCATGCCTCCCCCGGCATTGCCTGGCGACAGACCGAAGTTTCAAAAGAGCAGGCGGTGATCGACCTCGATATTGAAGTCTCGAACGGATCGAATACTCACGGCCGCTTTGCGCTTGCGGCGATGGTCTATGATGCATCCGGCTCATGTATCTCAACCGTCGAAGTGCCAATCGTCGTCACGCCGAATGTCACCGCCCCATATTCACTCAAGCTCGCGTTGTTGAAGCCCCATCTCTGGAACGGCCGAAAGGATCCGTATCTCTACCGCGGAGTCGTCCAGCTCCGTGCCGGAGACGGAAGCGTCATCGATTCAGTCGCCCAACCTCTCGGGCTCCGCTTCTATAGGGTTGATCCGGACAAAGGATTCTTCCTCAACGGTGAGCCATATCACCTTCACGGCGTCTGCAAACATCAGGACAGGCAAGACAAAGGTTGGGCGATCTCCGAAGCGGATATGCGGGAAGACATCGCGCTCGTGAAGGACATCGGGGCCACGGCGATCAGGTGTGCCCACTACCAGCACAGCGACTATTTCTACGGTCTCTGCGACAGCGCCGGCATCCTGGTCTGGGCCGAAATTCCCCAGGTCAACGAGATTAACCCATCGCCGGAGTTTGCCGAGACTTCGAGGAATCAGCTCCTCGACCTCATCCGTCAGAACATCAACCATCCATCCATCTTCGCCTGGAGTCTATTCAACGAGCTGTGGCCTGGAAGACCCGACCCGCATCGGGAGGTTATGGACCTGAACATCCTCGCCCATGGCGAAGACCCGGGCCGGCCCACGATCGCCGCGACATCCAATGAGGAGCTCGCGCAGATGGATAAGATCCCCGACCTGCTTGGTTGGAATATTTATTGCGGATGGTATCCCGGATGGGGACCGAAAGAAGCGTTCGGCGAATACCTGGATCGGGGAAGGACGATCAGCAAGCACGGCGGCCTGTGCATCAGCGAATACGGCGCCGGTGCGAACGTTGAGCACCATGAAGAGCCGGCGACGCAGCCGAAGACCGACGGCCAGTGGCATCCGGAAGAGTGGCAGGCAATCCTCCACGAAGCGGCATGGAGCGCCATGAAGGCGCGTCCGTTTGTCTGGGGGACTTTTGTCTGGAATATGTTCGACTTCGCCGTTCATTCAAGGAATGAAGGTGGGATACCGGGAAGAAACGACAAGGGTCTTGTCACCTACGACAGGAAGACAAAGAAGGACGCCTTCTTCTTTTACAGGGCGAACTGGTCCTCCGAACCGACCGTCTACATCGCGAGCCGCCGCTTTGTCCGCCGAACAGAGCCGACGACGGAGGTGAAAGTCTACTCGAACGCGGATCAGGTCGAATTGTTCGTCAACGGCACATCAAAAGGGAAGATAACGTCCGAGGGAAACTGCGTCTTCCTCTGGAAAGGGACGCGGCTCGACATCGGAGAGAACAAGGTCGAAGCGCGTGCGACAATAGGCGGACACGAGGTCGCGGATCGATGCACATGGTCGCTTCGTCCGCCATCCAAACACAAAGAATGAATCGTCAGAGCATCTATCTTCAGACCGCGGGGATCATTTCAGTTTGTACGGGGAGAGAATGAAGAATTTTTTCAAAAAGGTCTTGTGATGAGAACATCGCTTTCTCTCTTCCTGCTGACGTTCTTCCTTTTTCCTTCCGGCGCCACTGCTCAGGGGCAGTCCGGTTCCCTCAGACTGAACGATGAAGGATACTATGAGCGCCCCGGCCTCAACGTCATGGTCTTTGACGACTTCTATCCGGAAGGGCATCAGGGAGGAGTGACGATCGTCGAATGCGGCAGAAGGGTTGCGTCCAACGGCGACGTGCGCCTCGAGCCGACACCCGGCCAATGGTCCCCCGTCCCCAAGGTGGGAGAACGCCATGTCGACAAGGAGCACAATACGATTCGCGTGACCCTTTGGTATCCCGATTCGAGCCAGGACAGGAGGGGGTACAACCCCATCGATTACCCGGACCTCAGATTTCGGTACACGATCCGCACCGAGCCGTCGGGAGACGGAATAAAGATCGACGTGGACCTGGAGGAACCCTTGCCCAAAGAATGGGCGGAGAGGGTTGGTTTCAACCTTGAACTCTTCCCCGGAAGTTATTTCGGGGAGCATTATCTGATGGACGGCAAGTCCGGCATCTTCCCGCGCCAGGCCGATGGGCCGTTGACAAAGGATCAGGACGGAAACTATCAGATGGTACCGATGGCGGTGGGAAGGGAGCTCGTCGTGGCGCCGGATGTGAAGGAAAAGGAGCTCACGATCATAAGCAGGACGAACCCCATTCAACTGATCGACGGACGCGGGATCTACAACAACGGTTGGTTCACGCTCCGTTCGACGATTCCGGCAGGATCGGTCAAAGGGGCGGTCGAGTGGATCATCTCATCGAAAAACTTTCCGGGCTGGACATACACGCCGGTCATCCAAGTCTCGCAGGTGGGATACCATCCGGCGCAAAAGAAGATGGCCGTCATCGAGCTCGACAAGGATACGAAAGCGTTTGAGCCGATCCGGCTCTGCAGGATCCTCCCGGACTCCGAGGAGGTTGTGAAGGTGGAATCGGCGCCGGTTCCGTGGGGAAAGTTCCTGAGGTACCAATACCTCCGGTTTGAATTCAGCGAAATTACGGAAGGGGGGATCTACAGAATCCGGTACGGATCGAGCACATCGAACGACTTCGAGATCAAGCGGGATGTTTTCGCATCGTACGTCTGGCAGCCGACGATCGACTATTTCCTTCCGGTCCAGATGTGTCACATGCGGGTGGAGGATCATTACAGGGTCTGGCACGGCCTCTGCCATATGGACGACGCCACGATGGCTCCGATCAACCACGACCATTTCGACGGTTATTCTCAAGGGCCTTCCACCCTGACCAAGTTTGCGCCGGGGGAGCATGTTCCGGGCCTCAACATCGGCGGTTGGCATGATGCCGGAGATTACGACCTCCGCGTCGAGTCGCAGGCGGAAACGATCTACATCCTTGCGTTGACGTACGAGCTCTTCCACGAAGAGTACGATGCAACGACAATCGACGAACAACGAAGGATCGCGGAGATCCATCAGCCGGACGGGAAGCCGGACATCCTGCAACAGATCGAGCATGGGGCTCTTTCGATTGTCGGAGGATACGAATCGATGGGGAGGCTCTACCGCGGAATTCAGGAGGCGTCGTTGAAGCAGTATGTCCATCTCGGGGACGCCGCGACGATCACCGATAACATTGTCTACACCGAGGGAGGGAAGGACCCGGTGATGGGGACGCCGCTCCCGAAGGACGACAGGATGGTTTTCACCGAACAAAACCCCCGGAGGGAACTCGCGACTGCGCAGTGTCTTGCCGGAGCATCGCGTGCCCTGAAAGAGTTCAATCCGGAGTTGTCGGCGAAATGTCTTGAGATTGCCGAGGAGATTTACCGGAACGATGCGTCGGCCAGACCGATGTTGAAGATCAATGCCGCAGCCGAGCTCTATCTTACCACTTCGAAAGAAGAGTACCGGGCATTTATTGTCGCCAACGAGGATGTTATCTGTTCCGGGGTCGATTTCTATGCCGATGTCCTCGGCCGACTTGTCCGTAAGCTCGGCGATGCCGCCTTCATGCATAAAGCGGAGAATGCAGTCGCGAAAAGCTATGCGAGGGTCAAGGAAGAGGAAAAGGCGAACCCGTATGGAGTTCCTTACCATCCATACATCTGGGGGGATGGATGGGAAATCCAGCAGTTCGGTGTCAGGGAGCTTTTCCTGCACCTTGGTTTCCCGCGGATCGTCCCGGCCGATTATGCCTGGAACGCGCTCGGTTTCGTCCTCGGCTGTCATCCGGGGGAAAACACAGCATCGTTCGCATCGGGGGTCGGGGCTCATTCGCTCACGGTTGCGTACGGAGCGAACCGTGCCGATTGGTCTTACATTCCGGGGGGAATCAGCAGCGGGACGGCGCTGATCCGTCCCGATCTTCCCGAGCTTAAAGTGTGGCCCTATTTCTGGCAGCAAGGAGAGTATGTGCTCGGGGACGGCACGGCGGATTACATCCTCCTTGCGATCGCTGCCGACAAACTGCTCAACGAGGGAACGCATTGAAGTAATACCGCGCGGGGTCACAGGATCCTCGCGCTGCTTGGAACACTCATCAACCTCACCGGTGCGAAGGGGGGGCGGTGGAAGAGGATCATGCCACCGGATTCGGGCGCACCATCGACGAAAAACCTAAGGAGAATCACATGGAAGAGACAATGCAGAAATTACCGCTGAAGGAGAAGATCGGCTACGGCTTCGGCGATTTTGCATCGGTGCTGTTCTGGCAGAGCATCACGATGAACATGATGTTCTTCTACACCGATGTATTCAAGATCGCGGCGACAACAAAGGCGGCCGTTGTGGCCGGCACGATGATCATGGTGTCGCGGCTCTTTGACGCCGTTATCGACCCGGTCATCGGAATGACGGCCGACAGGACGGAGACCCGATGGGGAAAATTCCGACCGTACCTTATCTGGATGGCACTCCCGCTTGCCGTGACCGCGACGCTCACCTTTACGACTCCGAATTGGGGGGAGAGCAGCAAGCTGGTCTACGCGTACATCACCCTCTTCCTGTTCATGGCCTGTTACGCCGGAATTAACATCCCCTATTCGTCCCTCCTCGGCGTTCTCACGCCGGATGCGACACAAAGGACGAGCGCTTCGTCCTTCAAGTTCACCTTCGCCTACATCAGCGGGATGACGGTGTCGGCGACGTCGCTCCTTCTCGCAAAATATTTCGGCAACGGCATCGACACCCGCGACCCGGGAGGATGGACGAAGACGATCATGCTCTACGGGGCGGTCGCCATTGTGTTCTTCGTTCTTACCTTTGCCTTCACGAAAGAACGAGTGCGTCCCCCGAAGGCGCAGAAGACATCGGTTCGGAGGGATCTTGCGGATCTCGTGACAAACGGTCCCTGGCTGATCCTCCTCCTCGCGACGATTTCCATGATCATGTTCGTCGCCTCGAGGATCGGCGTGACGAATTATTATTTCAAATACTACATCACAAACTATTCGGACGTCACACACAACACGATCAACTACAGTTTCCTCTGGTGGAATTTCAACTGGGGGTTTGAGGAAGTGACGACCGTCTTCAATACGCTGGGGCAGGGGTGCTCGATCCTTGGTGCGCTCCTCGTGCCGCTTCTCACCGCAAAGATCGGAAAGAAGAACGCATTCCTGAGCCTTTTCGTTGTGGCGTTGCTCAGCACGGCGGCCTTTTACTTCCTGACGGCCGAGAACCTGACGCTGATCTTCCTCTTCCAGATCACCGGTTCGCTGACGGGCGGCCCGCTTTCCCCGGTCATCTGGGCAATGTACGCCGACACCGCCGATTACTCCGAGTGGAAACGGGGGCGAAGGGCGACCGGTCTCGTTTTCTCCGCCTCTGCGACCTCGCAGAAGGTCGGATGGGCGGTCGGTGCACTCTTTACCGGCGCGCTCCTCTCCGGGTACGGATTCATCGCGGATAAACCTCAAAGCGCCGAGGTCAACCACCTCCTCATCGCGCTCATGAGCGTTATTCCCGCCGTCTTCGGAGTCATCTCCATCCTCCTCATCCTCTTCTACAAGCTCGATGAAAAGACGATGGCGAAGATTTCGCAGGATCTTGTCGAACGGAGAAAGGCAAGCGGAGAAGCAGAACTGGCGGTTTAGGGAAGAAGGCGTCAGGCGGAGGAGTCATTCATCGTATCGGGATGCCGCCGGGCTTCGGTTTCGCGGGGCGGCATCCCCGGTTAATCACCATCAAGACCAACAAAGGATCAAACCATGAAGAAGACGATTGTGGGAAATGCGTTGCCGAATATCCCATGGCAGGAGAAGCCGGCGGGGTATACCGGCGTCGTCTGGAGATACGACAAGAACCCGGTCATCGGGAGGAACCCGATCAGGGATTCGGGGCGCGTCTTCAACAGCGCGATCATCCCTTACAAGAATGAGTTCATCGGTGTCTTCCGCGCGGATCACTCCGACGGATATCCCCAGCTGCACCTCGGTCACAGTAAGGACGGGCTGCACTGGGACATTCAGGACGAGATCATCCGTTTCCAGAATGAGGATGGTTCTCCAGCGAAGCCGATCCTTTACGGCTATGACCCACGATTGCTCGAAATCGACGGCATGTATCATATTCTCTGGTGCAACTACGGTAACGGTCCGACGATCGGGATCGCGAAGACGAAAGATTTCAATACGTTCACACAGCTTGAGAACGCGTTTCTTCCTTTCAACCGGAACGGCGTTCTCTTCCCGCGGAAGATCAAGGGAAACTACGTTATGCTCAACCGGCCGAGCGACAACGGGCATACTCCGTTCGGTGATATCTATCTCAGTCAGAGCCCGGACCTCACCTACTGGGGGAAGCACCGGCTCGTCATGAAGACGACGCACTACTGGTGGAAGAACACGAAGCTCGGGGCCGGCGCGGTGCCGATCGAGACGACGGAGGGGTGGCTGATGATCTATCACGGGGTCTGCACGACCTGCAGCGGCTTCATCTATTCCATCGGCGCGGCGCTCCTCGACCTCGACGATCCGTCGAAGATCATCTGCGACTGCGCAAACTACATCCTTACTCCCGAAGCTTCCTATGAGACAATCGGCTTCGTCGCCAACGTCTGTTTCCCCTGCGCGACATTGCAGGATGCCGAGACCGGGAGAATGGCGATCTTCTACGGGGCTGCCGACACGTACTGTGCCCTCGCCTTCACGCAGATCGACGAGCTTATCGCATACATCAAGGCGCATCCGAACAAACCAATCCAATAAAGCGAATCCACAACGAGGACTTCTCAATGCAATTCGGATATTTCGACGATATCAACAAAGAATATGTCGTTGAGCGGCCGGACACTCCGCGTTCCTGGAGCAACTATCTCGGCTCCACCGACTACGGAGCGATCATCACGAACAATGCGGGAGGATACAGCTTCTATAAGTCGGCTGCGCAGGGACGTTTCACAAGGCTCCGCTTCAACGTCATCCCGATGGATCAACCGGGACGGTACCTCTATCTCCACGACAAGGAGTCCCGCGATTTTTGGTCGACGTCGTGGCAGCCGGTCGGCAAGCCTCTCAACCTTTTCAAGTCCGAATGCCGGCACGGCACGGCGTATACGAAAATCATGTCGGAATATTCATCGATCAGGAGCGAGACGCTCTATTTTGTTCCCCTCGGCCGCGAGTTCGAGTGCTGGCTTCTGAGGCTCACAAACAACGACACGAAAAAGCGGCGGCTCAGCTTGTTCACGTACGTCGAGTACGCGAACAACTGGAACCTCTCGCAGGACATGGTCAACCTGCAGTACTCGCAGTTCATTTCCAAGATGGATGTCGTTAACGGCATCATCGACCATGGGACCAATGTCTACATGCCGACGAACCCCGATCATTTCGAGGATAACGGGCAGGCGCGACACACATTTCTTGCTCTTGCCGGCGCAGAGATTACCGGGTACGATACCGACAGAGAAGTATGTCTTGGGCCGTACCGGACCTATGCCAACCCGATTGTCGTCGAGGAGGGGAGATGCAGGAACTCCGTTTCGGTCGGAGACAATTGTTGCGGCACGCTCCAGGCCGACGTCGAGCTCGCGCCGGGCGAGTCGAAGGAGGTCGTGGTACTCATGGGGATCGGCGCGGCCGGTCTTGAAGGGAAGAAGGCGGTCGCGGAGCTCGGCTCTCCCGCCCGGGTGAAGGAAGAGTTCACGAAGCTCCGGGAGTACTGGCATTCGAGAATCAAAGGGATGACGGCGGAGACTCCCGACAAAGAGTTCGACAGCATGCTCAACATGTGGAACCCTTACAACTGCCTCATCACGTACGCATGGTCGAGAGCCGCAAGCCTCGTCTACACCGGCGAGCGCGACGGGCTCGGTTACCGCGACACGGTGCAGGATATGCTCGGTGTGCTTCACACGATCCCAGGAGAGGTGAAGGAGCGTCTCGAGCTGATGATCACCGGGCAGGTCTCGACCGGCGGGGCGATGCCGGTGGTAAAGCCGTTCGCCCACAAGCCTGGGAGCGAACAGCGTCCCTCGGAGGCGGAGTACCGTTCCGACGATGCGATGTGGCTCTTCAACACGATTCCGGCATACGTGAAAGAGACCGGCGACATGGACTTCTACGCCAAAGTGTTGCCGTATTCCGACGCCGGGGAAGATACGGTCGTGGGACATCTGCGCCGGGCGATCCAGTTCAACCTCGACCGATCGGGGAAGCACGGGTTCCCGTGCGGACTGTGGGCCGATTGGAACGATTGTCTCCAGCTCGGGCACGACGGCGAAACCATTTTTGTCGCCTTCCAGCTCCGTTATGCCCTCAACACCTACATCGATATCTGCTCGATGTTGAAGATGCCCGAAGAAGTGCAATGGGCGGCCGCGCATCTGAGGAGGCTTGATGAAAGCCTTGAAAAGTACGCGTGGGACGGCGAGTGGTATCTCCGGGCGTTCAGGGCAGACGGACTAAAGTTCGGTTCGAAGGAGAATGCTGAGACTTCGATATTCCTCGAGCCTCAGCCATGGGCCGTTTACAGTGAACACCTCACGGGGAATCGGGCCTTCGCATTGATGGATGTCGTCGCGCGCCGGCTCCTGACCGATTACGGACTGATGATCTGCGATCCCCCCGCGGAGAAGACCGACCCGAAGGTGATCAAGGCGGTCCTTTTCAACAAGGGGATGAAGGAGAATGCGTCGGTCTTCTGTCACACGCAGGGTTGGGCAATCATCGCGGAGACAATGCTCGGGAGGGGAAACAAAGCATACGACTATTACCGGCGGTTCATGCCCGCTGCCTATAATACAAGGTCGGAGGTGAGAACGATCGAGCCTTACGTTTATTGCCAGTTCACCAACAGCAAGTACAGCCCTCGCTACGGCGCGTCACGCCTCCCGTGGCTCAGCGGCAGTGCGGCGTGGGCTTACTTCACCGCGACGCAGTACATTCTCGGCGTCCGCCCTGAATACGAAGGGTTGAGGATCGATCCCTGCATTCCCTCCGATTGGAAAGAGGTGAAGGTCACACGCCGGTTCAGGGGAAAGAACTTTTCCATCGTCATCAGGAATGAGTCAGGGGTCCAAAAAGGAACAAAAACGATCTCCGTCAACGGAAAGATGATCGAGGGGAACCTGATTCCGTTGAATCTTATGAAGGATGAAAACGAGATTGTTGCCCTGATGGGTTAAGCAGTACAGGCTCCCGGAGTCGCCGCTCCGGGGGCCTTCGCCTGAACGATTGGTCGCAAAGATTTGTTAGTCTCACGGCGGTTCTCTTGTAGGAGGAGCCGCCGGAGTGCATTCCTTCCGCGTTGTTGCCGCGCATCACGAAGATGGTACAAAGTTCGTTGATACACGCGTCCTTCGTGCGGACTGCACCCCAGCTCGTCATTCCCGCCCGTTTTTGGGGGTCCCAACGGGATCCTCCGAAGGAGTCCTTCGGACCTTCGGGAGAATCCATACGCTGAGTGATGCATCTTCCATGTCGGTAGACTCCTGGATGCTCAACGAGTCGAGTCTTCGACCCGCTGAAAATCCGCGGGCATGACGAGCTGGCTACGAAAACCATCAATCAACGGGCAATCATGGGATGCCCTATGAATCGAAAACACCTTCAGTTGCTCGACGACTAATGTTGCCCAACTCACACTTTTCGGAGAAAACGGTATGAAGCACTCTCACATCGTTGAACCTTTTTTCCTCTTCGTGTTCCTGATGTTTGCATTTTCCCTCCCGGCCGGGGCTCAGCCGAAATCCCGTAGATCAGACATCAAAGTCGAGCAGGTCTGCGTCGTCGGAAGCAATACGGTCCGCGTCAAACGGGACCCTGTTTCGGGAAGGCTCTACGTAGTCCAGAACAACGGCATCATTCAGCGGGTGAACTTTGCGCAGAACGGAACCGCGACACTTACCACCGTCTACCAGAAGACCGACACCCATCTCAACGCCCCTCTCGGAATCACCTTCGGTGCCGACGGGACGATGTATCTGACGGGAAACGACTCGACCGGAGTCATTGGGTCCGCGACGGTCGTCAAGGGAGTGCCGACTTCTCCGGGGAGTGAAACGCGGACATGGAGCATGATTGCCCAGACTGTCGGCTATCGATACGGCAACATCTACAACCATCGTGTCAACGCAGTGATTCTTAACCCGACGGCGGATTCACTCATCGTGAACAGCGGAGCTGCGACGGACCACGGCGAAGCGCATGGCGGCTACCGCGAGGCCGGTCTCACTTCGACCTTCTGGAAGCTCCCCATCACCGGCGACAGCATCATCCTTCATGATGACCGCGAATGGCTTCGGTCGAACGGATATCTGTTCGCCGAAGGGAACCGAAATACCTTTGACCTTGCCTATGCCGGCAACGGCGATCTCTTCGGCCCCGAGAACTCCGACGACAGGGACGATCCGGAGGAGTTGAATTGGATCCAGGAGGGGCATCACTACGGCTTTCCGTGGCGTATCGGCGGCGACAACACTCCGCAGCAATGGACGCCGTACGATCCTCATAAGGATCCGCTTCTGAGCACGAAGGCGTGGGGTGGCGGAACCCTCTACACGACGTACAGCGAAGACTCCACCTATCCTCAGAGGCCCGACAGCATCCTTTTCACCGAGCCGATACCGAGTGTGGGGCCGGACGCCGACCATTTCCGCGACACAACGACCGGAGCGGTGAAAGACGCGAGTCAACTCGGCGTCACCCTGACGACTTTCACCCCTCACCTTTCCATCGACGGGATCGTTTTCGACAAAGATTCAATTCTCCAGGGGGACCTGAGGGGGAACGCGTTCGTCATCAGTTTCTCGAACAGCTCGCTCATCACGGATCTCGGGGATACGAGTCAGGACCTCATGATGATCTCGTTGACGAAAAGCGGAGGGAATTATACCGCAAGGGTGACGAAGCTCGTTACCGGGTTCAATTCACCCCTCGGGATCGAGATGGTGAACGACACGCTCTACGTGGTGGAGACCGGTCTGCAGAACAGTAACTTCTCACCGAAGATGTGGCGGATTATTCTTCCGCTTGAGTCTGCGACGGGGGTGGCGAAGAGCGGGGAAGCGCCGTCGTCGTACGCACTCGACCAGAACTTCCCGAATCCATTCAACCCGTCTACCGCGATCGGTTATCGATTGCCGGCAACGGGATACGTCACGGTGAAGGTGTTCGACGAGCTTGGGCGGGAGGTGGCAACACTTGTCAACTCGATCCAAGGGGCGGGGGCGCACACGATTCGTTGGAACGCCTCCGGCTTTGCGAGCGGGGTCTACATCTACGAGATCAATGCCGGAAATTTCCGCGATGTGAAGAAGATGGTGTTGATGAAGTAAGGGGGGGAGTATCGCCGGATCATTGGCGGTATTAAACGAGAGTGTTGCGCATCCGTAGCACACTCTTCATCCCGTACCCCGTTCGTCATGCCCGCGGATTTTTGGCGGGTATCCGGGATACCGTTGTCACGGGAGGCAGTGTGGAGAAGCAAGCCTCAAAAAATCACTCGTACGCGGCGAACTCGTGGTGGGAGAATGTTGTAAGAAGATCTATAAATGCTCAGGCAGTCTATGGATTCTCAACGAGTCGAGTCTTCGACCCGCCAAAAACACGCGGGAATGACGAGCCTCGGTGTAGTGCGGAAGAAGTCCGGGTGTTCCAATGAGTATCGTATTGAGATCAAGCGTGCATCCGGTGAGGCTGCTGCAATAAAATCCACGAGCGCTGGGAAACTCTACGGATTCTCCCGAAGGTACGAAGGACTCCTTCGGAGGATCCCTTTGGGACCGCCGAAAGCACGCGGGAATGACAGGCCGTGGTAGAGTACGCACGCAAACCGGGTGAAGCAACAAGGCGTCTACCGAACCCCGACCTGCTACTTCAGGAGCATCATTCTTCTCGTTTGGACGAGGTCGCCTGACCGCAGTTGACAATAATACGTTCCGCTCGCAAAATCTCCGGCGTCCCACACTTTTTCGTACGTTCCGGCCGGCTTATCCGCATCCACCAGCCTAGCCACGACTCTCCCCACAGTGTCGAAAATTTTCAGCTCCACCGGTCCACTCCCGCTCAACTGATACCTTATCATCGTAGAAGGGTTGAAGGGATTCGGGTAATTTGCGTAGAGCTTGAACGTGGCGGGAAGGAGCATTCCGTGGTCGTGCACTCCCGTCGTTGCCGCGAGACGAATCCGGTAGAGACTCTTTCCCGAAGTGATGTAGAGGGTCTTCCGATCCGCATCTCCCCAGTTACAGTTGGATGGACTGTTGTCGGGAGAGGGGAAAAGGATCCGGTCCAGAAGGACACCATCCGGCGATATCACCCAGACGCCTGTCGGTCCGGTGCAATAGATGTTTCCACCCGTGTCGGCTTTCATGCCGTCCATATATCCGGTGATGTTGGATGGGATTGCGTAAAAGAGCCGCTTGTTGTAGACCGAATCCCCGGCAGCGTCCCATACATAGATCTTGCACGCATGAGACTCGTTGACGTAGAACTTCCTTTCATCAGGGGAGAAGCAGATGCCGTTCGGTTTGTCGAAGGCGGAGTCGAGGAGCTTCAGATCGCCCGAGGGAGAGATCCTGTAGATCCCATGGATCGTCATTTCGGCTTTTTGTCCGTTTGGGATGTTGAAGTCGGGGTCGGTGAAATAAATCGAACTGTCCGACTTCACGACGACGTCGTTGGGGCTGTTGAACCGCTTGCCGAGGTAGGTCGAAACGAGCGGAATGATAGTTCCGTCCGTTTCGCGCCGCGAGACACGACGGAGCTCCATCTGTGTCAGGATGAGGCGACCTTGAAGGTCGAGGGTGAGTCCATTGGAGCTGTCGGAGTGGCCGAGGAAGGTCTTCAATGCGCTATCCGCGGGGGACCAGCAGTAGATCTTGTTCGCCTGGATGTCGCTGAAAAGGAGCCCGAGGCTGTCGACCCAGATCGGTCCCTCCGGCTGCAGAAGGCCGACGGCAATTTTCTCAAGCTTTGCACCGGGAGGAATAGGAGACTGGGCGAAAGCTGTGATGGAGATGAGGAGTGATATGAACAGGATCTTGCGCATCGGATGCTCCATGAATAAGATGACTCACTGGTGAACTCGTCATGTCCCGAAGCTCCCCGCCCGGGAAGGACGCGCGAAGCCGCCTACCTCATCGCGGCTTCGTAGCGGGAAATGACATTGTCGATCCACGCATTCGTCTCTGGCTTTACGATCCGCCTCGAAGGATCGGCCTCAAACCAGTCGATCGTCCGCTTGATCCCCTGGTTGAACGGTATCGTCGCCGTGAAGCCGGGGACGAACCTTTTGATCTTGGAGTTATCGAATACAACGCTCGTCGACTTGTCGCCGATAAGGCCTCCTCGCAACTCCTCGTTGAAGGCGACGAGAAAATCGGAGGCGATGTGGACGATCCGCACTTCCTTCCCGAGCGCTTCGCCGACCGCGATGTGAATCTGATCCCAGGTGAGCACTTCGTCCGAGGTGATATGAAAGGGTTGCCCGATCGCCTGCTGGTGCCCGAGGAGCCCGACGAACCCTTTCGCGAAATCGTCGGCGTGGGTGATCGTCCAGAGGGACGAGCCGTCTCCATGGACGATGATCTTTTCATCTCTCTTGATCCTGTCGACGGTCGTATATTCCAGCCATCCGCCGATGGGAACCGGAATAACCGTGTCGTACGTCAGCGACGGGCGTACGATCGTCACAGGAAATCCTTCCATCCGGTACATCGACATGAGCCTCTCCTCGCAGGCGATCTTGTTTCTCGAGTATTCCCAGAAGGGGTTTGCGAGGGGGGTCGACTCCGTGACGAAGGGGGAAGAAGCCGGGCGCTGATATGCGGAAGCGGAGCTGATGAAGACGAACTGCTTTGTCTTCCCCCTGAAGAGCTGAAAGTCTCGCTCGACGTCGCTTTCAAGGAAGGCAATCCAGTCGACGACGGCATCCCACGAATGATCCTTGAGCGCTGCCGCCACCTGCGCCGGCTGCGTGATGTCCGCGGTGATTGTTTTGACGCCGGGAATCCTCGTTCCGCGTTTTCCCCGGTTCAGATGGTAAAGGTCGATACCGCGCTCAAGAGCAAGCTTGCTGACGCTGGTGCTGATGTTTCCTGTCCCGCCGATAAAAAGGACTTTCATACTCACCTTCCTGCAAATGTCATGGGCAGATCGTGTCTTTTGCTATGGCTTGCGGAACTACACGCTCCCTTTTGCCAGCTTGTTCTTCGTGAGGTACGTGTAGCTCGCCTGGAGTCCCTGAAAAATGTCGCCGCCGTATTCGTCGAACTCAACGATCATCCATTGGATGTTTCTCCCGCCGGCCTTCACGATCGACGGAAAATCCATCGAGCCTTCTCCGGCTGGGAGACAGGCGTACATCGTCGGCCCTTTCTTCGCCGGACCGTCCTTGATGTGAAGCAGAGGCGCGTGCTTGCCGAAATCCTTCACCGCCTTGGCCGGGTCGAGCCCAGCAACCTTTGCCCAATAGGTGTCGATCTCGAAGAAGATCGGGGCCTTAGCGTGATCCTTGAAATAATAGAAGGGGATCACCCCGTTGAAAGTCTCAAAGTCCCACCAATGATTGTGAAGGCCGAAATGGAGTCCTTTCTTTGATAAGAACTCCGCGATGTCGTGGTACGTTTCGTTCCTCTTCTTTATCTTATCGAGAGTGCCGAAGATATCGTCAGCCTTTTTATAAAGGTCCGGATCCCCCGTCGAGAGGTCCTTGGGCCAGCCGGGGTAGACGATGCGGTTACAGTGGAAGATCTCCGCGAGTTTCAGGATTTTATCCCGATCATCCCCCACAGGCAGGTCGGTGTGCATGCTGAAGATCTTCAGCCCCGCCTCTTTCAAAACCTTCGCGGCATGCTCGTCCGCGACGTGAGCAGGCAGAGGATACATTTCGACGCCAAGATAGCCCATTGCGGCGATCCTCTTTATCGTTCCGTCGAAGTCTTTTTCTATCTGGTGCCGCACGGTGTAGAGCTGGAAGCCAATCTCCGGAACATACCCCGTCTGATCGGGAAGCTTGAATCGCGTGAATGCCATCGACGCGGCGCTGACCCCAAGGAGCTTCAAAAACTCCTTTCGTGTGTATGCATCAGTCGTCATGCGTGACTCCATCCTTGATTATTCGGGCCGGGCTGTCCAGGATTTCTACTTCGCAAGATTCCCGTGCAGCGCCTGTTTGAAAAACTCTCCCGATTCGGTAAGGTCGTAGTTGTCCCATGATTTCATCATCGGCGGCAGCCAGATCGGGTCGAATACCCAGGCTGTCCAGCTGATCCCGTGGCTCTCGAGGAAGTGGACGATGGTTTTTCCGTAGTCGCCGTTGTCAGCCATCCCACCAGTCCCGCCGGTGAAGCCGAACTCTGTGGCGATGACAGGATACGTCGATGCCGCAAAACCGAAATCCTCCTCCCACTTGTCGGGCCACGGCGGCGTGCGTTTGTGCGGATAGGGATGCGTGACGTACGCGATTCCCGCGGCTTCGATCGGCTCGATGCGAAGAGGGGTGAGATCGTATGCCCAATCGAGCCCCGCGACAAGCGGGATCGGTTCGGCGTCGTAGGCCCTGATGAGGTCGATGATGTCCTCGTTGATCTTTTTCCACTCGCTCCAGCTCATCCGGCCGAAGCGGCCGTTGAACGTGGTCGGCTCGTTGAAGATTTCGTAGAAGGCGACGGTGTTATTCCCCCGGTAATGACGCGCGATCGTCCTCCAGAATTCGTAGGTCTCTTTCAGGGATGTGTCGTAGTCGGGGTCCTGGAACAGCTCCATCCTCAGGTTGCCGATGGAATGCCAGTCGATGATGACATACATCCCGAGGTCGGTGCACCAATCGACCGCCTGATCGAGCATGGCGAGGTACTTCTGGGGGGTCCGGTTTCTCCACGCGGCTGGATGAACCGGGATCCGTACGAGCATCGCTCCCATTTCCTTCACTTTCTCGAAATGAGTCCTGTTCCAGTGGCCGTGGCGCTCGATGTTGTCGGGGTCGGAGATCGCGAGACCGCGGAAGAGGATCGTGTCTCCCAGCGTGTTGACGAATTTATTTCCCTTCACCGTGATGCGCGGGAGCTTTTTGGCGTTGGGGCTTTCATAGGGCCGAAGGTAGATGACGTCGTTCCACCATCGGTGGCTCTCCGCCTGGGAGGGAGCGGGTTGGCACAGGGACAACGCCGGCGTGATGATCAGCAGAATGAACGAAAGGAGTTTCATGATCGGTCTATTTCGAAAGATGATTCGATTGTTTCAGTTGTCGTTGTACAACCTCAGCATCAGGATGTTATGGGTGTCGAGCTCTGCTACAAGCTTCTTCTTCGTATCCCCGAGGTTTTTGTGAGCCCAGAGGTCACGGACCGTGTACCGCGTCTCGTTGGTGTTCAGAGTTCTCTTCGACAGGTCATCGGTGACGACATTCCGCGACCAGTCGAAGTCGAGTCTCCGGGGCGCCGAGGAACGATTGAGGAAACAGACCGCCCAGTCTCCCTTCACGAGGGGCTTCACCCAAACTTCGATGCTGTCGTTAACGTCGTAGCGGTACCCCTGGACACCGAGCGAATCCTGATCGACCGCGATGACCTCGTGATTTGTGAGGATGTCGACGGTCGGCTTGTCCATCGACCGGAGGTCGTTTCCGGCGATGAGGGGCGCCGCCATCATGCACCAGAGGGAGAAGTGAGCGTGATCTTCGTTCGGGCTCATTCCGTTTCCCACCTCGAGCATGTCGGGGTCGTTCCAATGTCCCGGCCCCGCATACTTCCGGATATCCTTTCTCATCTCGGCGATCCGCATCACTCCCCACTGCGACCAGGTGTCGTGCTTGAGCTCGCAGTCGAAGCAGGCGGTGATGTCTCCCGTCGTCCTCCAGAGATGGCCGACGTCCCGGGCCCACTCCCATGATTTTGTGTCCCCCCATTCGCAAAGGCTGAAGACGACCGGCCTCCCCGCCGCGTGGAGTGCATCCCTCATCGTCGTGTACGCGCCGACGGAGCTCAACCCCGCGGTATTGCACCAATCGTACTTCAGGTAATCAACTCCCCACTTCGCGTAGACGAGCGCATCCTGAAATTCGTGCCCGCGGCTGCCGGTTCTGCCGCCGCATGTTTTGTCCCCCGCGCAGGAGTAGATGCCGAACTTCAGCCCTTTGGAGTGAACATAGTCCGCCAGGGCCTTCATCCCTGAGGGGAACCGTGCGGAGTCGGGGTAGACGAAGCCGAGGCTGTCCCGCCCTCCCTGCCAGCAATCGTCGATGACAATGTACTGGTACCCGGCCTCCTTCATCCCGCTCGAGACCATGCCGTCGGCGATTCCTCTGATCATTCGCTCATCAACATCGCACCCGAACCTATTCCAGCTGTTCCACCCCATCGGTGGTGTCAGCGCCAGTCCCTCGAATTTCTGAGCCAGGCCGGCCGACACAATGAGTCCAATGGCCGCCGTTATGATACTGAGTCTTTTTTTCATTGATCACTCTGACGATCGTGCAGCGGAGAACGTCTCCGGGAATATGATCGGTATGGTCGCCGGTGAGATTCGCCTGTAAGGGAGTCCGATCCAAGAAGCGTCGATTCCCGGACACCGGCCGGATCCACCGCTCGTATGGAGATGGATGACCTCACGTCGACGTTTTTCGCGTTTTCAGAAACATGCCGAGACCGAAAAGGCTCATCAACGCTCCCCACCAGATATCGGGGTGTGTCTCTCCGAGGACCGTTTTTGTCTCAGGCGGATTGAAGAGCTGATAGATTCCCGTCAGCAGGATGAGAACGCCGATGACGAGAAGGATGAGTCCGACAAAATACCAGATCGGTTTCATTCCGTGTTCCGACATTCAAGACCTCCGTGATTACCAGAAGATAATGTTGAGAAGGACGAGCACCGCAAGCGAAATGAGAGCGTAGAATTCCGGTCGCTTGACGAAGGGAAGGTGCTTATCATAGTTTTCTTCCGTCAGTCCTTTGACAAGACCGACAAGCTCCTCTTTGGGGCGCCGCTTCGAGACAAGGCTGATGAGGAGAGTGACGACCGCGCAGATCAGCCAGGCCCACCATGCGCGCCAGAAATTCGCGGCCATGTCGCTCTGAGCGCTGGAGAGGGTGATGATGCTCTCGGAGAACCAGTGAAACTTGACGGCGAGGTAGAGGAAGAATGACGAAAGCATGCCGGAGATCAACCCCCAGAAGGCACCCGCCGGCGTGATCCACCAGAAGAACATCCCGAGGAGCATCGTCGCGAAGAGGGGGGCGTTGACCCACGAGAAGATCGCCTGCATATAATCCATGATGCTCGGGAAGCTTTTCGCCCAGTACGCGGTGACAAGCGACAGAATGACCCCGACAATCGTCGAGACGCGCCCCATCCACAAGAGATGAGCATCTGAAGCATTCTTGTTGAGGACCGACTTGTAGATGTCGTACGTCCAGACCGTGTTGAATGCGCTCACGTTTCCTGCCTGGCCGGCCATGAAGCCGGCAAGGAGAGCCGTCACCCCGAGTCCGACGAGCCCCGCCGGATAGTACCGCGCGATGAGGAGCGGAAGGGCCGAATCGTAGTTTGTCTGCCCTCCGTCCTGGAGGAGCTTGAATCCGCTGTGCGGGTCGCTGGAAAGGGCGATCGCGATGAGCCCGGCGAGAATCACGAGGAAGGGGAGAGCCATCTTGAAGAAGGAGGCGAGGATGGGGGTCATTCTCGCGGCGCGAAGGTCTTTCGCCGAGAACGCCCTCTGAACCACCAGGAAGTCCGTCGTCCAGTAACCGAACGAGAGGACGAAGCCGAGCCCAAGGACGATCCCTCCCCAATGGACGACCATCCCGTTCTTCATCGGGTCGGAGGAAGTCGACCAGAGGGTCGTGAAGGAAACCTGCGAGCTGAATTCATTGATCCGCGCGATGATCGCCCCGAGACTGCCGAACTCCATGACGCCGAGAATGGAGACGAGAAACAGCCCGAACCAGATGAGGAAGAATTGCACGATCTCCGTGAAGATTGCCGACATAAGGCCGCTCATGGAGACGTAGACTGCGACGGTGATCGCGGAGGCCCACATGCTGAGGTCCCAGTTCCATCCGAGAAACGTATGGAGGACGAGTGCCATCGCGTAAAGGTTGATCCCGGAGACGAGCAGCGTCATGATGGCGAAGGCGATGCCGTTGAGCACCCTTGTCCGCTCGTCGAATCGGAGCTTCAGGTATCCCGGCACGGAGTTGATCTTGCTGCTGTAATAGAACGGCATCATGTAAATCCCGAGGAAGAGCATCGCCGGGATCGCGCCGATCCAGTAGAAATGCGCGACATACATTCCATACTTGAAGGTGTTGCCGGTCATCCCGAGAAGCTCGAGGGCGCCGAGGTTGGCCGAGAGGAAGGCAAGACCCGCGACCCAGGAGGAATTCTTTCTTCCGGCAAGGAAGAAATCGTTATGGCTGAGCGTATACCGGCGAAGATAGAGACCGATCCCCAACACAAACCCGAAATAGATGGCAATGATCACCCAATCGATAAACGAGAGGCCTATGGCTTGCATGACAGTTCCTTCGTGAATGGATCGTGCTTGCGTCCTATGACCTGCGAGTGTTGCGGCTCCCGGGCTCGTTCCCACAAGGCATGAGGATGGAAACGGAATGCCATCCTTGCAAAAGGGGGCTGATCTGAGGCTGGTGCGACGCTACACGATAACTGATTTTCATCTCGATTTCAACCTTCTCCGCCGGCAGCCGGCGTTTCTTTTACTCTTCCTTTTTTCCGTTTGCGGTATGAGATCGCCGTTTGCACAAACTGGTTCGGAGGAGATCCGCGGAGGAGATGAAGATGAAGAGTGTCCCACGACGTGGATTCACATTTCGGATCCGGCGAGCACATCCACAGCCGCTGCAGCGCGGTCGACGAGACCATCACCGGGTTCTTATCTCAATGCGGCTGATTTGAATCCCGGGCTCGAGATCTATCTTGACGAACCGTGCCTTTTCCGGGATTGCGGTTCCGTCCAGAGCCACCGAGGTAAAATAGCCATACTCGTTCGAGCCGAATGAAAAGACCCGCTTCGTCGCGGGAAGGGGAGCAAACCCTCCAAGGTCGGAGGAGGTGGATATCGTTGCATGCCGCGCTGTATCGGACACGAAATAGTCAACGGTGATTTCTTCACCCCGGCCGGAAAGTTTGTAGACCACGTAACTTCCCTCATCCCCCGCGAGCCGGCTTCGGTCCTCCTTCGCCCGTCGAAGGTCCTCTGTCGTGAGAAGCCTGAGAGCTCCGTCCTTCTGATAGACGAAATCGAAATTCTCCATCTCGTCGACCACGACTTTTGATGGGACTCCCACCGGCCCGACAATCTTCGAGTATCCTGAGATGCCAGTCTCGTTCTTCGCGCTCACGCGATAGGAGTACTCCATCCCGATTTGTGCAGAGGTATCCGAGAAGAGGGGGCGGTATTGATATCTCGAATCGTCGACGGCATTTCCAACGACGGTCCACGCAGTATCACCCGCCCGGAGTCGCTCGACGACATACGATTCCGCTCCCGTCGACCCCTGCCAGGAGATGGCCGAGACGTCGTTGATGGGGAGGAGGCTCGGAGCCGCCGGAGTCGGAAGGCGATCAACGGGAGTCCCGTCGATCTCGTGCGCTTTCTCCCGGAGGAGTTGAAGGACGCCCCGTTCGTCGTAGAAGTCGCCGCTCGGAAAGCCGGGCCACCGGTACGCTTCGAAATTGTCGTACTCATAATGATGGTAGAATCCGCCGTCCCTGGATCGGAAACGAAGAGACCAGATCATCGCGCCGGAGACCCCCTGGTTGATGACTGTGTCGGCGATCATCCGGATATCTTCCGTCGGCACGATGCCGAACTCTCCCACGATGAACGGTTTCTTCCCACGGGTCAATGCGCGGTTCTTGACGATATACTCGACGGCGGCCTTCGCATCGTGATAATAATGAGTCGACATGATGTCGAGGTCGGGGTCGTCCAGCGCTTCCTCCGTGACATCGCGCCGGAGGGTTCCCTCCATGACAAGATGGTTCTTGTCGATGCTCTTGACAAAGTGGGCGATCTCCTTCGTCCAGCTGAAGGGACCCTCGATCTCGTTTCCCGTTTCCCATGCGAGGATCGCCTTTTCCTCGGAGTACGGGACGCCGGTGAAAGTGTTCGTCCGTTTCAAGACGAAGGAGATCGTCTTTTCGAAATCGGCGATGACCTGCGGGTCCGTCCAGAATGCGTTGCGCGATTTCCCGGAGAAGCCTGCATACTCTTTCGGTCCTCCCCACCAGAACCAGTTATCTCCGAAAGGAACGATGATCCGGATGCCGACTTCGTCCGCGACCTGGAGGACCTTGTCGAATGCCCTGAAGGCTTCTTCGTTGAACTTCCCCGGACCCTCGACGTAGGACAGTGCGGTTGTGTCGGTCTCCTTCCGAACCGAAAAGACATAGATGCGTACGACCTTCCCGCCCATCTGTTTAATCGCCGTCAAGGCATCCCTGATCTCAAATTCATCGGGAAGCCGCCACGGATTCGTACCATCGAAGGGGAGGTAGTCTTCGATGTAGTGAAGGTTCGGGATGTTGCAGGAGATGAAGCGGAGCTCCTTCTCGCCGTCCATCAGCTTGTCCCCCTGCGTCGTGATGAAGTTCTTGAACTGGGCGTCGGAAATGAGCCGGCCGAGAAGCAGGAAAAGTGCTATCCAAAGACATCGTCGCATCGGATTGAATGAAATTGTTGGGGAAATGGATCCCGAGAGAAAGGGCAAATGTGATGCCACAGATGAACCCAAAATGGGCGTCATTGTGTCAACTATTGGAAATCTTGTGCTCCGCTTTCTTATTAATATGGTAAATATTATCAAAATAATACCGGCTGCGTGCCGGCCAAGGGCGGAGTGAGGCCGAACGTTCTTTGTCTGGAAGAGGATTTGCGGCACGTCAATTGCACGAATTTTCGAAGCCCGTTTGGATGGACTGATCTGTCCGGGGACGCTTTCTAAAAGAGGAAATCATCATGGCAGAGAGAGAGCTTGTAACCCAGTTTTCCGAGGCGCTTGCCGACGGCATCGTGCGGAGGTGGTACCCTCTCGTCATCGACAAGGAGTGCGGCGGATATTTCACAAATGTGAACTTCGACTGGTCGCTTCCCCCCGAGCAGGAGAAGATGATCGTAACGCAGGCGAGGCATATCTGGACCCTCTCCAAACTCTCTGCCTTCATGAAGACGAATGAGAAGTTTCTGCCTATGGCAACGCACGGGTATGAATTTCTCAGGGATCATATGTGGGATGGCCAGTACGGCGGATTCTACCAGATCCGCAACCGCGTCGGCGGGATGTCGGACGTGAATATGTGGCGGGATGAGAAACGCGCGTATGGTTGCGCCTTCGCGATCTACGGCCTTGCCGCGCTCGCTCGCGAAAGCGGGAATGCGGAGGTGCTCGGCCTCGCCCAACGTGCGTACCGATGGGTTGAGGAGCATTCGTTCGATCCGAAGTCCGGGGGATATTTTCAGTTTCTCACCCGCGAAGGAAAGCCGTTCGACCGGAGCTCTTCGTACGCAACGAAAGCTTCAGACGCGAATGAAGTCGGCTTCAAGGATCAAAACTCTTCCATCCACCTTCTCGAGGCATATACCGAGCTGTTCCACGTATGGAAATCGCCCGAGCTCCGGAAACAACTCGAGGGGCTCCTCGTTCTTATCCGGGATACAATAGTGTCGAAGGAAGGATGCCTCAGGCTCTTTTTCCATCCGGATTGGACTCCCGTGTCGTTCAGGGATTCGTCAGCCGAAGAGCGGAAGAAACATTTCGGGCTCGATCACGTGTCCTTCGGCCATGATTACGAGACCGCCTTTCTTATGCTCGAGGCTTCGTTCGCCCTCGGTCTTGCCGACGACGTGAAGACCCTCGCCGTCGCAAAACGTATGCTCGATCATGCTCTCCGGTACGGATTCGACGAGTCGGTCGGAGGCTTCTACGACGGAGGGTACTACTTCAAGGGAGATTCACATTGCTCCGTTGTTCAGGGGACGAAGAACTGGTGGGCCCAGGCAGAGGGACTTAACGCGTTGCTTCTTTTTTCGAGGATATTTCCGGATGAGAAGAAGTACGAGGAGTATTTCCATCGTCAGTGGAACTATGTGAAGTCGTACATCCTCGACCCGGTGAACGGCGATTGGTATGAAGGGGGGATCGACAAGGAACCTCAATTCAAGACCGGCCCGAAGAGTCACATCTGGAAGTGCACTTACCACACCGGCCGCGCGCTCATGAACTGCATCCAAATCCTCGAAGAAGGAAAAGCGCCCCGCAGAGGAAACGAGATCTTCCGTCTGGTCGAATGGTGGAAGAAGATCGCCCACACACGGCACTGAGCGTATTTGAATCCAAGGTCATCTAGTAGAAGGGGCACTAGCTTCAGGCGCTCAAGCGAGCCATCCTCTGCTTTTCGGTCCGTGTTGCCATCTTATATCTTCTCTCTTTTCTCTTCTCTCCTTTCTCTTCTTTTTTACCTCTGTCACTCAGCGACCGTGACCTGCTTTCCCTCATAGACAATCTCCTTGTCCGCAGTCGTCGCCGCCTCGATGCCGGCTCCGTGACCCTCTTTCACGAAGATAATTCTGAATGTTCGTGAAGCCAACATACCGGGAAAACCTCCTTTGCGATCTCCGATCGTCAAGGTCTTTGTCGCCTCGTCCCATGCCAGCGGAATCGTCGAGTAGACCCCCTTCTCGTAGTCGTAGCTGTTTCCTTCATCCTCGTACAGAAGAAATTTTCCGTTCGCTCCTATGTAGACCCTGATCTCCAACGGATCAGCCGGTTTCTGATCGACCCATTCGACATCCGGTCCCATCGGCACGATGGAGCCTGCACGGACGAAGATCGGCATCCGGTCGATCGGAGCATCGGCGTCGAAGAACTTCGCCCCCTCCGACGTAGTTCCTTTCCAGAAATCGTACCATGCCCCCCCGGGCAGATACATCCTTCTGACATCGGCCCCCGGCTCGGTGACAGGGTTGATGAGAAATGCCGGTCCAAACATGAACTGATCTCCGACGTTCGCCGCTTTCACGTCGGTCCGATAGTCCATCACGAGAGGCCGCATGATCGTGTATCCCTCGCTCGTTGCCATCCAGGCGAGTGAATAGATGTACGGCATCAGCCGGTATCGCAATCGATCGAACCGGACGAGCGTGCTCTCCGCAGACGCCCCGTACGACCAGAGCTCGTTCTGGTTTGTCGTACGGGTTCCGTGGACTCTTAGAATAGGACAGAAGGTCCCGAATTGGAACCATCGCACAAAGAGCTCCCGATACCCAGGATCGTCCGGGTTTCCGATCAGAAATCCGCCAATGTCGGTAGTCCAGTAGGGAAGCCCGGAAATGGAATAATTCAGCCCGGATGGGATCTGCTTCTTAAAGAAGACCCAATCCGAATTGACATCTCCCGACCAGACCGTCGTGGCGGTCCGCTGGCTTCCGGCATAAGCACATCGCCCAAGGATGAAGACCCGCTTCTTGTCGCTCGTGCGCCTTTGGCCCTCGTAGACGCCTGTCTCGGTCATGAGGGGGTACATGTTCGCGAAGCGGGCGCCGCTTCCGAGCGCAGTCTGATTCTTCACGAGGACGTTTGTCTCCGACCCTTCCGTCTCGGGCTCGATCGTGTCCAGCCACCAGGCGTCGACGCCGATCCTGAAAAGAGCGGTGTCGAGGAGGTGCCAGTAGTAGTTCCGGGCACCAGGATTGAACGCGTCGTACAGCGCCTGCCCCGCGGGATGGAAGCCGGCCACTTTCGTCTTGTCTATGAAGTAATGGAGTCGGTCCATCTCATCATACGTCTTCGAGCCCGGGCGGAAATAAGGCCAGAAGGAGATCATAAGGTGAAAGTTGTTCTTGTGGAGATCCTCCACCATCGCCGCCGCATCCGGGTAATGGGTCAGGTCAAATGCCGGCTCTCCCATCGTCTTCCACCAGAACCAGTCCTGGACGATCCCGTCGACGGGAATATGGAGCTCGCGGTACTTGTGAGCAACGCCGAGCAGCTCCTCCTGAGACGAATACCTGTTCTTGCATTGCCAGTATCCGTAGGACCACTTCGGGAAGAGTGGGGGCGCGCCGGTCATCGTCCTGTATCCGGCGACGATCGAATCGGGCTCCGGGCCGTAGATGAAATAATAGTCGACGGCATCGGCCACTTCGGAGCTAAGATAGAGCGCGTTGAGGAACCTGTTGTTGAACCTGCTCCTCGATGTGTTGTTCCAGAAGATGCCGTACCCGTTACTCGAGACAAAGAACGGAATGCTGATGTTCGTGTTGTCCTGCGAAAGGTCGACTGCTTCGCCCCGGTAATTCCAAACACCCGCCTGGTGTCCCCCCAGGCCGTAGAAGGCTTCTCCGGATCCCCACAGGTTCGAGAACATCTCGGTGTGCCAGGTCTTCTCTCCGTTGACGACGACCGGTGTCAGAGTCCGCATGTCGTCGGTGAAGAGGGGCTTCCTCTCTTTCGTGGCGTAGTTCACCGTACATGTGGAGTGGGCGACTGTCACGATGAGGTCGGGGGTCTCGACGACCGTGGTGTCGTTTTGCGTGTGAAACGTCCAGGGGACTTTGGACCAGTCGGACTTGGTGACAAGATACTCCACATGCTGCGGGAAGGTCGATGTGGGGCACTGAACGAGGTGGACGATCCTCCCACTGCACACCTCCAGCTTCATCGCCCCCGAGTTGAGGGTGAAGAGCAGCCCGTTCCCCTGGCGCTCGACCGATGTGACCGGGTTGAGCGGGATCCACTGCGCGACGCTCCAGCTCGTAACGATGATGGCGAGTGAGAGAATGCAGGAAGCGATATTAACAAATCGATTCGACTTTTTCATAGGAAGACCTCTCGATTCTGTGGCAACGAATATAAAGAAAAAAAAGTCGAGGAACGAGGAGAAGGAAGTCCCGGTAGAGTCCCTCTTTGTAGCACTCATCGACGGCCGCGCCATCCTTCTGCCGAAGGCATGGCTTTGCCAGACGCTCTCTGCGCTTGAGCCAACGAGTCGTTCGCTCAGGATGGCAGGCCATAAATGAAGGGCACAAATTGGACGCTACCCGCGACCTCCTTAAAACACAAGTGCCCTGCATCCTATCCCCGATTGGGGTGGAGCAAGGCACCTGTGCTGGTCAAGGAGGGACTCTATTTTTTCAACAGGGGCAAATTCCTGGCGATCAACTCGCACCTCTGTTTTACGCTCGCCGCGCTTCTCAGTCCGTCCTCGGGAGTGTTAAGGACGTAGTCGAGCAGCCGATCAACGGACGATGCGGCCACATGCATGCGGGTGTCGGAGGAGGCGTAGTAAATCAACACCTCGCCCTTTCCCCTCTTCACCCATCCATTGCTGAACGTAACATTGGAGACGTCGCCGATCCTCTCCTCTCCTTCCGGAGCGATGAAATATCCTTGCGGCCTCGCGATGACCTTTGCGGGGTCCTTGAGATCCGTGAGGAATAGGTAAAGGACGTAGCGGAGCCCGGCGGCCGTATTGCGGACCCCGTGGGCGAGCTGGAGCCATCCTTTGTCTGTTTTGATCGGTGCGGGACCGAGTCCGTTCTTCACCTCTTTAATAGTGTGGTAAACACGGTCATCGACGATGATCTCACTCCGCACTTCCGGCTGTTCCATCGAATCCGAAAGTCCCCACCCGATCCCGCCTCCCGAACCGGTCTCGATGAAACCGTCCTGCGGACGGGTGTAAAAGGCGTACTTTCCGTGGAAGAACTCCGGGTGAAGCACGACGTTCCTTTGCTGGGGGGACTTCGTTTTGAGGTCCGGCAGCCGCTCCCATCGTTCAAAATTCTTCGTCCTGATGATTCCACATTGGGCAATCGCGGAGGACATATCGGTCCTCGGGGCGGAAGGGTCTTTTCGTTCGGTGCAGAAGAGCCCGTAGGTCCATCCGTCCTCATGCGTCACAACCCGGAGGTCGTAGACGTTGATGTCGGGTTCCGAGGTTTCCGGGATCACCATCGGGTAGTCCCTGAAACGGAAGTGATCGACTCCGTTCGGCGACTCTGCGATCGCGAAAAAGGATTTCCTGTCGACTCCCTCGACCCGCAGGAAGAGGAGAATCTTCCCTTTGTGTTCGCAAGCCCCGGCGTTGAAGGTCGCGTTGACGCCGATCCGTTCCATGAGGAACGGATTCGTCTTCGGGTTGAGGTCGTATCGCCAGAAGACCGGAGTGTGCTCCCCCGTGACGACGGGATGGACGTACCGCTCGTAGACGCCGTTGGTCCTGGAGACGCGGGCGTTTTTCTTCCTCACCAGTCTTTCATAGTCCGCGAACAGCCGCTTCTTTCTTTTGGCAAATTCTGTCGCGTTCAAAGCCATAACCCCTCCGCGCATGCTATTTGGAGAAGGCGACCGATGCTTCGGTCTCGGGAATCCTTCGGGGGGCCGTATGGTTGACACGCTCGTCGAAGTCGGCGGGGAGTGTGTCCCGGCTCATTTCGTCCAGCTTATTCCACCAGGTGAATTTCAGGATGACCGACGTGACGACAAAGCTTGCGAAGACGTCGATCATGAGTCCGGTCTCGTGCGTGACGAGGGCAATTGGGAAGATGACGAGAGAAATCTGCCAGATCATCCCAACGACAATATTGAAAAGGTCCCGGACGAAGTAGGGGTTCGCGCTGAACGACGGATAGTAGACCTGCACTTTTTTGAGGATCGGCTTCCAGAAGCCCCACGGCCGTACCTGCATATAGAATTTCATGAGGACGGCATCGGGCTCCGGATCCGTCACCAGGCTGCCGACGATGCATCCGACGAGCGAGATGCTGAAGACAAAGGGAAACGCATCGATCGCCGGAATCGAAGGGAATGCGGTCGGAATGATCATCGACGCGGCGATGCCGGCGATCATCCCCCAGAAGTATCCGTGGCCGTTCAACCGCCACCAGTACCATTTAAGGATGTTTGACGCGGTGTATCCGCCGTAGAGCGCGCTGACGATCCAGAGAGTCACCTGGTTGATCGATTCGACCATGAACCCGAAGGCGAACCCGATTAGGACGAACGCCACCGTCGTGATATAGCTGAGTCCGACGTAGCGGGATTCCTTTGCGTCCGGGTTGATGAACCTTTTATAGATATCGTTGACGACGTAAGCCGGTGCGGCGTTTATGGTCGCCGCGTAGTTGGACATGAACGCGGCAAGAAGCCCCGCGAGGAGCAACCCGACGAGTCCGACCGGCAGGATATTCCGAATGATGTGCGGAAGGATAAGCTCGAAATCGATTCCAGGTCCCATCGCCTTGAGCTGCGGCGAAAAGTAGGCGAGAGCGAGGACCGTGATGCCGGAGATCATCATGTAGCGGGGAAAGATGAGCACGATGTTGACGAACCAGTTCATCTTCGCTGCCTCTTTCGGCGAGCGCGTCGCCAGGACCCTCTGCATGTCGTAGTTCGGGGCCGGTCCGGCCGTGCTCTTGAGCACTCCCTGAAAGAGGACCATCATGAAGAAGAATCCGAAGAGGTTGTACCCATCCTCGGCGATTTTCGTGTTCACCGCGTCAATGAGTCCGGTCCAGTTCAGCCCTAAGTCCCAGCCGAAAAAGGGAGTCGTCCAGCCGTTCGGGATGAACTGATGGAGTTGCGCGGGGGAGACCGACGTCATCGCCATGAAACCGATCGCAAGCGAGGCGGTCGTGAGGACGATGAATTGAAGCACCTCGGTGATGACGACGCTGAACATCCCTCCTTTCACGGCGTAGACCGCGGTGAAGGACATGAGAATGACCGCGTACATGTCGGGGGAGATCTGCCACGGGAAGAAGATCGCCGCAAATTTGCCAATCCCCTTGAACGCATAGGCGATGAACCCAATGACGCTCACGAGGGCGAAGATGACAACGCTGATATGAGAAAGGTTTGCCCCCGTGCTCCTCCCGAAGCGCGTCTCGATCCATTGCGCACCGGTCATCACTTTCGATTTTCTGAGCCAAATCGAGAGATACACCATGAGGAAGATCTGGTTGAAGGTCGGCCAGATCCACGGCATCCAGACGCTCTTGAATCCATAGACGAAGAGGACATAGACCAGCCACATCGTCCCGGTGATGTCGAACATGCCCGACGCGTCGGAAACACCGAGCATCCACCAGGGAAGAGAATTGCTTCCGAGGAAGTACGAATTCATGTTCTTTGCAGCCCGTTTCGAAACCAGGATGCCAAGCGACATGGCGACGACGAAGTATGTTACGATGATCCCGACATCAATTCCGCTGATCGACATAAGCCTCTACTTTCACACCTAAATGGGGGAAATTCTGTCGCTTCAGAAGACAGCACAAACGGTGCCATTCCCTCCGTCCCGAAAATGCGCTCTTTCGACAGGCCGGAGCACGCCTGATATATCAGTCTGATAATAACTATAGAAATGATAAAATTAAACAGGGCTTCGAATTTTTGATGTTGCGGCAACGGAAACAAACGGCCCATTTAGTTTGGCAAGGCATTTGCAGACGGAAAGGTTGCAGAAAAAGGGCCTCCGGGCTGAAAGGAACTACTCGCCATGAAATCACGTCTGATTCTCCTCCTCGCATTTGCAGTTGTCGAACTGGGTTTTTCCCAATCCATCCCTCTTCAATTTGCGCCGATTTTCAGCGACAGCATGGTATTGCAGCAGAAAACCGCCGCCGCGCTCTGGGGGAAGGGGCGACCCGGTGGGAAAATCTCGATTGAAGCCTCATGGAAGGGGGCGGCTTCCGCAGTCGCAGACAGTGATGGCAATTGGTCCGCCACGATCAAGACGCCTTCGGCAGGCGGGCCCTTCACGCTCCGGGCAACAGACGGCAATACTGCCGTCACCCTGAGCGATATTCTCGTCGGGGAGGTCTGGCTCTGCTCCGGTCAGTCCAACATGGAGATGCCGCTGGAAGGATGGAGGCCTGCGAATCCGATCATGAACTCGGACAGCGAGATAGCGAACGCAAAGTATCCGCAGATCCGCCTTTTTGGGATGCACCGCGCGTTTTCGACGACGCCGCAATATGCCTGCGACGGCAAGTGGACTGAGTGCACTCCACTTTACGCAAGAAGCTTCAGCGCTACCGGCTACTTCTTTGGAAGGAAGCTCCACCGCGACCTCAAGGTGCCGATCGGACTCATCCACGTGAGCTGGGGGGGAACGATGATCGAGTCGTGGATGAACAGGCAAGACCTCATGCAGTTTGCCGACTACGTTCCGTTTCTGGATCGGATCGAAAAAGCAAAAGATAGCATAGCGGCGGTGGACAAGTGGGTCACTTCTCATCCGACTCTCAAGGTGAAAGGGGAGCTCCCGGAGACGAGGTGGAAGGGGCTCGAATTTAACGACAGCGCCTGCGCCGGAAGGGATTTCAACGATTCTCTCTGGAAGACGATGCAGCTTCCGCAATATTGGGAAGGGACTGAGGTCGGCGACTTTGACGGAACGGTCTGGTTCCGGAAGCGTGTCGAGCTGCCGAAAACCTGGCGCGGAAAGAACCTCATCCTTTCCATCGGTCCGGTCGACGACATGGATCAAACCTACGTGAACGGCGAACTGGTGGGAAGCAATCTGGTGGAAGGAGTTTACGCGTTGCCGCGCATCTATCCTGTAGCGAATCTCACGGTAAATGATTCCGTCGTCGAGGTTGCGGTCAAGGTGATCGATTACGGCGGTGGAGGTGGTCTCTGGGGAAAGCCCGAGGATCTCCAGCTCCGGCGCGCCGACACCGCGCTTTCAATCTCTCTGGCGGGTTCCTGGAAGTACCTGCCGGTCGCCGAGTATCGCGGAGGTGTTTTTTATCTCTTTGGATGGAAAGGAGAGGAGTTTTTCAAGCGTCCGAAATCTCCCATAGATTTTTCCGGCTACTCGCCGACGGCGCTCTTCAACGGAATGATCTCTCCCGTCATCCCCTTCACGCTTCGAGGGGTCATCTGGTACCAGGGTGAATCCAACGTGGGACATCCGGAGATGTACGCAAAACTGTTCCCCATGATGATCCATGAATGGCGGTCGGCATTCCGGAACCCCGACATGCCGTTCTACTTCGTCCAGATTGCACCCTACGACTACGGCGAAAAGACGCATTCTGAGTTCCTCCGCGAAGCGCAGCTTAAGACGCTCAGCGTGAGCAACACCGGGATGGCGGTAATCATGGATGTGGGAAATCCGAACAACATCCATCCAGCGGACAAACAGGATGTGGGGGAGAGGCTGGCACGGTGGGCTCTCGCAAAGACCTACCATGAGAAGAAGATTGTCTACTCCGGACCTGTTTATCGGTCGATGAAGGTGAAGAAGAACAGCATCATCCTTTCGTTTGATGAGGCGGGAAAGCGCCTTGTCTTGAAGGGAAACCCCGATTCGTCGGGATTTCAGATCGCCGGCGAAGACAGACAGTTCAGGAACGCCGTCGTCGTGGTCAAGGGGGCAACTCTCGTTGTCTCCAGCCCGGGCATAGAGCACCCCGCGGCCGTTCGCTACGCCTTTTCGAACACTCCGGAAGCAACGCTTTTCAACGATGCGGGTCTTCCCGCTTCCTCGTTCAGGACCGATAGTTGGGACAAGTAAGGACTCCCGGCTCGCCGTCGGGCATTCAAAGGGGGGTATATTACATTGATACACTTTTATCAAAATAATATACCCCCGAAAAGCCGACAAATATCGAAAACGGGCTAATTCAGGTCAGTTTTCGTCATATTCCAGTCCCCGAAACGTGGCATCTTCTATGTAAGACAAGTCTTGATACATTCAGTCTCCTTATTAGCAGAACTGGCCGGAGTTCACTGAAAAATAAGGTCGACATAGATTCCTCCCCAGCTATACCGAGAAAGTTGCGAACTTTTTCTTCAGCGTGCAGGCGACAATCCCACACCGGACGGCAGATCTCAGGCCCCCCGGGATGACGCTCCGGAGAGAAAGCCACAGGTCCGCACAAGCGAGGTGCGCTGAGATTGATCCGGCTGTGAAGACAGATTGGCAATCATGGAACAAGCAGGTAGACTTCCGTCAAACGCGCTGACAGCCTCGATGTTTTCCGCAGTTCACTGCACCGAAGACGTTTTCAAGAAAGAGCAGTAGAGACTTTCTTTGACTACCACAAATCTTTGGAGATGAAAATGTCCATTGGTAACGGTAAAACGCACGGCAGACTATTGTTTGCCCTTGCAGCATTTGTCGTTCTTGCGGGCCAGGGCCTCTTCGCTCAGGAGACCGGTTCGCTGAAGGGACGAGTGTTGGATCGTGAAAGTGGAGAAGCGCTGATCGGAGCGAACGTCGTGGTGGTAAGCACGAGTCTTGGAGCCGCGACCGACGTCGACGGGAAATTTCTGATCCACGGAATCCCGGTGGGGAAGGCGAAGCTGAAGATCTCGTATGTCGGGTATAAATCGGTGAACGTCGAGGTGATGGTAGGGGGGAACGCGACAGTGGAACAGGAGTTCCGGCTGACGGCAGAGGCGCTGACGGGAGAGACGGTGGTGGTGACGGCACAGGCGAGAGGTCAGATGGCGTCGATCAACCAGCAGTTGTCGTCGACGTCGATCATCAACGTGGTGTCGGCGGAGAAGATGAAAGAGTTGCCGGACGCGAACATCGCGGAGTCGATCGGGAGACTGCCGGGGATCTCGCTGCAGAGGAACGCCGGTGAGGCAAACGCCGTGGTCGTTCGCGGGTTATCGCCGAAGTACAACGAGATCTCGATCGAGGGCGTGCCGATGAGCTCGACGTACTACGCGGATCGTGGAGTGGATCTGAGTCTGTTGGGGGACGATCTCGTGAAGGGAGTGGAGGTCTCGAAGACACTGCAGCCGAACATGGATGCGGACGCATTGGGAGGAACGGTGAATCTG
>DATJQP010000119.1:0-15291 GCA_035505655.1 Bacteroidota bacterium
CGTCCGCGACGCTCATCAGCGCAAAAGTCCCCCTCGGTGCATCCTACGCTCCCGTTAGCGTGACCGTGAACGGGCTCTCCGGCCGTTCGAAGGTTCCGTTCGACGTGACCTTCACCGGAGGGGCAACGCTCTCGTCGTCGAGCTACCTTCCCAAATCCGACCTTAACGCCGGCACTCTTCCCTACGGCGTTGCCATCGGCGACCTGGACGGAGATGGAAAGCCCGATATCGTCGTCGCAAACAACACGAGCGGGACGATCTCCGTTTACAGAAACATCGGTTCGAGAGACAGTCTCAGCGCAAGCTCTTTCGCTCAGGCGGTGGAGTTTACGGCCGGAGCCAATCCATGGGGTGTTGCCATCGCCGACCTGGACGGGGACGGCAAACCGGACATTGCGGTCTCCAACAGTCCCGGCGGGGTCGTCTCAGTCTTCCGGAATACGAGCCTCAGCGGGACCATCGACGCCTCGTCGTTCGCGGCGAGAGTGACCTTCGCAACAGGGGGGAGCGGTTACGGCATCGCGATCGCCGACCTGGACGGGGACGGCAAACCGGATATCGTCGCGACGAACAGAAACGCGAGTACAGTCTCGATCCTCCGGAACACCGGGTCCCCGGGAACGCTCTCGTTCGCTTCGAACGTCGACTTTGCGACCGGACCTCTTCCGTACGGCGTCGTGACGGGAGATCTTGACGGAGATGGAAAGCCCGATATCGTGGTCGCGAATAACGGGGAAGATTCGCTTTCCGTTCTCCTCAATACAAGCAGTGTTGGATCCATCACCAATTCGTCATTCGTGCCCGGCGCGGCGCTCGCCGCGAGCGGCGCTCCCATTGCCGTGGGGTTCGCGGAGGTCAACGGCGACGGAAAGCCCGATATCATTTCCGCCAACGCAGGGGACAGCACGATCGAAGTCTTTCAGAACAACAGCTCCGTCGGTTCTCTTGCCGCCGGGTCGTTCGCCGCGGGAGTGGGATTCAACTTAAGCAGTGCCCCGACGGCAATCGCGATTGCCGATCTCAACGGAGACGGCCGGCCGGACATCGTCGTCGCGAACGAGAACAGCGACAAGCTCTCGATCTTTCAGAACCTGAACCCGAACGGCGCAGCGGTCGGCCCGGGTTCGTTCGGATCGGAGGTGGATCTCGCAACCGGGGCGAAGCCGTACGGGCTTGCGGTGGATGACTTCAACGGTGACGGCCGGCCCGATCTCACGGCGTCCAACAGCGGCGTCAACACGCTCTCGGTTTTTGCTTCCATCGTCGGTGCCCCCACCATCAGCCTCAGCGGCCCGTCGGTTCTCTTCGGGCTTGTGGCGCTCCACGATTCCACCACCCTCGGTCTCGTCGTTAAGGATCTCTCGGGGGATACGCTCGTGGTCGACAGCATGTACGTAAAGAGCTCCGGGATCAGCTTATCGAAAACGGGGGGGACCACAACCGACTCGCTGAGCGTCCTGGTAACCTTCCATGCGACGGTAACCGGAGTCTTTTCGGATACTATCGTTGTCCTCAGCAACGCAAAGACTCCCTTGGTGGAAGTGCCCGTCGCTGCGACAGTCTATGCGTGGCCGGGGAGGCCCCTCTCCGCGAGCGTGAACCCCTCAGGATGGTCGAACGCTGCGGCGTTCACAGTCTCCTGGACGAATCCATCGACCGGCATGCTCCCTGTCAGGAATGTCTGGTATTCCGTCGATACGCTCCCCGACGCCGCGACACACCTGGGAAGTCAATCTGTGACGGGGACGAGCGCCAGCATCCCCGTGAAGACGGTCGGCACCGACACCCTCTACTTCTTCCTCGAAGACTCGCTCGGCAACAAAAACGCCGACTCGACAGCCTTCGTCATCGTCAGGTTTGACAACAACCCGCCCGCGCTGACCCAGAACAATGCCACCCTTGATACCATTTTCGTTCAATTGGACGGGACTCTTTCCGCAATTCCCCCGGTCGTTTCCTCGGCCTCCGAGCCGGCAAATGAATCGGGGATCATGACTCATCAGTTGCTCTATCGTCGGTTGGATGAACAGGTGTGGACGACTCTCAATTTCGCGTCGGATACCTTGGCGGTTCCCACATCCTCATTCATCCTCAATGGCATGGTGGTCGGGGCGGAGTACAGAGTTCAGGCCTCGGACAGTGCCGGAAATACCAGCCTCTCGAATCTCCTCGCATTTAATGTTCGCTACAAGGCAAACCTTTCGGCACCGTCGTTGACGGCGATTCCGAGCATTCATTCGCTCAACCTGGCGGCCGGGCAGGAGGTGAAGGCGTATCGGATCTTCTCGGTCCCGTACGATCCGGCAGACGAACGCCCTGCCTCTCTCATCGACGCGAGCTTCGGCCCTCACGCGGACAAAGGAGTGCCCTACGTTCACTGGCGCATGGAGCGGTATGTCAACGCCGGCTGGATAGATTATGATTCGTTCAAGGATTCATCGGACCTCGTCCCGGGGGCCGGGTTCTTCGTGGTGACCGAGAATGCGCCGCAAACGGGTTCTCTTTCGGCTCCACTTCTTGCCCGTGCAGACCGCATGTATTACACAGGGATAAGGCTCAACGCAGGGTGGAACCTCGTAGGAAATCCCTTTCTCGTCAATGTCCCGTTTGCGCATCTGGTGTTTCAGGGGGGAACTCCTCTTGCCCACTACTTCTTCTCGGGGACCGGGAGTCAAGGAGGATGGGAGGGTTCAGGCGCTGATGTCGATACGCTACGAAGCTGGCAGGGGATGGCGATCAAGATGGACAGCGCTTCGACCCTGACGTTTGACCTGGCCGGGATGCAAACCTCCCAGCTCTCCCGGCAGGTGAAGGGGGGAACGATGGATGCCTCACACAAGGTCTCTTCGAAGTCCCCGACAGGGTGGACGATAAGCATCGATGCGGAACGAGACGATCTCGGGATCGTCTGTAACGGGACAGAGGTGGGAATGAGTTCCGGAGCGGGCAAAGGGATCGATCCTCTCGACAAATTCCAGGCACCCTTCGTCGGCGCTCGAAATCTCATTGTGAGCAGTCAGAACGATGCCGGTCCTCTCGTGAAGGATTTCCGGCCACAAAATAGCGATGGAGAGAGTTGGGATCTCCTTGTCCGGACGGGAGATCCTTTTGCGAAGGCAACGCTCTCGTTCAACCTATCTGCGGAGTTGTCGAACCTGGGCTTCCACGCGGCGCTCATTGCCTATGGCGAAGGGATGACGTATGACCTTCTGCACGAGCCAAGCGTACGCGTGACAACCGGAGGGGACGGAACGGGAAAATACCGGTTGCTGGTTGGCACCGCGGCGTTCATCAAGACAAACGATGACGGCGCTCCCCTGATCCCTACAACGTCGGCTCTCTTCCCGAACTACCCCAACCCATTCAACCCGACGACGACGATACGGTACGCCGTGCCTGGAACTCTTGGGAGCGGCACCGTCGATCTGAAGGTCTACAACATTCTCGGCCAGGAGGTTGCAACCCTGGTTCACGGATCTGCCGTGCCTGGGTATCATGAGGCGCAGTTTGACGGGTCACGGTTGTCGTCCGGGATATATTTTTGCCGGCTCATGATCACGGCCGAAGGCGCGACATTCCACGACACGAAGAAGATGGTGCTCATCAGATAGGATGACCTCCGTGAACGATACGATGAATCGATATTGTTCTTCCTTCCTGCTCCTTGTCGCGGGACTGCTCTCAGTCTTCCCGTTGAAAACGTCGGCTCAGACGGGTGCGTCGAAGGCCTCGGTCAGAGTTGTCCTTGTGAGGGGTGCAAACCCGGGAATGGCTCCGAAGGATGCCGATTTATTCTACGCGACCCTCAAGGGGGAGTTGGGGCAATTCACGTCACTTTCAGTCTATGTGAGGAGCGATCTGGAGAGGGGATTGAGTGCGGCGGAGCGCACAGAATTCGAAAGATGCGTTGAACTCGGTTGCCTCCTGTCGTATGCAAGGCGTGCGGGAATGCATTACGTTCTTCTTTGCGCATTGACCCGGAAGGAAAACAACTATCGCTTCCAGGCCGACCTCTATGACGCTGCGAAATCCCAGCGCACCTCATCATTCGTGCATGATGCTCTCTGCGCCTCGCAGGAGGAGATGGAGAGGTTCACGAAAGATGTGGCGGTAAAGGTAGGAGAGGGAATAACGCACGATGAGGAGATTCCGGAATCGCTCAAGGAGCAGGGTTCTAATTTGTGGTGGTATGTGGGATCGGCTGCAACGGTCGGCGTTGCTGCGGGGGTCTATTTCGGCGTGGCGCACAAGAAATCGACTACCCCTGCGAGCCCAAGCTCCCTCCCTTTCCCCCCTGACTTCCCGTAGGAGATGGATGCGGGTTGTACAACCTGTTAAACCGGTAAGATGAAAATCGAAGACCCGCCACCGAGCGGGTCTTTTTATTTGCCATGGCTCAGTTGATTGATCCTACCGAAGTGCGGCCTTCAACGCCTTTTCAGTCGCTCGGAGAGTCCGATCGATATCGGCCGTTGTGTGGGCCGCGGAAATGAAGGCCGCTTCGAACTGTGAAGGTGCGAGGTAGATCCCCTGTTCGAGCATCGACATGAAATACTTCGCGAAGGCGGAGGTGTCGGCCATCTTTGCGCTCTCGTAGTCGACCACACGCTCTTGGGTGAAAAAAAGAGTAAACATCGACCCGACCCGGTTTTGCGTCAATGGGAGTCGTCCCTTATCAATAATCTCCTGCAAACCCAGCTCGAGCCTCGAAGCCTTCTTTTCAAGCTCTGAATAGAATCCTTTCTTTCGTGAGATCAGCTTGAGGGTTTCGATTCCGGCAGCCATCGCCAGCGGGTTCCCCGAGAGAGTTCCTGCCTGGTACATCGGACCCGAGGGAGCGACCATGCTCATGATCTCCCGTTTGCCGCCGTAGGCCCCGACCGGCAATCCTCCTCCGATGATCTTTCCGAGAGTGGTGAGGTCGGGAGTGATCGAGAAGAGCTCCTGTGCTCCTCCCGGAGCCAGCCGGAACCCGGTCATCACTTCGTCGAAGATGAGGATGATACCATGTTGTGTGCAGAGCTTCCGCAGTCCCTCCAGGAACCCGGCCTTCGGCGGAACACAGCCCATGTTTCCAACGACCGGCTCGACGATGAGCCCCGCGATTTGCCCGGGATTGGCATCGATAAGCTTCTCCACTGAAGATAAGTCGTTGTATCGCGCCGTCAACGTGGCCCCCCCGATTGCCGCCGGCACTCCGGGACTATCCGGAACTCCGAGCGTCATGGCCCCCGATCCTGCCTTAATCAAGAACGAGTCTGCGTGGCCGTGGTAGCAACCCTCAAACTTGATGATCTTGTCTCTCCCCGTGAAGGCTCGCGCAAGCCGGATCGCGCTCATGGTGGCTTCGGTGCCGGAATTCACCATCCGGACCATTTCGATGGAGGGAACCAGCGTGCCGATGAGCTCCGCCATCTCAACTTCGCGTGCGGTGGCTGCCCCAAAACTTGTTCCCTGTGTCGCCGCCTTCCTGACCGCCTCGAGAACGCGGGGATGAGCGTGACCGAGGATCATCGGGCCCCAGGATCCGACATAGTCGATGAAGGCGTTTCCATCTTCATCCCACAACCGTGCGCCCTTTGCCTTTCGTATGAAGAGGGGTATTCCTCCGACCGAGCGAAATGCGCGCACTGGCGAGTTGACTCCGCCCGGGATAACCTTTGTGGCCTTCGCGAAAAGCTGCTTTGACTTCGTTATCTTCATTCTCTCAGATTCCTTCCTCGGTTGTATCGGGTCTGAACTCAGTCACGCACGGACTCCTAAAGAAGGCCATGTTCGCGATACCAGCGAAATGTTATCTCGACTGCCTGCCGAAACGGCGTGATCGTGTAGCCGAGCTCGCGACACGCCTTTTCAGAGCTGTACCAATTGTAGAGTCCGGCACCGGAGATCATCTCGGGAGTAAGAAGAGGGTCCACCCCGAAGATGTTTCCGACGATTTCAAGGATGTTGGCCCCCAGTCGTACGACCGGAATCGGCATTCGGATCCGTGGAACGATCCCCCCGACGCTCCTGGCGATGATCTGGAAAACTTCCTTGTGAGTCAGGTTCTCGCCGCCGAGAATATAGCGCTCTCCCGTTTTTCCTTTCGTGGCTGCCAGGATCTGGCCGTTCACAACGTCCCCGACGTAGACGATATTGGTCCCACCGTCGATGGTGAACAGGGCCTGGTGCTTCACCACGGAACGAATGAACTTTCCCCCGTTGAAGTGTATGTCCCCCGGCCCGATGACAACGGCCGGGTTAACCATGACCGCCTGCAGACCTTTGCCGACAGCCCGTTCGATTTCTTTTTCGGCGTCGTGTTTGGAATTTTTGTAGCCGTTGTCGGCCGACTGCCAGTTGAAGATCGTCGTTTCATCCGCAAGCCCGCCACCGACCGGATGCCCGAGGGCCGCGATCGAGCTCGTATGGATCAACCGTTCAACCCCCTCTTCGAGGCAGACGTCGACCACGTTCGCCGTCCCGCCGACGTTTATATCGTGTTGCTCCTCCCTCTTCTCCCTCCGGAACGAAACCATCGCAGCGGTATGGAATACCGTATCGCATCCCCGGATTGCCTTTCGCAAAGACTCCTTCTCCCTGATATCGCCGAGGCAATGTTCGACGTCGAGCTCTTTCACATTGGAGAGATCCGATGACGGGCGGCGGAGGATGCGGACAGTGAATCCCCTGCCGACGAGGGCGGCGGCGAGATTCGAACCGATGAATCCGGTTCCCCCCGTGACAAGCACATTCTTCATGCTGGAATTTCTAGCGGAGGAGCCGGGCGGCGTCCTTGGCGAAATAGGTGAGGATGAGGTCGGCACCGGCCCGCTTGATGCTCGTGAGTGTTTCCATCATGACTCTCTCTTCGTCGATCCATCCGTTTCTCCCGGCCGCCTTGATCATCGAGTACTCGCCGCTGACATTGTATGCGGCCGTCGGCATGCCGAAGGTCTCCTTCACCCTCCTGACGATGTCGAGGTAGGGGAGGGCGGGCTTGACCATGACGAGGTCGGCCCCCTCGGCGATGTCCTGTTCAACTTCCCGCAGCGCCTCGTTGGCATTCGCCGGATCCATCTGGTGGGATCGCCGGTCTCCGAACTTCGGAGTGCTCTCGGCGGCATCGCGGAAGGGTCCGTAGAAACCGGATGCGTACTTTGCGGCGTACGACATGATGGGGATGTTCGGGAAACCGTGCTCGTCGAGGATCCGGCGGATCGCCTGGACCCGCCCGTCGAACATGTCGGAGGGGGCGATGAGGTCGGCTCCGGCCCGAGCATGGGTGAGAGCCTCCTGCGCCAGGAGCTCAATCGATTCGTCGTTGACGATTTCGCCGTTGCGCACGATCCCGCAATGCCCGGTCGAGGTGTACTCGCAAAGGCAGACGTCGGTGACCACCACGAGCTCGGGGACTTCACGCTTGATCGCGCCGACAGCGGTCTGGATGATTCCGTGTTCGTCGTAGGCTCCGCTCCCGACCTCGTCCTTATGGTCGGGGATGCCGAAAAGAATCACGGCGGGAACCCCCAGACTCTTCACCTCTGCGCATTCTTTGACTGCCTCGTCGACGGAAAGCTGAAAGATGCCCGGCATCGACCGGATCTCGTTACGGACCTTCTTTCCCGGCACGACGAAGAGGGGGTAGATGAAATCGTTGCGAGACAACTCGGTCTCTCTCACCATCGAGCGAAATGCCTCGGTCATTCTCATCCGGCGCAGTCGCCGGAAGTTCGCCGCCCCTCTTTCAATCGTTTCTTCGCCCGCCTGCTTCTCAATGATCGTTGTCATCCTCAAATCCTCCGTGACGTGCGCTGTTGGGACTATTTCCTTCAATATAGCTTAAGGAGGGGAGAAGTTCAATGAACCGACCTGGGGGGAAAAAACAAGAGAGAAGAAAGAGGAGAAAAGAAACAACGGAGAAGAGAACGGCGACCGAATTTTACTCCTTGGGGGGGCTGGCAGGCAGGGGAGGATATGGTCAATTGAAAGCGTTACTCGCTTCCTTTGAGAATCCTTCCGGCCTGGATGAAGACCTTGTCGAGCATCGCCTCCGTCAGCTTTCCGGTGAAGGTGTTCTGCTGACTTGGATGGTAGCTTCCGAGGAGGGTTAATCGTTCGCTGAGCCGGTACGAGACCCCGTGTCCGAAGCGCGGCCGCGCCTTGAGAGTCGTGCGCCCGGAATCACGGATGCAGTCGAAGATCCGGTCAAAAGCCGTCTTTCCCAATCCAACGACGACGCGTACGTCGGCGAGCATGGCGAGTTCGCGCAGCATGAAGGGACGACAGTTCAGGATCTCAGCAGGGAGCAATTTGTTTTGAGGAGGGGCACAGTGGCAGACCGCCGTTACATAGCAGTCTATCAGCCGCAATCCGTCTCCACGCCGAACGGAGGTGGATTGATTGGCAAAACCGGCCCGGTACAGCGCGCGATAGAGCCAGTTGCCGCTCTCGTCCCCCGTGAACACTCTTCCGGTCCGGTTTCCGCCGTGTGCGGCGGGGGCCAGCCCAACGACAAGGAGACGGGCGCGAGGGGATCCAAAACTTGGGACAGGACGACCCCAGTATTCCTCGTCTATGTACTTCCTTCGCTTCTTTGCAGCAACTTCTTCTCTCCAGGCCACGAGTCGCGGGCAGAGACGGCATTCGACAATCTCCGATTGAATGGTCTTGGACGATTTCTGCCTTGGACGATTCATGGGATGAAGAAGAGGGGAGAATGCAAGGGGTGAAGGTTAGGTGTTACGACACCTTCTTGAGGAATTCGACGAGCCGGGTGTTGAACTCCTGCGGATTCTCCACGTTGCTCATGTGGGCCGCATTCGGGATGATGTGAAACTCCGAGTTCTGGATCTTCGCCTTCATCCCCTCCGAGACGGCGGGCGGGATGAGAAGGTCTTTGTCCCCCGCGAGAATAAGGACTGGGACGGCAATCGACGGAAGGAACGCGGTGGTGTCGGTCCGTGCGGCGAGGGCGAGCGTGGTGCCGCAGAGGGAGATCGGGGCAGTCCGCTCGATGATGCTCTGGATTCCTTTCACCGCTTCCGGTCTTGCAGTGAAGCTCTCCGGCGTAAAAACACCCGCAACGAAACTCTCCGCGAAAACCCTTGGTCCGCTCGTCTTGATCGTCTTGATTGAGGCAGCACGCTTCACCTTGGCTTCGTTCGTGTCCGCCTCGCTTTTTGTATCGCAAAGGACGAGCGCGCGCACGCGGTCGGGATGCCGCTCGATGGCCCGCAGGGCGATGTACCCTCCCATGGAAAGTCCGACGAGCACCGCCCGGGTGACGCCGAGGTGATCCAGAAGCGCGATGAGATCGTCGACAAACAGCTCGATCGTGTAGTGACCGTCCCCGACTTCGCTCTCGCCGTGCCCGCGGATGTCGTAGGTAATGACTCTGTATTGGGCCGAAAGAGCCTCCGTTTGGCCTCCCGAAAAGGTCCACATGCGGTGGCTGAAAGGGAATCCGTGGATAAAGACAACGGGGAGCCCGGTCGACACGCCCATGTCGACGTAATGGAGAAGGGAGTTGTTGATGACAATTTTCATTGTCTCACTTTCGCCGTTCGATCGGCACGAAGTCCCGCTTGTCGTACCCGAGGTAGACCTGGCGCGGACGGGCGATCTTCTGCTCCGGATCCTGCAACATCTCCAGCCAGTGTGTAATCCACCCGGAAGTCCGCGGAATGGCGAAAAGGACCGGGAACATCTCCAGGGGGAAGCCCATCGCCTGGTAGATCAGGCCCGAGTAGAAATCGACGTTCGGATAAAGCTTTCGTTTGATGAAATACTCGTCCTGGAGGGCGATCCGCTCGAGCTCGAGTGCGATCTCGAGTTTCGGATTCTTGCCTGTGACCTCAAAGACGTTGTCGGCCAGACGTTTGATCACCTGCGCGCGGGGGTCGTAGTTTTTGTAGACCCGGTGGCCGAATCCCATAAGCTTCCCTTCGCCCCCCTTGACGGCTTTGATGAATTCGGGAACCTTATCGATGGTGCCGATGTGATCGAGCATCCGGAGGACGGCTTCATTCGCCCCGCCGTGGAGTGGGCCATAAAGGGCCGCTGCCGCTGCCGCGGTCGCAGAGAACGGATCGACGTGCGAGCTCCCCACATTCCGCATCGCCGTCGTACTGCAATTAAGCTCATGATCGGCGTGGAGAATAAAAAGCGTCTCGAGCGCCCGCTCGAGGACGGGATGCGGCGTATACTTCACTGTGCCGATCCGGAACATCATGTTGAGAAAGTTCCCGGTGAAGGAAAGATCGTTGTCGGGATAAACATACGGCATCCCTTTGCTGTGCCGGTAGGCGAAGGCGGCCACGGTGGGAACCTTGCCGATGAGCCGAAGGGTCTGTTTTCGTCTCACCTCCTGGTCGAAGATATTGCCGGCATCGGGATAGAAGGTCGAAAGCGCGGCGACCGTGCTGACGAACATTCCCATCGGATGGGCGTCGTAGCGGAATCCTTCCATGAGAAGCTTGATGTTCTCATGGATGAAGGTATGTGCCTTGATGTCGTTTGTCCACTTCTCGAGCTGATCCTTTGTGGGGAGCTCTCCGTGGAGGATGAGGAATGCGACCTCAAGGTACGTGCACTTCTCCGCGAGCTGCTCGATCGGGTACCCCCGATAGCGGAGAATCCCCTTGTCGCCGTCGATGAAGGTGATGGTGCTCTTGCAGAGAGCCGTGTTCATGAAGGCCGGATCATACGTCATCATCCCAAAATCGTCGTCGCGGACCTTGATCTGACGAAGGTCGGTCGCGTGGATCGTATCGTGGACGATGGGTAACTCGTACGTTTTTCCGGTCCGGTTATCGATGATCGTCAGTGTCTCTTTCGCCATTTCGAATCTCCTGGAGGGACTGCGTCAGTGTGGGGTGGAGTTGGCCATAAAACGAAAATACGCACGAAAAGCATGAACTTCAATAGCGGGAGGGAAGAAATCGACGGGAGCGCCGGCCAAAGGAGAGAGCAGGCGCCTTGAACGATTGACGGGAGAAAGTCACGGTATTCCTACGAAGCGGGTGAGAGCTTCGCTAGGAGTTGGGCCGACGATGCCTCGATATCGGCATGAAGGCTCTTGCCGTTGGCATCCATCGTCACGATCGCGGGGAAATCCTTCACGCGGATGTGCCACATCGCTTCCGGGATGCCGAACTCGAGGAAGTCGACTCCCTCAACCGCCTCGATGCATCGCGCGTAGTACTGGGCCGCTCCTCCGATTGCGTTGAGGTACACGGCTCCGTGTTCGCGGAGCGCCGCAAGGGTACGGGCTCCCATGCCCCCCTTTCCGATCACAGCCCGCACACCGAACTTTCTGATGATCTCCGCCTGATACGGCTCCTCCCGGCTGCTCGTCGTGGGCCCGGCCGCCTTCATTGTCCAGTGACCGTTTTCCTTGAGGACGACGGGACCGCAATGGTAGATGACCTGACCATGGAGATCGACCGGCGACTCGTGCTGAATAAGGTGGGCATGGAGGGCGTCGCGTCCGGTGAACATTCTCCCGCTCAAGAGGACCACGTCTCCGACCTTCAAGCTTCGCACTCTCTGTTCATCAAGGGGAGTTGTGAGTGAAATTTCTTTTCCGGAGAGTGCCATCCCTTCGCCGGCTGCCATGCGGATGACCGGAGAATCCTCCTTGTAGAGCCAGCGCTTGATTTTCCCCGATGCGGCGTCGAGGACCACCCCTTGTCGACGGAAGGCCCAACAGTCGTAGGCGACCGAGACGAAGTAGCTCGCCGGAAGCCGGTTTTGAACGCCGATCTTGCATCCAATGAGCGTGGTGTTTCCGCCAAACCCCATCGTTCCGATGTTGAGCGTGTTGGCGCTCGTCATGATCTCCTCCTCGAGCCCGGCGAGCGTTGGGTCCGGGTTCGTATCGTCGAGCTTACGGAAGAGCTGCCGTTTGGCGAGCTCGTACCCGCTGGTACGGTCGCCTCCGACAGAAACGCCGATCGCACCGATCGAGCATCCGTGTCCCTGCGCCTGCCAGACCGCGTGAAGGATGCACTTGCGGATCCCGTCCAGGTTTCTCCCGGCCTTGCCGATATGTTCCAGATCCGCCGGCAATGAGTACTGGATGTTCTTGTTCTCGCAGCCCCCTCCCTTGAGGATGAGGCGGACTTCAATTTCCTGATCGTTCTCCCACTGCTCCCAGTGAATGATGGGAGTCCCGGGACCGAGATTGTTTCCGCTGTTCTTTCCCGTGAGCGAATCGACCGAGTTCTCACGGAGCGTCCCTACGCGCGTGGCCTCCGCGATCGCCTCGAAAATCTCTTTCTTCATCCGCAGTTGGTTGGCGCCGATCGGTGTGTGAATATAGAAAGTGGGCATTCCGGTATCCTGGCAGATCGGGCCGGTGAAATCGCACGCCATGTCGATGTTTGTCGCAATCGTCTGAAGAGCGAGCGCCGAGCGGGTGCCGGAAGTCTCCTGTTTCGAGGCCTTCACGATGGCCCGGCGGACGTCGGGCGGGAGGTTCGTCGACGTATCCGTGATCAGGTCGAGCATGCTGCTTTTGAAGAATTCCATACGTAGTCTCCTTCCTTCCGCCGTCACTTCGTCAGGTCTTCGCTCCAGTACGTGGTGTTCGTGCCCCTGTTCATGAGGGCGACACGCACCGGCACGATGACCAATTGCGCGGTTGTTCCGGTAAATGCCTGGCTGAGATCGAAGCGGAACCAGACTTTGAACGCAACGTTCGGTTCGTCTCCCTTTGCCGTCCGCGCGGTTTTGATGTCCACATGCCAGGAGTATTCCTGCTTCGCCTTCAGGAGAAGGTTCGCAAACTTGTAGCCCCTCCGCGACGATTCGACGAGGGAAATATACGGGTTCGGTGCACAGACGGTCGTGATATCTTCGGTCGTGGGTGGGACGGGGAGTTCGGTGGGAGAGGTGACCGTGAAGATTTGTGTGTCGGCGTCATAGCGGACGAGCTTCGCCGCATACCATGTCGCGAATATCCGTTCGGAAAGCTTCTTTGTCTCCGCAAACGTCTGGATTCTGGCCGCGATGTCGTTGCGCCGTTGCTGGAGCCTCGCTTCAAAATCCGATGCGGTCTCAAACTCACTCCTCGAGAGCGTCTCATCGTGGTAGTCGTCGGCGCCCTTCTTGATGACATCCCAAACCGATTTCACGACGTCGGAAAAACTCTCGATGGTCATCACCTGTTCCATCTCGGGGGACGCAAGAGGGTCCTGGGCCCGGAGGGGTCCGGCGAGGAGCAGGAGCGCGGCGATCACGAAACATAGTCTCATAGACAATCTCCTTGAGATTCAGACCGGAGCTGACGTCCGGATATTCTGCAGATACGAAGAGACGCGCCTGGCTGTCGTTTCCGAATTCATGACGCAGTCTCCGACGGCGATCCCACCCCGGAAATTACCTCCGATGAAAGCCCCCGGATGTTCTTTTTCGAACTGCTCGAGATTGGCCACGATCGAAAGATGGCCGAGGTTATATTGCGGGATGGCTTCGCGCCACCTCGAAACATAGGCGAACCGGGGCGGGTTCGTGGTCTTCATGATCGGCCCGAGCTCTTCACGAACGAGCCGGACGAGGGCATCGTCGTCGAGTAGCACAAGATCGGGCTGGCGCGATCCGCCGACGAACGTCGTCAGCGCCTGGTGTCCGGGAGGGGTGCGACCGGCGAAAATTGCTGAGGTCCAGATTGTGCCGAGGATCTTCCTCTTCTCCCTTTCCGGCACGAGGAATCCGAATCCATCGAGAGGTCGTCCGATCTCTTCTGAGGCGTATCCGAGGAAGACCTCGGCTACGGGAGGATAATAGATCTTTTTGAGAGAATTTGCAAGGCCGGGGCTGAGAGACTCCAAAATCGCCGATGCACGTTTCGCCGGAACCGCGAGGACGACGGCGTCCGCCTGGATCGTGAGGCTGGATCCGCCTTCCGAGCCTCGCACGAGGTAGGACGCGGAATGACCCGCACCGTCTGAGGGATAAGGCGCCAGCGAGGCAACCTCGACGTTATAGCGAACCCGCTCGCCGAGCTTTCTTGCCAGGGCTCCCGGCAACGTCTCCATCCCCCGGCTGAAGGCGAAGAGTCGCGATCTGTCTTTTGCTTTCTCCTCCCTCTTTTTTCGTTCTCTGGCTCCAAGGATCTGTCCTTTGATCAGCCCGCCATAGTTTTTCTCGAGTGCGTAGAGTTTCGGGAAGGCTGCCTGCACGCTCAGCTCTGCGGGATCGCCGGCGTAGACCCCCGCAACGAAAGGATTGATGGCGTAGTCGAGGAATTCTCTTCCAAGCCTCCGGGTGACGAACTCCGCAACGGTTTCTTCCTTCAGCGCTTTCCCGACGAAAGGCTCTTTAAGGAGACGAAGCTTTCCCATGAATGACCATAGGTTGGATCTTAGAAACGGACCCGGCGCCATGGGAAGCGGATGGAGTGTGTCGTTGCGGAGGATGTAACGGTTCTCTGCGGCGGGGCTGGCGTAGACGAGCTCATCGACGACACCTGCCTCCTCCGAGAGGCTTCTGAGCAACGGAGTCGTCTCGAGGGCGCTGTTCGGCCCCGTCTCAATGAGCCATCCATCGCGAAAGAGGGTCTTCATCGTCCCTCCCGCGGAAGAGTCCTGCTCGAGCACAATGATATCGATCCCCATGCGGTGGAGCCACCACGCCGTCGCGAGACCGGATATCCCCGCACCTACGACGGCAACGCTATGACGAACGGGGCTAGTCATTTCTCTCATCGAGCTGTTGAACCGCAAGGTCTGCCAGACAGGCGATAAACTGTTCGTTGTCGATAAGGGCCGGCATCATGTCGAAGTAGCGAATTCCCGCTTCCATGGCAAGCTCGCGCGCTTCGATGTTGATCTCCGACAGGGTCTCGATGTGCTCCGTGACGAAGGCGATTGGAACGACGATGAGGTGCGAGACCTGTTCAGCGCCGAGGCTCCCGATTGTCTCCGTCAGCTTCGGTTCGAGCCACCGCTGGGGCCCGACTTTGCTCTGGTAACAGAGGTGATGCGGCAGGCCAAAGCGACCCTTCTCGACGACGAGCTGAACTGTTCTCTGAATCTGATGGGAATATGGGTCCCCGTCGCGAACCAGCTTCATCGGAGTGCCGTGGGCGCTGAAGAGAAGATGGATCTTCGACCTTTCTTCCGCGGGGACCCGGTCGATCGCCCTTCCGATGTTTTGTACTAGGGCGTCGATATAAAGCGGGTGGTCGAAGTAGCTTTCGACAAGCTTCCCCGGCAATCGCTCCATGCCCCCAGCATTCATCACGCGGTTCCATTCCCTGAAACTGGATCCGGTCGTTGCCTTTGAGTAGTGCGGATAGAGCGG
>DATJQP010000120.1:0-7384 GCA_035505655.1 Bacteroidota bacterium
GCGGGGGATCCGAAGAAAGCTCAGACGATCCGACGAGAGCTAATCGCCCTTCTGAAGATAGAAAACCGGCGGGAGATCCGAAGATCGTATTTGGATCTAGTTCAGGAAAAGAGAAAACGATCCGCAGCGGCGGGTCTTTGACCGGGTGACCTCTCAGCCGGTCCTGGCACGCCGGCAGTCAGCTGGGCGCCGATCGATTCTACACTGGTCGTCGCGATCATCCGGGCAGACGCGAGGATTGTTGGGGGAGAATAAAAAGTTGCGCAAAGAGGTTCGCCGCGAAGGGGCAAGTGACCCGGTTTGGGCGCCTGCCGGGAGACTGCAGGTGTCGGGACGCCATCTCGAAGCGTCTGCTGGATAGCTTCATGAGATGAATAGCGCCGGAGAAGCTTGATTCCCAGACCTTCTCGTCGGTAATCGATTTGCAGCAGCCGTTGTTGAGACTGATACTCTGGCGCAAGTGGATACTCCTTGACTTGCAGAAGCGGAAGCGTTATATTTCATCGGTAGTTGCGGGAATAGCTCAGTTGGTAGAGCGCAACCTTGCCAAGGTTGATGTCGCGGGTTCGAGTCCCGTTTCCCGCTCTTAGTATTGGGGAATTCTTAGCTTCATCCAGAATTGTCACAAGAGCTTGCCGCCCATTTCGTTTGCCTGAGGCGGTTTTTTTTCGCATTCGGCAACTTTTGACTTTTTGAATATGGCGCCGTACCCAAGTGGTAAGGGAGAGGTCTGCAAAACCTTTATGCGGCGGTTCGAATCCGCCCGGCGCCTCTCTTAGGGGAGCATCCTCGACTTTGTAGCAAGTCCCTGAATATGCCGGGGTGGCGGAATTGGTAGACGCACAGGACTTAAAATCCTGAGGGGCGAAAGCTCCGTGCCGGTTCAAATCCGGCCCTCGGTACAACCATTTTCCCTCGTATTCCCAGCCCCATATTCGACAATAATGCCCACCTCTTACGTGCGCGGTACGCTTTTCCTCCTCCGCACGCCATCAGAATGTGAGATCCCGGCTCCAGTGATCCAACGGGGAGCGGGAGAGCCCCATCGCTTCAAACCCGGGCCAATCCGCGACTAGTGAAACCTCATCCGGCTCAAACCGCTTTGGCTCGTCTGTAACCTGTCTCTGTGAACTAATAACTGCGATACTTGGATGCTTTTCTCAAATCCTAAGTCGACAGCTTACGGGATTATGTGTCCCAAGAGTCAGGTAGTACTCATCCGGTGATGACCGTATCTCAAAAATACGGTTCAAATTGGCCATTTTCAAGGCTCTGTGGCTTGCTTCTAAATTCTGCAAAAAGTAACTTAGTAGTGGAAAAAGGGCAAAGCGCTCATTCAGTTCAAGAAGTGAAATTGGTGCAGAAAGCCTGATCCGACACATCGGTAGGAGAAAAAGGAAATGACTGAAATACTCTTCAACACGATGGATGTATCGAAAATGCTTCAGGTCGACAAGTCGACCGTGAAACGGTGGACCGACGAAGGAAAACTGAAATGTTTTCGCACTCCGGGCGGCCACCGAAAATTCCGTGCGGAAGATCTCTACCAGTTCATGTCGGATTATAACTACGGAATCTCACCGATTAACCTCTATCCGCAATTCGCGAGTGACGAAGCAATCATTCGCCGGATCATTACGAGAAAAGAATTCAACGTGCTCACGAACGTTTGCTTTTCAGCTTCGATCAACGGCCGCAAAGACGAGCTCGTGAAGCTCTTCAGCGAAGTCTACAAAAACGGCCTCACGCTTCCCGTCCTCTTCGACGAAATCGTCCGCCCGACAATCAAGCGGATCTCTGACCTGAACATCTCCGGGAAACTCTCCGCCGCCGAAATGCAGCTTGCGTTCAACGCTCTCTCCAACGGCGTGGTGCTTCTCTCCGACATCATCGTGAAGCCCACACCGAACGGGCGGAAAGCCATTTGCGCCACTCTCACCGCGGAACCGCACGACATCGAGCTCAAAGCGCTCGCTACGCTGCTGGAGAGTGAGGGGTACGAAGTGCTCAACCTCGGAGTGGCCGCCTCGACGGAAACGATCGAGCAACTTATGCTCAGTAAGCGCCCGCAGCACGTGTTTGTCTGCGCCTTTCATCACGCGGGAACCGATTCCTTCCAATCCAAGCTTAGCACAGTCATAGCTTCTGCCTCGGCGCTCGCCGTGAAAGTCATCGTCGGTGGATACGATGCCGCTCAGGGCCTCGCGAACGCTGACGGCCAGAGTTCGGCCGACAGACACTGCACGACTTTCAGGGAGTTCGCGAATGTTCAGCATGAGCCGGCCTCTCAGTCAGGCCCCGCCGCTGAAAAAAAAGACTTTGATACGAAGTAAGGAGAGACGAAAACAGAATGCCGAACAACACAACCATAGGAGACGTCATCATGGACACCCAACCACCTTAACTGCGGATTCCGTGCTGATGGAGAATGTCATACCACTCATTATCTACCTATTGAAAGTGAAAGAAATGGAAAAGCAAGCAGACAAAGTCGAAATGAACAAAACAGATAAATCACTCAATCACACCACCCACTCTACAATACAGAGAGGAGATATACCCATGAGAACAAACAATCTGTTCTCTCTTCTTGGAGCCGCAATGGTAGCGATACTCTTGCTCGTCTCCGCCAATGACGTGTACGCCAGCGGAACGCTCGCGGGCACGACCATCACGAACCAGGCCAGCGTGCAATACAACGCGGGCTCAAACGTCCGGACCTCTTCGTCGAATCAGGTGACGATGACCGTCGGATACAAAGTGTCTATCAACCTTGTCTCTTCGAGCTCCTCGACGACGACTGTTGACAGCACCACGGTCTACACGGCCTTCTACGCCTCAAACAACGGTAACTACACGGACAACCTCCAGTTCAGCCTTACCCACGTACCGGCCGGCTGGAGTGCTCAACTCTATCGCGATAAGAACAACAACCAGGTGTACGACGCTGGAACCGACTCTGCCATCACTTCCGGCGGTGCGATCGCGGCCGACACCACGGTTGCCGATCGGATTCCTCTTATCCTCGCTGTGACGATTCCGTCGGTGGCTGACAACTACAACGATTCCGTTACGGTGACGGTCCAGTCGAACGGCTCCGGCCCGGGCGGTGTCGTGCGCGTCGGTGGTGCAGGACCGCAGGTCTATGCGGCCCATGTCACGATCGCGAAGCCGGTTCTTAGCTTCTCCGTCGTCCCGACGTATGGCGCAAACAAGATCCCCGGTGAGAGCGAGTCTTACGCCCTTACGGTGACGAACACGGGTCATGCTGCAACGAACGGAAACTCCACGATCACCTGGCTCTATGATAACACCAACCTCGCGAGCGTCAACACGACCGGCGGCGTTTCTTCGAGCGCTTCCTCGGGCACCGCAACCTGGACGATTTCGTCCTTGTCGGCGCTTACCGGTACGGTAACGGTAAACCTTACCGCAACGATCGAGCAGACCTCGCACAATGGAACCGGCGTTCCCTACAACACGACTATCACGAACGGAACGACCGGATCGAACGCGTACTACTATGATGGAGTAAATCACTACCACACGAACGTTGCCTCGACGACAGCGTTCAACGTCGGACAAGCCTCCGGCGCTTATGTGTCGCAGCTGATCGCGAACCAGAGCGGCAACCCGGGCGACTCCGTCGTCTATCAGATCCGTGTAAAGAACCGGGGTAATGCAGCGATGACCTTCACCCTCTCGCAGGCGCGTTCGGGCGGCGACCTCGACACGACGCACCTCTTCACGGCGACGTCGGGCGTTGCGGGAAGCCAGCCGTTCACGACTGCCTCGATCAACGCGGGCGACTCCCTCTCCCTCTATGTGTATTTGCGGGTCAACGTGACCGGCCAGAATGGAAACACCATCATCCGCCTCCTCACGGCGTCGCCGAATACGGCGGGTGTTCAGCCGACCGGCGCCGGCAACTACAATCCGTCGATCACGATCACCACGACGGTTACCGCGCCGAATCTCAACATCGTCCTTTCGCAAGCGTTTGTCTCCGGTGTCGGTACAATTACCAACCCGGCTCCTGGCGACGTCATCGAATATACGCTGACGATCACCAACAACGGGACCGGCACGGCGACGAACATGACGACCTCCAACGCCATTCCCGGCAACACGACGTTTGTGCAGGATGCCTACGGAACCGGCAAGGGCATTCAGGTCGGTGGCACGGCGATGACCAACGTTGTTGACGGCGACATCGCTTCCTGGACCTCCAACACCGTCTCCGTCGGACCGATGAGTATTGCCGGTTCGGGCGGTCAGCAGATTATCAAATACCAGGTAACGGTCAACTAAGCAGTAGTTTTTCGGGCTTGCCAGGAGTGAAACCTGGCAAGCTCACTAGAAGGATCGAAGGGCTAAAAAGCAGTCAATGTTCGCAACGATTAAAAAATACTTGGTTCTCACTCTAGGCGGCCTCCTGACGGCGGCGTCGCTCGTGAACGCGCAGGTGTTCATCAGCGAACCGAAGCAGGGGGTCGTCTCGATCTTCCAGAACCAGTTCGTTGCGGGGCAGGCTCCGGCCGGATTGCCGATTCAGTTAAAAGTCAACGGCATCCCGGTCGACTCAGGCAATGTGAGAATCGACGGAGTTTTCGAGTTCCTCGGCGTCCCGACCCCTGAAGGTCCGGTCACCTATACAGTCTCCGTCCGGATGCCGAACGGCCAGGTCGTCTCCGTCGATCGCCAGATTCACCGCGTTGGTTCTCCGGATTCGATTATCGTCAGCATTCCGGAGAACGAGGTCGGAGCAGACGGAAGGACGATCATGAACGTTACCGCGAGGGTTGTCGACAAGTGGGGCGTCCGGGTCGGAGACAGCTACTTCGTTACGGTGAGGGCTGATAGTCTCACAATGGATGCACAGGACGTCGATCCGAACACCCCGGGAATCCAGCTCCGGCTGAAAAACGGTGAAGTGACAGTTCCGGTCCATGCGCCTCGTGAAGCCGGAATCTACACGCTCAGCTTCTCGACCTCCGGGGTCTCCGCAAGCGCCGTGAAAGAGTTCTCAACGCCGGTCGAGCCGCTGATGCTGGTCGGCTCGGCCGAAGGATCTGTCAGTTCCCTCTCTACCGGAGGCTTGATGTCCGATAGCTCCTTCTCGCTTCTGAAGAGCTCGAATGAGATCTCCGACGGTCTTCACTCGGACGGTCGCCTCGCATTCTACGGACGCGGCTCGATCTGGGGGAATTACCTCCTCACCGCTTCGTACGACAATCAGAGGATTCAGCGCGACAGGCTTTTCAAAGATCTCGATCCTGATATTCTCTATTCCATCTACGGCGATAACAGCAATGTCGACTACACCGCGCAGACGAGCAGCCCGCTCTTCGTAAAGTTGGAGCGCAACCGGTCCTACCTGATGTTCGGCGATTTCAATACGGCGTTCGGCCAGAATGAGCTCGCCCGGTACGACCGGAGCTTCACCGGAGTGAAGGCACATTACGAGACGAAAGAAGACAAGGTCAATGCTTTCGCAACCATCACCGATCGCAAAGTAGTCCAGAAAGAGATTCGCGGCGAAGGGATCTCGGGATTCTACTTCCTTTCCAACAGCAATGTCGTCGAGGGGTCCGAAAAGGTGAGAATTGAAGTGAGAGACAAGCTTCATTCGGAAGTCGTTCTCAGCCGCGTCGACAAGGCGAGGATCAGCGACTATCAGATCGACTACGAGCAGGGGACGCTCTTCTTCACGCAACCCGTGCCGAGCATCGACGACGCCGGCAACCCGGTCTATATCGTCGTGTCATACGAAGCGCAGACGGGCCTCGCGAATAATTACGTCGCGGGCGCGGAAGGTGAGAAGGAAGTGGTCAAAGGGCTCACGATCGGCGCTTCCGCTGTCACGGAACAGCAGGACCCCAAGAATTACACCCTTCTCGGAGTGAAGACCGGCTACAGCCTTGGGAATTCCTTCAAAGCCCTCGGCGAGGTTGCGCAGGGTCAGGATGCGGCCCAGCACGGCGCCGCCTGGGACGTCGAAGTCGGTGGAGCGCCGATTGAGAGACTTAATCTGAAGTCGTACTTCAAAAAGGTTGAGGCAGGATTCGTCAACCCGACGATCGGTGCCGGCGGCCTGAGCGATGGCCTTGGTGGAACGAGCACTGAGCGGTACGGAGTCGGTGGCGACCTCGATGCCGGCGCTTCGACGAAGCTCGTCGGCGATTACTACCACACGATCAGCCAGTCCGGGCAGGCGACGGTGACCGCGGATGCAGTTTCCGGCGGGATCGAACACACTTTCGCGGAGATCGTCAACACCTCGCTAAAGGTCGAAAATGCGCAGTATGCAAGCGCAACATCCGACACGCTCCCCGAGGACAAGAAGCAGTCGACGCTTCTCGACGGAAAGGCGACCGTGAAAGCCACCAGCCGGCTCGACTTCACCGGTGAGTACGTCCACAATATCAGCTCTTCCAGCCAGGATGCAATCCAGCCCTCCGTCGGAACGATCGGTGCGCAATATCGGGTGATCGACCCGGTTGTGCTGAGCCTTGAGGAGAAGATCTACCAGGGTTCCGGAAACTCCTCTGTGGTCGGGTTGAGCTCATCCCTTGGCTATGGAACGACCGTGACGAGCAAGTATGAGATCGGCAACGGCATCAGCGGCAAACGGAACGAAGCGAGCATCGGACTGAAAAACACTACAAAACTGACCGACGACCTCACCTCGGAGCTCTCGTACGAACGGACCAAGAACCTTGATAAGAATGTCCTCGAGACCTCCACCCCGGATCACAACGCCTTCTCTGTCGGGTTCGAGTACCTCCCGAAGGCTTCCTACAAGGCGACGATCAAGGGAGAAATCGCAAACGATGGGCAAAGCAACAAACGGGACGTGACATTTGGCGGTGACTTGCGGCTGGCCAGGGACTTCACCCTTCTCGAAAAAATGACCTACTACGAGGAGATTCGTTCGGCGGCACAGGATCCTTCGAACAGCTTCTCCGGCGGCACTCTTACTTCCGACCCCTCGAACCTGATCGGTTCGTCAATCCCGGACGGTGTCCTGAAGGAATTCCGCAACACCGTCGGCATCGCCTATCGTCCGGTCTCCTGGGATTGGCTCAATGCGATCGGCAAGTTCGAGCAAAGGATGGACTACAACGGTATGGTAACCCCGGAGACCTACGATAACGCGTCGATCGTGTCGCTCCACGCTTTCGTCGAGCCGATCCGAAGGCTGGAGCTTGGAATGAAGTATGCCTTGAAAGTCGACGATCAGACTTCCTACGGTCTTAGCGCCACGACGCTGACCGATTTCTATCTTCTCCATGCCGAATACGACCTTAACTGGCATGATTTCGACGTAGCAGGCGAGTATCGAATATTGAGCCAGCGCGAGGCGAACGACCAGAAGATCGGA
>DATJQP010000121.1:0-15094 GCA_035505655.1 Bacteroidota bacterium
ATCATTCCGAGGGTTCTTTCCCTTCTTTCGGTCATCCTCTGCTTCGAGGCGATCGAGTGGATCTCTTCTCTTCGGTTGCTTCGGGGGCTGATTCCGATCGCTCTCTCCCCGCTCCTCGCTTCGCTCTTTGAACATCAGGTGTGGCAGTTCGGGATCGGAATGCTCGTCATCACCATACTCTCCCGGGGACATTTGTGGAGCTACGGCATCAATTCCTCTTCTGTCCGTGCCTCGATGGTGGCTCTCTTGCGGTTCTACGGAGTTGCTGCGATCCTCATGATCGCCCTCGTGGTTGTGCCGATGTTTGCCTACGGCAGCATGCCTTTCTATTTCGAACGCATGCCCCGGAGGGACATGATAGGATGGATCCTTTTCCAATGGATGGCGGCGGCGGTCGGGAATGAGGTCTTCTTTCATGGCCTTTGCCAGACGCTTCTCCTTAAGTACTGGAGGGAAAAGTTCGTCCTGTGGAGAGTGGAGGTTCCTTTCGTCGTGATCCTGACGAGCGTGGCGTTTGCGGCGGGTCGGTCAAACGTTTCGATTTATGGCGATTACGGGGTTGAGTATCTTCTTGCGTTTTTGCTGGGGCTTTTCGGCGGAATCGTCTATTTCAGAACCCGAAGCCTTCTTACACCGATGCTTTCCCAGGCATTCTTCTACGGCCTTCCGTTCGTCCTTCGTTACGCGTATCTGACCCTTGCTCCCCGGTAGTGCGGAGCAACCTCGCTAGGCCTCGTGCGAAACCTGGGAGTTCAGCACGCGCTCGTAGTGCCGCTCGTAGAGGGTGACGATCTGATCGATGTCGAACTTTTCGACCGCGCGCTGCCTTCCCGCCTTCGCAAACATCTCGCGGCGGGCATCGTTCGTAAGGAGCTCGACGGCGTACTTGGCCATACGTTCGACGTCGCCGATTTCGGCGATGTATCCCGTCTCACCGTGGACGTTCAGTTCGGGAAGCCCGCCCACGCTCGATGAAACGACCGGCACTCCGCACGACATCGCTTCGAGCGCGGAAAGACCGAAGCTCTCGGACTGACTCGGCATGAGGAAGAGATCCGACGCGGAGAGAAGCTCGACGAGCTCGGCTTGCTTCCCCAGAAACATCACCCGCTCGCCGAGCTTGAGCTCGCGGACGAGGTTCTCGCATCCGGACCGATCGGGGCCGTCACCAACGAGGAGAAGTTTCGAGGGGGTCTTCTTCTGGACGAGATCGAAGATACGGATGACATCGGTAACCCGTTTGACGACGCGGAAGTTCGACACGTGGATGAGGATCTTTTCTCCTTTTGGAGCAATGGAACCCCGAAGCCCCGGCTCTTCTCTCCTGACGAAGAGCCTCGTGTCGACGAAATTCGGGATGACTTCTATCTCTTTGCGGACACCGTAGTTGGTCACGGTTTTTTCCTTCAGGAACCTTGAAACGGCGGTGACCCCGTCGCTCTTCTCGATGCTGAACTTCATGACGGGAAGAAAGCTCGGTTCGAGTCCGATGAGCGTGATATCCGTTCCGTGGAGCGTCGTCACGATTCGAAGGTTCGCGTCGCCAAGGATCTGTTTTGCGATGTACGCGCTCGTCGCGTGAGGCACGGCGTAGTGAGCGTGGATAAGGTCGAGGTTCTCGAATTTGGCCACCTCCACCATCTTGCTGGCAAGGGCGGGCGTATAGAGGGGAAACTCGAAGAGGGGATACGTCGACATCTCGACTTCGTGATAGAAGATATTGTTCACAAAGCCGTTCAGTCTCATCGGAATAGCGTAGCTGATGAAATGGATCTGGTGACCCCTCTTCGCCAGCGCCTTGCCGAGTTCGGTGGCCACCACTCCGCTGCCGCCGTAGGTTGGATAGCAGGTAATTCCGATCTTCATACTCGTACCTTTCTTTTCGAAAGTACGATCTATTCGAATCAATTACAAGGAACGTAACCGCGGCTCCAATCTCTTCACACCGTTGAGGATGCGTTTCGATCTCTCTTGACGTCTTTGGATGGCTGCCGCAACTCCCTGGGAGGCTCAATGAAATTTTCATTCACCATCGTTGCACTGATCTGTTGCGCCGGATTTTCGTATTCCCAATCACAGCATCGAGACCGCCAGGCTCAAGCCGCAGACTCGGCCTTCAAGCCTGCGGGCAGGCTCTGGGCGAGCACCTTTGTCGATTATTCCTACATCGCCGAGTCCCGGTCTGCCCCTCTCGTCGGGACCAATTCATTTACTTTTCGCCGGATCTACCTCGGCTATGATCAGGAGATTTCCGGGCATTTCGCCGCTCGCGTTCTACTCCAATCGGACAATGCCGATACATCGCTCAACGGCGCCATGAGTTTCTACGTCAAGCATGCTTACCTTGAGTGGAAGGAGCTGGTCCCATCGTCGAGCATCTACTTCGGTCTCTCTCAAACGCCTTCGATAGCGCTCTCGGAGCAGATCTGGGCCTACCGATCGATTGAAAAGGTGATCCTTGACCGGAAGGCCCTGGTCCAGACGAGCGACATGGGTGTGGGGATGAGAGGAAGGTTTTCCGAAGAAGGGAGCTCGGGATACGCGCTCATGGTTGGAAACGGCCAGGGTGTGAAGGAAGAGACTGACAAGCTCAAGAGGATCTATGCTGAGTACCACGTTGCACCGCTGAAGGGAAGCACCTTCGAGCTCTACTCGGATTTCGAGAACTCGCCTTTCTCGGGTCAACGGATTACGGGAAAGGCTCTCCTCGGATTTCAATCCGTCACTGCATCCGTCGGAGCTGAAGGTTTCTATCGGACGATCAAGAACGGCATGTCGGGTCCGTCCGGGGGAGATTCCGCGATCGCAGGGGCTTCGGTCTTCGGATCGTTCGGGGTTGTCCCTCGAGTGCGAGGAGTCCTGCGCCTTGACTATTACGATGCCGATGTGACCGTCACGAACGCCGGCGATCGGGAGTTCTTCGGCATCGCCGGAATCGATTTCGCTCCGGCCCGGGAGGTCAGTCTCATCCCGAACGCGGAATACACCCACCGGATCTATAAGAATAAGATCTCCGGGAGCCCGACTCTCCCCGATGACCTCGTCCTTCGATTGACCGTTGCGTACGCATTTTCCGCCGCGGTTCCATGAAAGGCGAATATCTCTCCGTCGGGTCGGGCAAAAGCGCAACGCTGAAGGTCGAAGGGTCGAAGTTCATCGCGGAGGTGTTTCCCGTTGCGGATTCGGCTGCGGCGGAAGAGAGGATCGCCGAGGTGCGGAAGAAATATCACGACGCGACGCACCACTGCTTCGCCTATGCTATCGGCGGTTCCCGCGAGGAATTCCGATACTCGGACGCGGGTGAACCGGCCGGGACGGCCGGGATAAGAATCCTTTCCGCGATAGAGTCAAAGGACTTATCAGACCTTTGTGTGGTAGTGACGAGATACTTCGGGGGTACGAAACTCGGAGTGGGGGGATTGGGGCGGGCGTATTTCGAGGCGGCGCTTTCGGTTCTCTCGGCCGCGCCACGTGTGACAAAAATCCTCGCCGATGACGTGCGGATCACCTTCCCTTATGAAGAGACAAATCCCGTCATGACGATCCTCGCGAGGAATCGTGTGAGGATTGCCGACACGGTCTATGGCGACGATGTGACCCTTCACCTCATGATTCGGAGCGGCGCCACGGAGGCGATCCTGGGGCAACTTCGGGAGGCGACGAAGGGGAACATGGCAGGCAAAATCGTCTCAGAGAAAAACCGCATCGTCAACACCCCATAAGGGCTGTGACGAGACTTCCTACTGTGTAAACCCGCAGATCCTCGCAGTATCCTGGGCGATCATCAGTTCTTCGTTCGTGGGAACGACGTAGAGGCGGACGCGTGATCCTTCCGCGTGGATCGGCTTCTCCTTTTCCGCCGAAGCGTTTCTCTCCTCGTCAAGCCGGATACCGAGAAAATCCAGATTCTCGCAACAAGCCTTCCTCACATCCTGACTGTTCTCACCTATTCCCCCGGTGAACACGATGGCGTCGGCGCCGCCCATCGCCGCCATGTACGATCCAATGTACTTTTTGATCCGATACGTGAAGACGTCAAACGCATGTTGGGCCCGCTTATTACCATTCTTCATCTCGGCGATAATCTCGCGCATATCGCTGCTCACTCCGGAAATGCCGATGAGGCCGCTGTGCTTGTTTAAGAGAGTGTTTGCCTCGGAATAGTTGAGCCCCTCCTTCGACATGATGTGAAGGATGATATAGGGGTCGATGTCTCCGCTTCGGGTTCCCATGAGAAGGCCCTCGAGCGGGGTGAGGCCCATCGACGTGTCGATCGAGACCCCTTTGTCAACCGCCGCCATGCTGCAACCGTTTCCGAGATGGCACGTGATGAGTTTCAAGTTGGCGACATCCGTTTTCATCAGCTCCGCCGTACGTTGGGCGACAAACTTGTGGCTCGTGCCGTGAAACCCGTACCGCCGGATCTTGTGCTGGGAATAGAGCGAGTAGGGAATTCCATAGAGATAAGCGTACGGCGGCATCTTCTGATGGAATGCCGTGTCGAAGACCGCCACCTGAGGAACATCGGGGAGGTGGACATGACACGCGCTGATTCCACGGAGGTTGTGGGGATTGTGGAGGGGCGCGATATCGATGTTGTCGCGGATCCTCTTGATGACATCATCGGTGATGAGGACGGATGCGCTGAACGCCTCTCCTCCATGGACAACGCGGTGACCGACCGCGCTGATCTGCCCCTTGTCCGTGAGGACGCCGTGATTCTTGCTCAGGAGGACGGCAAGGATGAATTCGATCGCAGCCGTGTGATCGAGGATTTCTCCCGTGATCTTGATTTCGTCGCCGTCGGCGCGGAGGTTGGTGAGGACCGCCCCGCTCATTCCGATCCGATCAACAATCCCCTTGGCGAGGGCCTGGCGGGTTTTGACATCGATGAGTTGGTACTTGACGGAGGAACTACCGCAGTTGAGAACTAAGATGTTCATCGGCTTTCATTGACAGGTTGAGTTTCGTAGGGAGGTCAGGAGGAGCGTTTCCCCTGGTCGGTGTACTTGTAGAATCCTTCGCCGCTCTTTCGGCCCAGCTTTCCTTCACGAACCATGCGACGAAGAATCGGACAGGGGCGGTATTTTGCCTCTCCAAGTTCATGGAAGAGGGACTCCATCCAGGCGAGGACTTCATCGAGCCCCATCATGTCGGCGAGCTCGAGCGGCCCGTACTGAAAATTATATCCGAGTTTCATCGCCGTATCGATCCCCTCCGCGGTGGAGACTCCTTCCATCAGGGCATGCATCGCCTCGTTTAGGAGAGGAACGATCAACCTTGTCGTCACGAATCCCGGATACTCGAACACTTCGACTGCCGTTTTTCCGAGACGCTCGGCGAACTTCTTCACCACCTGGAACGTGGTGTCGGAGGTTTTCAGGCCGCGGACGAGCTCGACGACCGGAATCTTCGGGACAGGATTGAGGAAATGCATCCCAATGACTTTGTCCGGCCGTTTCGTGGCAGATGCCAGCTTCGAGAGGTTAAGGGTCGATGTGTTCGATACGAAAATCGTTTCGGGCGAAGAAATCTCGTCGAGGTCGGCAAAGATTCTCCGTTTCAATTCAAAGTTCTCGTCGACCGCCTCGATGATGATGTTGCACTGAGCCGCGGTCTTGAAATCGGTCGAGCCATGGATGCGCGAGGCGATGGCATTCTTTTCGCTCTTCGTAATCGTCCACCGCTGGATCTCCCTGTCCATCCCTTCCAGCAACGCGCTGGTCATCGCCGCCAGCTGCTTGTCGGTCTTTTCGATCGCGACGACTTCGATGCCGTGCGCGGCGATCGTCTGCGCAATACCCTGCCCCATTACTCCCAATCCCACGACGGCAACCGTATTGATACCGTCCTGGTCGCTCTTCTCAAGCTTGAGATCCTGAAGTATGTCTTCAATCTTTACGTTTGTTGCCATTGATCTGTCGTTCGGTAATTTTGGATAAAGGACACCCCCTCAAAGACAAATGTAGTGCCAAGAGGAAATTCCTCTAATCTCTTTGAATTCAGTGCCTTTGGGGCCGGAATTCGAGAAATCGAGAATATTATCGCTTCAACTTACCCAAAAATGATACCCAAGTCAACCGGCAAAAAAGCCGAACACGCTTCCGGAATCCGAAGCTTCGGGTTGAAACCGGATGGGATCTTAAGGTGGGATTTCATCGACACGGTGAGCAGAGCCGGTGCCCGACTGATACGGTTTCTTTTCTTTACCTAACGAACGAGGAAGATGAGATGGCGTTGATTGTAGTCGGGGAGAAGGGATGCGCGATGCGGGCTCTGAGTTAGTGCGCGAACGGGAGTGACTTCAGTGCGGTTGGGCTCTGCATCGAAGGAGCGGCAGAATTCGAGGCGGCCCTTTTTCGCTTGTGCATTGTTGACTTTTCCCGGTTTTTTGGCTAAATTTGAAGGTCGATTGATCGATTCGCGAACGAATTCCCCTCGGCGGGTGTTCCAAAAAGTGCGAGTGATCGACATTTTTTTTGACCGTAAATCGGACTTAATCGGTCGGGTATAGAGCATATGCTTAAGCTCTCGAAAAAAGTAGAGTACGGTCTGATCGCGATGCGGCACGTTGCCGCAGGCGAGTCGGGACGTGTGACGACCGCAAAGGAGATTGCGGAGCGTTACAAGCTGCCTTATGAACTCCTCGCGAAGGTGATGCAGAAACTTGCAAAGAGGGGCTTTATTGTGTCGCACCAGGGAGTCTATGGCGGATACACGCTCGCGAAGGGAGCGGGAGAAATCTCGATCTCTTCGATCATCGACGCGATCGAAGGGCAGCTTCCGGCGATCGCGCAGTGTATTGCAGAGAGCCCGGACAGTTGTTCGATTTACGACAACTGCACGATCAAGAATCCTCTCGGCAAGATTCAAACAAACATCGACACCGTCTTCAGGTCGATGAAATTGTCGGAGATCGTTTGATGAAGATGCCGATCTACATGGACTATCACGCCACAACACCGGTCGATCCGGGCGTTGTCGAGGCAATGCTTCCATATATGACCGACCAATTCGGAAACGCCGCGAGCCGTCAGCATGCCTACGGTTGGGAGGCTGAAGGAGCGGTGGAGCATGCGAGAAAATCGATTGCCGAATCGATCAATGCCTCGCCGAACGAGATCGTCTTCACAAGCGGGGCGACGGAGTCGAACAACCTCGCTCTCAAAGGAGTTGCCGAGGCTATCCGTTCCAAAGGGAACCATATTATCTGCGGCAGGACGGAACATCGGTCTATTCTTGATGTCTGTGAGGTGTTGTCACGAAACGGATTCCGCGTCAGCTATGTCGACGTGGACGGAGAGGGTGTCGTTCGCCCCGAGGCCGTTTTGGGTCTGATGACATCCGACACCATCCTCGTCTCTGTGATGGCAGCTAACAACGAGATAGGAACTATTTCGCCCCTTGAAGAAATCGGGCGAGTCTGCCTCGAGCGGGGAGTTCTATTCCATTCGGACGCAACGCAGGCGTACGGTAAGATACCGCTCGATGTGCGAAGAATGAATATTCATCTTCTCTCGATAAGTGCCCACAAGATCTGCGGTCCGAAGGGTGTCGGCGCACTCTACGTGAGGAAGAAAAACCCGCGTGTATCCCTCGTTCCCCAGCAGGACGGCGGAGGGCATGAAGGAGGAATGAGATCCGGCACGCTCAATGTCCCGGGCATCGTCGGACTCGCGAAGGCGGCGGAAATTTCCTTCCGGACTCTTCATGAAGAATCGGGGAGAGTGGGGATGTTGAGGGATCGCCTCGAAGAGAGCTTGCTGTCGATCGAGGGGGCGCGGCGCAACGGCGACCCTGCCAACCGGCTCTGGAACAACATCAGCGTAACGATTCCGTATGTTCGCGCCGAAGGTCTCATCGCCGCCCTGAAAAATGATATCGCGATTTCTTCGGGTTCGGCCTGTTCTTCGGCAGACCGGGACGCTGCGAAAGTCTCGCACGTCCTCCACGCCGTAGGGTTGGATGATGAGATGGCGCGCTGCACGATTCGCATCGGAGTCGGCCGATTCACTACGGCGGAAGAAGTGGAGTATGCAGCGGGCAAAATCATCGACGCGGTGGGGGTGCTCAGGGCCCAGTCGCCGGAATACCAGTTGAGCATGAAGAGTGTCTCACATAACGTTCCAACGTGATCCTCAACGCATGAACAATCCCATCCACTATGAAAAAGTCAGCAGCGGTGATCAACAATCAGGTAGAATTCCTTCACTATTTGAAGGCGAGGTTTCCTCTCTATCATTGTTCGAATCTTTTCTTCAGGGACCTTCACTACGGCATTATGAGCTTCGTAGCCTCGAAAGGGGTGAAGATCGGGTACGGAGAGGCGGAAGCGGTCGCGCGTGAAGTCGCGCAGCATCTTGAACGGCAGAACATTCTCAAGAAAGTGAACCAGCAAGGTTGGGTGTTGCAGTATCCCGAGTTTACGGCGAAGAAAGCATCATAACGTCGGTTCTCACACATTATCATCGAGGAGCATCAATAATGTCGGAAGCTATCGTAGCGCAGGGTCCGCAACCGCTCACCACTCTTCCGGATGAGATCCAGCTCACCGAAAAAGCGGCGGCGGAGATCAGGAACATCAAAGCCTCGAACAACATCGGCGAGTCGCAAGGCCTGCGAATCGGCGTCAAAGGAGGAGGGTGTTCCGGTTTGAGCTACGTCCTTGCATTCGACGAACATCCGGGCGAAAAGGACCATGTCCTCGAACTCCACGGATTGAAGGTCTTCGTCGACCAGAAGAGCATGTTCTATCTTTCGGGGACGGTGCTGGATTTCAGCGACGGCCTCAACGGACGCGGCTTCGTGTTCAATAATCCGCAGGCGACGAAGACCTGCGGGTGCGGCAGCTCATTCGGGGTCTGACGGCTCCCGGACAGGATTACCAAAGGAAGGCACATGCAGGAATCGATGGACACCCTGGTCAACAGGGAATACAAGTATGGGTTCGTCACCGATATTGAGACGGATGTCATCCCGAAAGGACTCAATGAGGATGTCATCCGGCTCATCTCGCGGAAAAAGAACGAGCCCGAGTTCATGCTCGAATGGAGGCTGAAGGCGTTCCGTCATTGGCTCACCCTGAAAGAGGAACCCCACTGGCAGAACTTCACCTATCCTCCCATCAACTACCAGGAGATCATTTACTACGCTGCACCGAAGAACAAATCGAAGGTCAACAGCCTCGACGAGGTGGACAAAGAACTCCTCGCGACGTACGAAAAGCTGGGCATCTCGATCACCGAGCAGAAACGGATGAGCGGCGTTGCCGTCGACGCGATCTTCGACAGCGTCTCCGTGGCGACGACCTTTCAGGAGAAACTCTCCGAGCTCGGGATTATCTTCTGCTCCTTCTCCGAGGCGATTCAACGTCATCCTGAGCTGGTGAAAAAGTATCTCGGTTCGGTCGTTCCGTATACCGACAATTTCTTCGCCACGCTCAATTCCGCAGTCTTCAGCGACGGGTCGTTCTGCTACATCCCGAAGGGGGTCCGGTGCCCGATGGAACTCTCGACCTACTTCAGAATCAATACGGCGGAGACCGGACAATTTGAGCGGACCCTCATTGTGGCGGAGGAGGGGGCCTACGTCAGCTATCTTGAAGGATGCACCGCTCCGATCCGCGACACGAATCAGCTCCACGCCGCCGTCGTCGAGCTGGTGGCGCTCGACAACGCAGAGATCAAGTACTCGACGGTACAGAATTGGTACGCGGGGGATCGCGACGGCAAAGGAGGGATCTACAATTTTGTGACGAAGCGGGGGAAATGCCAGGGGATCAACTCGAAAATCTCATGGACCCAGGTAGAAACGGGTTCGGCGATCACCTGGAAATATCCGAGCGTCATCCTCCTGGGGGACAATTCGGTGGGTGAGTTCTACTCCGTCGCCGTCGTCAACAATCGACAGGTCGCGGACACGGGCACGAAGATGACGCACATCGGAAAGAACACAAAGAGCACGATCATCTCGAAAGGGATCTCCGCCGGAAGGGGAGGCAATACCTACAGGGGGGCGGTCAAAGTGCTTCCGAATGCGACGAACGCGAGGAACTATACACAATGCGATTCGATGCTCATCGGAGACAAGTGCAGTGCCAACACCTTTCCGTACATCGAAGTCCGGAACACCTCATCGAGCGTCGAGCATGAGGCATCGACCTCGAAGATCGGGGAGGATCAGCTCTTTTACTGCAAGCAGCGGGGGATTGACACTGAGAACGCGATCTCGATGATTGTCAACGGTTTCGCGAAAGAGGTCTTCAAGAACCTCCCCATGGAGTTTGCCGTCGAGGCTCAGAAGTTGCTCGGTATCAGTCTGGAAGGCAGCGTGGGATGATCTCCGATTGCTGCACCAGGCCGGAACCGGATCGTTCATTAAATCCAAACGACTCTCAAACGGATTAATTACAGGAACAAAAGGACAATGTTAGAAATCGTCAACCTCCACGCGAATGTCGGCGGGAAAGAAATCCTCAAGGGTATCAACCTTACGGTGAAGGCCGGAGAGGTTCACGCGATCATGGGACCAAACGGATCCGGCAAAAGTACGCTGGCGCAGGTTCTGGCCGGACATCCGTCATACGAGGTCACGGAAGGCAAAGTGATCTATGAGGCGAAAGATCTCCTCGAGATGGACCCCGAGGTTCGTGCCCAGGAAGGTGTGTTCCTCGCTTTCCAGTACCCCGTGGAGATTCCCGGGGTGAGCAACAGCTACTTCCTGAAAGCTGGGTTGAACGAGATCAGAAAATACCGCGGGCTCGAGCCGCTTGACGCGCTGGAATTCCTGAAGCTCCTGAAGGAAAAGATGAAACTTGTCGAGATGGATGCCAGCTTCATCAACAGGCCGGTCAACGAGGGATTTTCCGGCGGCGAGAAGAAAAGGAATGAGATCCTCCAGATGGCGGTTCTCGATCCGAAACTTGCCATCCTCGATGAGACCGACTCCGGACTCGACATCGACGCATTGAAGATCGTTGCGAACGGGGTCAACAAGCTCAGGAACCCGCGGAACGCGGTCGTCGTCGTAACTCATTACCAACGTCTTCTCAATCATATCGTCCCCGATTTTGTCCATGTTCTTGTTAACGGCAAAATCGTGAAGTCGGGGGATAAGAATCTGGCGTTGGAGCTTGAATCGAACGGATACGATTCGGTGAAAGAAGAAGCCGAATCACTGGCATAAACGAGTCAGATCGACTGAACAGGATATCATGGCAATCGGAAAAGAAGTAGAGCATTACCTCGCTGAGCAGCGCGCGTTCGAAGGGAACGGAGCGTCCGGAGCCCCATCGTGGCTCAAGGAGATGCGATCGACGGCGATCGACAGTTTTTCCCGGCAGGGTTTCCCGACGATCCACGACGAGGATTGGCGTTTCACCGACATCCTCCCGCTTGCAAAGATTCCGTTCACCCGCTACGGGAAAGATCGTTCCCCACTCAACGTCGCCAGGGTCGGAGAACTGGTTTATCGGGGTTCACGAAATTCAGTCCTCGTCTTCGTCGACGGTCGATTTGATCCCTCACTTTCCGACACCTCGGCCCTTCCCGCAGGGGTTGTCGTGAGGGATCTTGCCGCTGCCATCCTCAGCCAATCGGAACTTGTCCGGCAAAATCTCAACAGAAACCTGCCCCTTCAGAAGCATCCCTTTGCGGCTCTCAACAGCGGCTTCATCGATGACGGAGCCTTTGTTCACATTCCCGCAAAGACACACATAGAAGTTCCGATCGAGCTCCTTTTCGTTTCAACAGCCGAGGTGAACCGGAAGAACGTCTCGCACCCCCGGAATCTCATCCTTGTTGATGAGACGGCGTCGGTAACACTTCTCGAGAGTTACGTCTCGGTCGGAGAGGGGACTCATTTTACGAATGCCGTCACCGAAGTTCGGGTTGCCTCCGAAGCGGCCGTCGATTACGTGAAGATCAGCGGAGAAAGCGGCGGAGCGTACCATGTGGGAACGATGGAGGTCCATCAGGCAAGCAAGAGCCGATTCACAGGGTTCAGTCTCGCGCTCGGCGGTTCGATTTCCCGGAACGATTTCAATATCACCGTCGATGGAGAGCAATGCGAGACGATGCTTGACGGACTCTACGTATCGTCGGGCGACCAGCTCATCGACCATCACACCTTCATCGACCACAAAAGGCCGGAGTGTTCAAGCCGGGAGATCTTCAAGGGGATCGTAGCGGGGAGGTCGAGGACGGTGTTCAACGGTAAGATCCTTGTCCGGCAGGAGGCCCAGAAGACCGATTCGAAGCAGACGAACAAGAATCTCCTTCTCTCAGAGAAAGCCACGGTGGACACCAAACCCCAACTCGAGATTTTTGCCGACGATGTGAAGTGCACACACGGGGCGACGGTGGGTGGGTTGGATGGGACATCCTTGTTCTACGTGAAGAGTCGGGGGGTGGGGGAAGAGGCGGCGCAAGGGGTCTTGACGGCTGGCTTTGCGAGCGAGGTGACCGGTTTCATCAACGACGAATCGCTGCGGGAGCACGTCGACGGCCTCGTTCTCCGGAAGCTCCGTGACGAGGTCATAAAAGTGCCGCTTCCGGATATCGTACATTCAATGGTGAAACCCGGATGAGAAACTCGACAGAAACGGCCGCCGGCGAAGTTGACCTGGCGACCAGATCTTCATTTGACGTCGCACGCGTACGCGATGATTTTCCGATCCTCGGGCAGCGAGTCCACGGCAAACCCCTCGTCTACCTGGACAACGCGGCCACAACGCAGAAGCCCCGTGCAGTCATCGATGCGCTGGCAAAGTACTATTCGGCTCAGAATGCCAACATCCATCGGGGGGTTCATGCGCTCAGCGAGCTTGCGACGTACGAGTACGAGCGCGCCCGGGGAAAGGTGAAACTCTTTCTCAACGCGGCGGATTCGAGGGAGATCATTTTTGTTCGCGGCACGACGGAGGGGATCAATCTCGTGGCGTCGTCGTACGGCAGGAAATTCATCAAGGAGGGGGATGAGATCATCATCTCCGCCATGGAACACCACTCGAACATCGTTCCCTGGCAGCTCCTCTGCGAGCAGACGGGTGCCGTGCTCCGCATCATTCCGATCAATGATTCGGGGGAACTTCGGCTCGACGAATATGCAAAGATTCTCAACGAGAGGACGAAATTCGTGTCGGTTGTCTATCTTTCGAATTCTCTCGGAACAATCAACCCGGTGAAAGAGATCATCAGTCGCGCTCACACGCTGGGGATCCCTGTCCTCGTCGACGGAGCGCAATCGACTTCGCATCTTCCGGTCGACGTTCAGGACCTCGATTGCGACTTCTACGCCTTTTCGGGGCATAAGATCTTCGGGCCGACCGGCATTGGAGCTCTCTACGGCAAGACGAAACTGCTCGACGCGATGCCGCCGTACCAGGGGGGAGGGGATATGATCAACTCGGTGACGTTCGAGAAGACCACCTACAACGCCCTGCCGTACAAATTCGAAGCGGGGACGCCGAATATCGCGGGGACAATCGCCCTTGGCGCTGCGATTGACTACGTTCATGCTCTCGGGCTCAATGCAATCCGGAAATACGAAGAGGAACTCCTGGCCTACGCGACGGATAAGCTGTCGGATGTGCAGGGGGTCCGGCTCATCGGTACCGCAAGGAAGAAATCGAGTGTCATCTCGTTCGTCATGGAGCATGTTCACGCTCACGACATCGGCACGATCATCGATCAGGAAGGAATCGCCATCCGGACGGGGCACCATTGCACGCAGCCCGTGATGAAGCGGTTCGGCATTCCGGCGACCGCGAGGGCCTCTTTTGCATTCTACAACACCGCCGAGGAGGTGGATAGTCTCGCGCGGGCGCTTCAAAAAGTGAAGGACATATTCGGCTCATGAGCAGCAGCGTTAACGAACTTTATCAACAACTGATTCTCGATCACAACAAGAGTCCGCGGAATTTCCGCACGATCGAGCATCCGACTCATTCCGCCGAGGGTTACAACCCTCTCTGCGGGGATCACTTCACCGTGTACGTGGACATGGATGGAGAGATCATAAAGGATGTCTCTTTTCAGGGATCCGGCTGCGCAATCTCCAAGGCTTCCGCCTCCATGATGACAACGGCGGTGAAAGGAACCAGCCGCGCGGAGGCGGAAAAGCTGTTCGAGAAGTTCCATTCGGTCGTCACCCGGGACATCCACAAGGAGGTCGAGGATCTCGAGGAACTCGGTTGTCTCGGGGCTCTCGCAGGGGTGGCAGAGTTTCCGGCCAGGATCAAATGCGCGAGCCTGGCGTGGCATGCGTTACATTCGGCGCTGAATTCCTCAGACAAGGTCGTGTCGACAGAGAATCCATAATCACGGCGGAAGAAGACGAGAACGACGATGGCAGATGAAGATTTCAACACCTTCGAACTGTTGGTGATGCGGGATCAGATCACCGAAGCGCTGAAGACATGTTTCGATCCGGAAATTCCCGTGAACATCTATGAACTCGGGCTTATCTACACGGTCGACGTGGACAAAAGCGGCGCAGTGCAGATCAAGATGACCCTGACATCGCCGATGTGCCCTGCGGCGCAGAGTCTCCCGCCCGAAGTGAAGCAGAAGGTCGAGGCGGTGAAAGGGGTGACCTCCGTGTCGGTAGAGGTTGTCTGGGAACCGAGATGGGATCCGAGCATGATGTCTGACGAGGCAAAACTCGCCCTCAACATGTATTGAGAATTTGATCAATAACAATAGATTCAATCATCATAATACCAGGAGATACCATCATGGCCCACACTCTTCCCCCTCTTCCGTACGCCTTTGATGCGCTGGAACCGTACATCGACGCAAAGACGATGGAAATCCATCACGATAAACATCACGGAGCGTACGTTACCAATCTCAACAACGCGTTGGCGAACAACCCGGAGTTGCAGAATAAGTCTGCAGAGGATCTCGTGAAGTCGCTCAATTCCCTCCCCGAAGCGATTCGCACCGCGGTTCGGAATAATGGCGGAGGCCACCTCAACCACACAATGTTCTGGCAGCAACTCAAGGCCGGCGTCAAAGAGCCTTCATCGGGGAAGCTCATTACGGCCATCAACGGAGCGTTCGGGTCGGTCGGTTCCTTCAAGGAGCAGTTCAAC
>DATJQP010000122.1:0-8346 GCA_035505655.1 Bacteroidota bacterium
TTGTCGAACATATGGCCTTCAACGGCACCAGGTCATTTCCGAAAAACGAGCTGGTCAGTTTCCTCGAACGGGCCGGCGTGAAGCTGGGGCCCGATCTTAACGCCTCCACAAGCTTCGACGAAACAGTCTACAAGCTCCAGATCCCGACCGACTCCGCAAACCTCTTGAAGGAAGCGTTCCAGATTCTCAAAGAATGGGCAAGCGCATTGACCTTCGACGACGCGGAGATTGACAAAGAACGGGGCGTCGTTGTCGAAGAGTGGAGGTTGGGACGCGGAGCGGGGGAGCGAATACAGAACAAACACAACAAGGTGCTCTTCTACAACTCCCGCTATGCGGCTCGCCTTCCCATCGGAAAGAAGGAGGTGCTCGACACATGCTCCCACGACGCGCTCCGAAGGTTTTACCGCGACTGGTACCGCCCGGACCTGATGGCAGTGATGGCCGTTGGAGATTTTGACGTCGATACCATCAAAGAGCTGATCAAAGACAATTTTGAACCGCTGAAGAACCCGGCGTCACAGCGTCCCCGTCCGGAATTCTCCCTCCCCGATCACGCGCAGACTCTTGTCTCTATCGCGACGGATCCTGAGCTAACCTCTGCGAGCGCTACAATGCTTTTCAAGAGAAACTCCGAGGTGGAGAGGACGGTCGGAGACTACAGGAAAGGGATTGTGGGCAGCCTCTACGATGAAATGCTGAACGAGCGAATCCGAGACCGCCTGCAGCAACCGAATCCTCCGTTCGTCTACGGGGGAACCGGAGGAGGAAAATTTGTGGGAGATAAGGACGTCTACGCCGCCTATGCAAGCGTGAAAGAAGACTCGATCCAGGGAGGATTCGGGGCACTCCTCTCGTATGTTTTCCAGGCACGAGATCATGGATTTACTTCCACCGAACTGGACCGGGCGAAGAAGAATATCATGCGGGGAATGGAGCAAGCATACGAAGAGAGAGAAAAGACGGAGTCGGCAAATTATGTCGAAGAGATGGTGAGAAACTTCGTGCAGGATGAGCCGATACCCGGGATCGGGACTGAATATGCAATGTTCCGCCAGCTGGTGCCGTCGATCACCCTTGAAGAGGTGAACCATCTGAGCACGGAACGCATCACAGAGAAAAACAGGGTGATCACAATCTCGGCCCCCGAGAAGAAGGGAGTCGTGGTTCCCGCTGAGTCCGAAATCCTCGCGCTTGTGAAGAAAGTTGAAGCCGAGAAATTGGCTGCGTACGTGGATAAGGATGTTCCGGATCGGCTTCTTCAGTTGCTTCCACAGCCGGGTAAAATCGAATCAGAACGATCGTTGGACTCTATCGGGGTCATGGAGTGGAAGCTCTCGAATGGAGCGCGCGTTGTCCTCAAACCGACCGACTTCAAAAACGATGAGATCCTCTTTTCTGCATTTTCCAACGGAGGACTTTCGCTGGCTCCCGACTCCGACTATCTCTCAGATGTCTGGGCTGCCAGCGCTGCCGACCTTGGAGGAATTGGAGATCTCGACGCGATAGCATTAGCGAAGGCTCTCGCGGGAAAGATCGTCGGCCTCTCGCCAACCATCTCCGACCTGACGGAAGGATTCTCGGGAGAGAGCTCGCCGAGGGATCTCGAAGCATTGTTTCAACTGACCTACCTCTATTTTACTGCTCCCCGGAAAGACACCGCGGCATTCGGTGCCTTTCTCACGCGGGAGCGGGCAGCGATCGCAAACCGTACCGTGAGCCCGGAGGGAGCATTTTATGACACGGTCCGCGTCACTATGAATCAATACCACTATCGCGCGCGACCGCTCACCGAGCAAATGCTGGACTCGGTCAACCTCGAGAAGGCAATTCAATTCTACAGGGAGCGGTTCAGCGACGCCAGCGGGTTCACGTTCTTCTTTGTCGGATCCTTCTCGCCGGATTCACTGCGTCCTTTCGTCGAGCGGTATCTTGCTTCCCTGCCTGCTCTCCATAAAGAAGAGAAGTGGAAAGATATTGGAATCACGCCTCCGAAAGGTCTCATCAGCAAGACTGTTGTGAGAGGTCTTGAGCCGAAGAGCCAGGTGAATCTTATCTATACCGGACCCTTCGAGTGGACGAGGAAAAAGCGATACGATTTCGACGCGATGCTTGAATACCTCAATATCAAGCTGAGGGAGGTGATGCGCGAGGACAAGAGCGGGGTCTATGGCGTCAGCGCGGCGGGTACTCCGTCCCGAATCCCTCGGAAGGAATATCGGATCACGATATCGTTCGGTTGTGCCCCCGCCAGGGTCGAAGAGCTCATTGAGACTGCCCTCCAGCAGATCGACAGTTTGAAAAAAGCGCCACCTTCAGAGAGCTACATCATGAAACTTCAGGAACTCCAGCGACGCCGCCACGAAGTGAGTCTCAAGGAAAACCGATACTGGCTCTCAAGCCTTCGGAGCGCCTATATGAACGGGGGCAATCCGAACACGATCCTCCGGTACGCCGAACTTGTCGATGGGCTCACCGGAGCCGCGCTTCAGGAAGCAGCGAGGAACTATTTTGACATGAGCAACTTTGTGAGGATCGTCCTCAGCCCCGAGAAGAATTGATGTCGACGTCGGGCGATTCAATAATTCATGTCATCCGGGATGGAATGCCTCACGCTGGTGAGGGTCGTGAGGGATTCTTCATTCCGTTGGGTACCTTTACGCTGAATGGGGCGTTCCATCGCCTGAGATTTGGGCTAGCTTCGCTTACGCTCTGCGTCCTCCTTCCTGTGACGTGCTTTCCCCAATACGATATTCAAGTGGAGGAGAAGGAGAAGATTGACACAGTGGGATTGTGGGATGGGGCTCACCACTGGTACAGCATTTATGACACGGACAAGGTCATCCAACCGCTTCCCGGCCAGCGAAGGTACGCCGACACTGAATACCGGAATATCGCCGACAATATCCTTCTCTATCAAAAAGTCAACGGGGGGTGGCCGAAAAACTATGACATGCGGGCGGTGCTCAGTCCCGCTCAACAGGAGAAATTAAGGGGTGATTCTGCACAACTCAACACGACTTTTGACAACGGTGCCACCCATTCGCAAATTGTATACCTGGCTAAAGTCTACGCGGCAACAAAGGATCCACGGTATCGTGACGGCGCGCTTCGTGGAATCGATTTCATCCTGTCGGCTCAGTACCCCAACGGCGGCTGGCCCCAGTTCTATCCCGATACCTCCGGCTACAGGAAATATATCACGTTCAATGACGGGGCGATGAGCGGAGTGATGCGCATCCTCTGCCAGGTCGTTCAGCGGGATGGTCCTTTTTCATTTGTAGACGGTCCTCGGTTGGAACGGTGCGAACGGGCCTTTGAAAATGGAGTCTCATGTATCATGAAGTGTCAGATCCGTGAGGAAGGCATCCCGACCATATGGGGGCAACAGCACAACGACCAAAACTTCTCGCCAGAATGGGCCCGCACGTTTGAGCCTCCTTCTCTCTGCGCAGGCGAGAGCTCCGATATACTCCTCCTTTTGATGGAGGTTGGAAAACCCGGCAAGCAGGTCATCGAGGCGGTGCAGGGCGGAGTCCGCTGGCTCGTCAAGGCGGAGATCCACGGAATCAGGGTGAAGGAGATTCCTGCCCCGTTCGTTCGGTACACATATCAATCGACGAGGATCGATCGGGTCGTTGAAATAGATTCGACGGCCCCGCCGATTTGGGCTCGATTGTATGAATTGGGGACCGACCGTCCGCTCTTTTGCAGTCGTGGCGGAAAGATTGTCTATTCGTTGGCGGATGTCGACCGGGAACGAAGGGCGGGCTATTCTTGGTACACCTACGCCCCCGAAAGAGTCTTCGAACGCTACGCTCAGTGGCAGCGACGATGGGCTCCCGGGGAGAACGTCCTTGCGGGAAGAACATATCATCCAAATTGATTTCACGTTCAAGCAGTATCGATGATTCATCATCTCCTCATCCTCCTCCTCGTGCAGCTCACCCAGGGTGGAGTTTCTCGAGATACATCCTTCACGGTGTGGAGCGCCGCGGAGAGTGTTCTGAAGAAGCACCCGACAGCCCGAATTGTATTTCCACAACATCCGAAAGAGATCGTCTCAGAAGAAAATATTGTCTATACGAAAATCGGAGAAAGGGATCTGCACCTCGACATTTATAGACCCAAAGATAGTGACCAGCGTCCGGCCGTTCTCTTCATTCATGGCGGTGGATGGCGGAGCGGCGAGAGGTCTCAGAACACTCCCATGGCCGAGCGATTTGCAGAGAGGGGGTACGTCGCCGTTTCAGTTGAGTATCGTTTATCCACCGAGGCACTCTACCCCGCCGCCGTCCACGATCTGAAGGCCGCGGTGCGCTGGCTTCGCGCTCACTCCGACGAACATGGAGTCGACACGACAAGGATTGCCGCTCTCGGGTGTTCTGCGGGAGGTCAACTTGCCGCGCTACTGGGAACGACGAATGACAACAGAATCTTTGAGGGTGAGGAGGGAAATGCGGGCTCCTCGAGCAGTGTCGGGGCCGTCGTTGATGTGGATGGCATTCTTGATTTCACGGATAAGGCTGAGAGCGGGAAAGATACGATTCCGGATCATCCATCCGCCGGGAGTTATTGGTTCGGAGGACCGATGCGGGAGAAGCGCGCCCTTTGGATTGAGGCCTCCCCGCTCGTCCATGTCGACAGGAACTCAGCCCCAATCGCCTTCATTAACAGTTCGATCGCGAGGTTTCATGCAGGAAGGGATTCGATGATCGCACGTCTCTCTCTCCTGGGAATCTACTCCGAAGTGCATACGATTCCGGACACTCCTCATCCATTCTGGCTTTTTGATCCCTGGTTCGAGCCGACATGCAACGATGCCCTGGAGTTTCTGGCCAAGGTGTTCGGGCCTCGATAGGTGAAATGCCTTATCTCGCCTGCAAATGGCTGCAGTCGTTGACAGGCGGGACTTTTTTTGCTATTTTCACTCCCGTCTCTATATATAGGGGCCGCGTCAGGGGGGAACATTATCGCCCGGCACTTCGTCCAATTGGACTGAAGAATCGACCAGAGGACAAGGAATTTGTAGGAGCGGAGCGCGAGCGTAACCTGCTTCCGGAATCACTGCCGGTTCAACCCTCTCTGAGAACAAAATCGACGGATGGTCTATGTCCATTGCAGTCCGCAATTTGACTAAGCTCTACGGCCAGGAAAAGGCCGTGGACGATATCTCCTTTGACGTTAAGACCGGGGAGATCCTGGGATTTCTTGGTCCGAACGGCGCGGGAAAGACTACGACGATGAAGATCATCACCTGCTACATGCCTCCATCGGCAGGGACTGTGGCTGTCGACGATCTTTCGGTTGCCGAGCACGCGATGGAGGTGAGGCGTAAGATCGGCTATCTTCCAGAGATGAATCCGTTATATGTCGACATGAACGTCCTGGAGTATCTTGAGTACTCGGCTCAACTTCAGAGGATGCCGAAGACGCAGATCCGGGGAAGGATGCGCGAGATGGTCGAAGTCTGCGGGCTTACGGCCGTCCGGCACAAAGATATCGGCGAGCTTTCGAAAGGTTACCGCCAGCGTGTTGGTCTCGCCCAGGCGATGATTCACGACCCGGAAGTGCTTATTCTTGACGAACCGACAAGCGGGCTGGACCCGAACCAGATCGTCGAGATCAGGAACCTCATCAGGAAACTCGGCCAGGCAAAGACAGTGATTCTCTCCACGCATATTCTGTCGGAGGTCCAGGCGACATGCGACAGGGTAATCATCATCAATGAAGGGAAAATCGCCGCCGACGGGACACCCGACCAGTTGCAGAAAGAATTCAGAGGATCCGAGACCATTACGCTCGAATTCAAGGCGAAGGTGGGCAACGGGATGACGGATCTCCTTCCGAAAATTCAGACACTAGCGCACGTCGAGCATGTCCGGTATGACAATCCATCACCGGACATCCACAGATTTCTCATTTCTTCACAGAAGGGGGTCGACATCAGGGAGGAGATCTTCCGTCAGGCGGTGAACGAACATTGGGTGATCCTCGAGATGCATCGCGAGGCGACAAGTCTCGAAGAGGTCTTCCACAAACTCACGACGGTGAATTGACTCAACCTCAGGAGAATGTGCGTGGGTACTGAAGCGCTCGTGGTGGTGAAGGCGGGAGGAAAAAAGCTCAAGGGGAAGGCACAACTCGAAACGAATGAGATTCGATTCCGGGGTGAAGAAAACTTCGTAATCCCGCTTCGAAGCATCAGCTCGGCAAAATCGAACAAAGGCTGGCTCGATCTTGTCACGCCGCAGGGAAGGATATCGATTGAGTTGAAGGAGAAGGCAGGTGCGTGGGAGATGAAGATCCTCCATCCCAAGAGCCGGCTTGAGAAGCTCGGAGTGAAAGAAGGCGTTGCCGTCTCGGTCATCGGAGTGGAGGACGAGAGCTTTCTTCGGGAGCTGGGGGTTGCTCTTCGGGGCGACTTCTCGCGCGCTTTGCGGAAAGATTCCGATCTAGTTTTCCTCGCCGCGGACTCCAGGACCGACCTATCCAGGATCGCCCGCGTGAAGCCGTACCTCAAGAATGCCGGCGGGCTCTGGGTCATTTTTCGGAAGGGGAAGGAAGCGGCCATCAAAGAGACCGAGGTGATGAGGGAGGGGAAAGCCGCCGGGCTCGTCGACACGAAGGTCGCGAGCTTCTCTGAAACGCACACGGCCCTGAAATTCGTTATCCCGCTGGCAGCGCGGCCGAAACGCACGATAACGCAACAATACCGGTAATCTCTTATGGACTTCGATCTGAAAAAAATCCTCAGCGGCTACTCGAATGTGGGTCCGATCTTCCGAAAAGAGCTCAGATCCTACTTCAATTCGGCGGTAGCGTACGTCGTTATCGTCGTTTTTCTTTCCATCGTCGGCTGGTTCTTCACCAGCAGTCTGTTTCTCATCAACCTCGCCTCCATGCGGACGATGTTTGAAGTTGTGCCCGTCGTTTTTCTTTTCATCATTCCGGCGATCACGATGAGGCTTCTCTCGGAGGAGAAAAAGTCGGGAACGATCGAGCTGCTGACCACGAAGCCTCTTTCGGACACGGAGATCGTCCTCGGAAAATTTTTCGCGGCCTGGGTTCTTGTTGGAATTGCCATGGTGCCGACGCTTCTCTATTATATCACCCTTTCGTCTCTCGGGAGCATCGACAACGGCCCCGTCGTCGGAGGGTACTTCGGCCTTATGCTCATGGCGGGTGTTTACGTCGCCATCGGCCTCTTCGCGTCGAGCCTCACCGACAACCAGGTCATCGCATTCATCCTCGGCTTCGTCTTCGTTTTTGCCCTCTATATGTTCGACAAGGTGCTTTTTTACCTCCCGGAGTGGATGACGACGACGGTCGAATTTGTGGGGATCGATTACCACCTGTCGAGCATTGCGCGGGGAGTCATCGACTCGAGGGATATCATCTACTTCGTTTCGATGCTCGTCTTCACACTCTTGCTCTCCGTCGCGTCGCTTCAGCGAAGGAACTGGTAACGATCCGCCCGAGGGCGGCGAAACGGTTGACTCCATCGACCTTATCCTGGGATATCATCGACAATGAACAACAAGAGAACGCAAACGATCATCGGGACGCTGCTTGTCCTCGGGATCCTCATCGTCGTCAACATCATTTCCATCCGGCTCTTCGGCCGGATTGACCTGACGAAGCAGAGAGTCTACACGCTCTCTGATGCGAGCAAGCGCCTTGTCCGGTCGCTCGACGACAGGGTGACCGTCAAAGCGTACTTCACAGAGGATCTCCCCGCACCGTACAATAACAACAGGCGGGAGGTCCTCGATATGCTCAACGAGTACAAGGCGTATGCCGGCGGGAACCTCCAGTACGAATTCATCAACCCCGAAGGAGACAAAGGGGAACAGGAGGCGAGGCTTGCCGGGGTTCCGCCGGTGAATGTGCAGGTTGTGAAGGAGGACCGGTTTGAGGTGAAGCGCGCCTACCTTGGACTCGTCATGCTCTATGAGGACAAGAAGGAGACGCTGCCGGTGATCCAGAATCTCGGTTCGCTGGAGTACGACATCTCGAGCGCCCTGAAGCGATTGACGACCAGCCAGAAGAAACGGATCGGGTACACGACAGGCCACGACGAAACGGATTTGTCGACGATGAAGCAGGCGTACGAGATGCTCACGTCCCAATACGACGTTACTCCGGTGAATCTCGCCGCAGGAGGTACGGTGCCGTCCGACCTCGCCGCGTTGCTTATCATCGCGCCGCAGAAGAAGTTCAATGACTCTTCGAAATATCAGATCGACCAATACCTGATGCGGGGCGGAAAGATCGCCTTCCTTCTCAACAAGGTGAACGCGAATCTTCAGAGCCAGTACGCGCAGCCGATGGACGTCAATCTTG
>DATJQP010000123.1:0-4067 GCA_035505655.1 Bacteroidota bacterium
CCATCGAGCCATGAGAGAGTTTCAGGAGTCGTATATCGAGGAGCGCGCTGACGACCGCCCCCTTCTGGTAGATATTCGGATACTGATCCGGCATCTCGGTTGCGTCTACCCCGAGCCGGGTGAGGCTCACGCTTTGATCAAACGCATCGTTGGCGTTGAGTTTGTCCTGAATAACCTTGAGGTACTCCTGAAGCGTGATGAGGCTGTCACGAAGCTGGAGGATATGGGCGGCCCACTCGGTCGTCCCCTCGTAAAGCCACAGATGCTGCGACATCACCGGCTTCGCAAAATTAAAGTGCTCGATCAGCTCGCTGTGAATATGGAGCGGCGTGTTGATGTGGAAGAACTCGTGAGCGACGGTCGAAGCGAGGCTATGCGCGAAAGCCGACGTGAGGGTGTCTTCGTGGAGGACGTACTCCGAGCTGTAGGAATGTTCCCACGCGCCGGCCGATCGGTCTCCGAAGTAGAAGAGAAAAGCGTACCGGTCGACCGGAAGTCCGTGCATGAAATCCGATTCCGCCTTCAGGATATCCTTCAGGGAGGCGAGGAGGGAATCGGAAGCGATCAAACCGTGAAGAGAATAGGTATAGACGGAGATCTTCGCACCTCCGATCGTCGTCGTCGCCACGGAGAGTTTCCCGAGGAAAAACGGCGAATCGGTGGCGTTGTCGAAATCGTCGGCCTCGTACAGACCGTCGGCATCCTTCGCTAACGCGGTTCCGACTTTCCATGACGCCGGGTAATCGAGCTTGATCCTCATCGGCTCCGCCTGATGGGCCGGGAAATAGCCGAAAACGGCCTGACCGTTCAACATGACGAAATCGTCGGATATCGAGGTTCCGGCCATGAGAAAGACAGGATGTGTCTCGACCTTGGCATTCCAGATGTCGGCCATCGTGTAGGTGATCTTCTCGACCCTGTCCGGTTGTGAAATCGACCACTGGTTCGTCGATCCCCGATGGGTCGGAATTTCGTCCCCCGAGCGGTCGAACGCCTTGAAATCCCCGACGAATCTGCCGATATCCATCACCTGGTACGTCCCCGGCGCGGTCGATGCGAACTGAAAGATCGTATCCGCTCCGGTGAGGTGATCCGGATGAAGCGAGACCTTGAACGTATCGCCCGAACGGTCGTTGAGGTTGACTTCAAATAGCTCCTGGCAATGAGAGGCGGTCCGGCCGATGGTACTCAGAACCAGGAAGAGCAAAAACCGTATATAGTTTTTCACTCCATACTCCTTACTATTTGTGACACGCCGCTTGCCCCGCCGAAAGATCGATCAAGAGCTCCTCGGCAACAGGGCGGGAGATCCGGATCGGGGTGTCGAAGGCTGAAGGCAAGTCTCCTATTTCCCCATCCTGTCGAGAATCTTCTCCATCTCGTCCATGACGCGATTCATCTTTTTCATCGTGAGGTCAAACGGTACGGAAGTGGTCATGTCGACACCGGCTTCCTTCAGGAGATTGATCGGGTAGTCCGAACCGCCGGCGGAGAGAAAGCGCAGGTACCGCGCCGTCTCGGCCTTGTCGCCGGAGAGGACTTCCTCCGACAAAGCGCACGAAGCGGTGAAGGCCGTGGCGTACTGATAGACGTAGAAATTGTAGTAGAAGTGGGGAATGTACGCCCACTCCGACCGGACCTCGTCGTCGACGACGCAGATCCCCTTCTCCTCGCCGTAGTATTTCTTTGTGATCTCCAGATACACTTCGTTCAGCGTGTCGCCGGTGAGTGCAGTTCCCGCCTCGGCGAGCTCATGGATCTTCAGTTCGAACTCGGCGAATTGCGTCTGCCGGAAGACGGTCCCTTTGATTCCTTCCAGATACTTCCCGAGGAGCGAAAGCTTCGTCTTGTCGTCCTTGATCGACTTCAGCATATGGTCGATAAGGAGCGCCTCGTTGAAGGTCGAGGCGACTTCCGCGACAAAGATCGGATAGTCGGCGGTCGGATAGGGCTGGGCCTTGTTCGAAAGATAACTCTGCATGGTATGCCCGAGCTCGTGGATCATCGTGCTCATGTCGTCGTACTTGCCGTTGAAATTGAGCAACATGTACGGGTGAACGTCGTACGCCGATCCGTTCGAATAGGCGCCGCTACGCTTTCCTGCGGTCGGATAGACGTCGATCCAGCGGTCGGCGAACGCCTTGTCGATGACGGCCCGGTAGTCGTTCCCGAGCGGCGCGAGAGAGGCGAGGATGTTCTTCCGCGATTCCTCGACGCTGTACTTCAGATCGACATCGCTCAGCAACGGCGCATAGAGGTCGTAATAGTGGAGCGTGTCGACGCCAAGGATCCGTTTCCTGAGGCGGAGGTACCGGTGAAATGTCGCGAGGTTGGCGTTGACGTTGGCAACAAGGTTGGAATAGACCTGAACCGGAATGTTGTTCGCATCGAGCGCGCTCTCGAGAGATGAGTTGTATCTCCTTGCATTTGCGTAGAACATGTCCTTCTTCACGTCCGCATAGAGCTCAGCCCCGAACGTCCTCCGGTATTCGTTGAGCGCGCCGAAGAATGCTTCGAACACCTTCTTGCGGTCCTCCCGGTTGCCGGACGCCCGGTTGAGCGCAAAGCCGGCCTGGTCGAGTGTCACTTTCGATCCACCACTGAGGAGAATCTCCGGGTAGCGGAAATCGGCGTTCGAAAATACGTTGAAGATGCTTTCCGGACCGTCCGCCATGAGACCCGCGTCGGCGATGATCTTTTCCTCTCCCTCACTCCCGGTGTGAGCCTGCCGCCTGCCGATATCCTCGAGGTAGTGTTTGTAGACCCCCAGTTTCTTCTCCTCTTTCAGAAACGATGCGATCCGCGTTGTGTCGATTTTCAGTATCTCGGGTTCGACAAAAGCGAGGGCGGCTCCGATCGTAGCGCTAAGCTGCAGCATCTCGGACTTCATCGCCAGATATTTTGAATCGCGGGTGTCCTGGTCGGAGCTCATCGATGCATAGCTCGAGAGACGGGAATACTCCTTATTCACGGCGCTGAGGTAGTCGAGACATGCGAGGAGCTGGGACGGGGAGGAGCCGAGCGTGCCGCGGAACTTTGCCGCCTCTGGGATCTCCGCCGAAAGCTTCTCCTCCGACATCTTCCAGGCCTCGTCGCTCGGATAAAGATCTGAGAGGTTCCATTTGTACTCATCCGGGATTTTCGTTCTGTCCCTCTCCTGGGCCATGGCGGAATGTGCGTCGGCGAAGAAAAGGGCGAAGAGGGAGATCGGAACGAATGACGAAAAACGCATCGGTTCACCTTTCAATAGGTGGTTCATGGAAGCTACGATTTGTCTTTGCCGGAGCTCTGGACCAGACGGGCGGCTGTCCGGACCCGCGCGGCCGGGGCATCGCGGCAGGCACTGGATGTCTACTACGGATACGGGCCGGATGAGTTTCAATGTAAGGGATCGGAATCAGAGGAGCAAACGGAGAAGAAAATGAGTTTTGCCTGAGTTTGGCGTTTTTTTTTCTCAGGTTGTTCCGGAATGACATGTTGCTGATGAGCTGAGAGGGAAACACGGTCATTGCGAGGAGTCCGACTGAGGTCGGACGAATCGAAGGGCGCACACCGTTATCGATTCGGCGAGCAAGGGGAACAATGTTGAAGGCCGGAAAGCGCGATCCCCGGGATGGCGGGTGATCCCTGGGGAAATAAAAACGCGATGCATTGGGTGGATGCATCGCGTCAATGGGAGAGCAACAGCGCCTTGCTGATGCTTCTTGGGTGTCCTAACTCAGTTTTCCGTATTCAGCCGCATCGGGCTGCTGGTAAATTCTTTGCAGCGTCCACTTCGCCCCGTTGTAATAGAGGATCGCCACCATCGTCACCGTATACGAGTTGTAACTTCCGGTCGACGTCACTCTCATCTGAGTCCCCGAAACTCCAACCGGCCGGTCGGTTACATACGTCACGCTCCCGCTCATCATGCTCACGGTCGATGACCCCATCGTCGGGCTTGTTGCCGCACCTGCATCGCCGATCGCCAGCCGAACTCCGGAATTGGCAATCTGCCGCGCAATGTCGTGGTAGGCCTGATTCTGGCCCACGCTGAGCATCGATTGGTCGACGGTATTGAACGCCAG
>DATJQP010000124.1:0-15080 GCA_035505655.1 Bacteroidota bacterium
TTCGGAATCGATGATCTCGACGCTGACTGTCCCGAGCGAAAAGATCGAGTAGCTCACCTCGTATTCCAGTTTTTCTCCCACGGAGAACATCCCGGAGGGAGCGGAGAACTCGACAGTGGCGCTGCCGGCGCCGGCGTAGGCGGCAGGCTCTCCGGCGGCGAAGAAAAGCAGAAACAGGAAAACGATCATGGTCGCATTCCCCCCGCGATTCGGACGCGGCTCCCGGTGATCGTCTCCCGTCAGGCCGGTCTCACCCCGAACGGCGCAGACGTTCATTACTGAAGCTTCGCGATTTTTTCCGCTTCGGGGAAGAGTGACAAGGCCTTCGTCAGCTGGTTGTCTGAACGAAGGATGACAGGGTACCATCCGTCATTTCCCCAGAAACTACGTGCGATGTGCGCTTTGAGCCGGGCCTCGATGTACTCCCGGTCTTTCGCGAACTGGTCCTCTTTGAATTCGACCTTCTTCGACTTCACGAAAGAGAGAAACTCATCCATCATGGGCTGGTCGACCCGGAATCCGTGGTCAAATCCCTGGAAGTCCCCATTGTACTTGTCCTTGATCTCCTTCGTGTGCGTCGCAAGATACTCTGTCGTGAACTCGTAGAAGAGGTTCCGGTTGCGGAGGGTGATCGTAAATGGCGTGGCATCCGCCGGCTTGATAATGTAGTCGGGCGTGATTCCTCCGCCTCCGTAGATCTTCCTGCCATCCGCGGTTTTGAAGACGGGCCTTGTCGTGTCCTTCTCCTCGCTGTGGGTGAGGTTATCCCCTTCCGTCTCATCCCTCTCAAAAGCCTCCTCCTGATATTTTTCTTTCCCGGAGGCGTACGATCGCTGGATAAGACGGCCGCTTGGAGTGTAGTACCGGGCGATGGTGAGACGGAACGCCGACTTATCGGCAAGCTCGAATTGCCGCTGGACAAGTCCTTTCCCGAAACTCGTTTCTCCGACGATGAGCCCCCTGTCCCAATCCTGGATCGCTCCTGCGACGATTTCGCTCGCGGACGCCGTGCCGTTTGAGATCAGGATGATGAGAGGCACCTTCTCGTATTCGCTGTTCGTGGTCGCGAAGTACTCCTCGTCAAAATCGGCTCTCCGGCCTTTCGTATAAACGATCTTCCGCTGTCCTCCCTGGACGTTCCCGTCAAGAAACAGATCGGCCATCTTCACCGCCTGGTCCAGGTAACCTCCCGGGTTGAAGCGAAGGTCGAGGACAAGACGCTTCATCCCCTGCGCCTTCAATTTCTGGAGCGCCGCGAGCATTTCGGTGTTCGTCCTCTCGGCAAACCGGGTGACATTGATGTACCCGACCTCGTCGTTCAGCATGTAGGCGACGTCCACACTGTTGAACGGAATGACATCCCTGACGATCTCGTAGTCGAGAGCGCTCGAATCTCCCGGGCGCACAATCGTCACGGAAACTTTTGTCCCCTTCGGCCCTTTGAGGCTCTTCATCACCTGATCGTTGGTGAACCCTATCGCGCTCTTTCCATCAATTTTTACGATTTTGTCGTTTGACAGGATCCCAAGCTGCGCGCTCGGACCCCCTCCGATCGGCTGAACAACGGTGATCGTGTCGTTGACGATAGCGAACTCAATCCCGATCCCTTCGAACTGCCCCTTGAATTCCTCCGTCACCCGTGTCAACTGCTTCGGGTCAATATACACCGAGTGCGGATCCAGGTCGCTGAGGAGCCCTTTGATCGCCGACTCGGTGAGCTTCTGCGTGTCGACCTCATCGACATAGTATTTCTCCGTCAGGCTGAGAACATCTTTGAATTTTCCCAGCTGTTCGTAGATGTTATCCCCCGAAATGAGCGTGTTGAGCTGCATGCCCCCAAGGACAGAAACGAGCACGAGCAGAACCACAACCGGGGTGGAGAACCTTCTCTTCATAAGACCTCTTGTCAATCCTTCTTTAAACATGATGTGCGAGCTTCGTTTGTTTCGAGTCTCGTGGAGAACTGAGCGACGTGGGAATCCTGGCAGATGGAGGATAGTGTACGGTACAGTTTCGCGCGACTACGGGTTGTGACGCACTTCACCTACTTGGGAGTAAGGGTATGCTTTTCAACAAGTTAGAAGAAATTGACTGAATGTCAAGGGAACCGCAGGGGGGATGCCAACGCGACGAGAGCGGTCAAATCACGGCGGCCCGGAGAGGAGTGAACTTTCTAATACATTCCGGACGGGTCATCCTCCATTGGCCCTCAACCCATCACGAATGTACTTTGGTCGGAAACCGGGAGCTATTTTTCCGGCTTCATCTGGGGGAAGAAGATAACGTCGCGGATTGACTCCTGCCCCGTAAGAAGCATCGTCAACCGATCGATCCCTATCCCGAGTCCGGCGGTCGGAGGCATTCCGTATTCAATCGCACGGAGGAAGTCCTCGTCGAGTGTCTGGGCCTCTTCGTCTCCGCGCTCCTTCAGCTTCACTTGCTCCTCGAATCGCGCCCTCTGATCGATCGGATCGTTCAGTTCACTGAAGGCGTTGCAGATCTCCTGCCCGTTGACCATCCCCTCGAACCTTTCGACGAGCCCGGGTTCGGAACGGTGCCGTTTCGCAAGAGGGGACATCTCGACAGGATAGTCCATGAGAAACGTCGGCTGGACAAGATGAGGTTGCACTCTGGCACTGAAGATCTCATCGACGATCTTCCCCGATCCCGCCGCGCTCTCTAGCTCGACATGGAGTTCCTTTGCGATTGCGCGCAGCTCACTCTCCGCCTTCCCCCTCAGATCATGGCCCGTATGTTCCTGAATGGCACCGAACATGGTGAGCCGCTTCCAGGGGGGAGTAAAATCAATTTCGTGGTTTCCCAATGCAACCTTTGGGCTTCCGTTGAGCGCCATCGCCACCGAATGGATCATCTGCTCGACGAGTTCCATCATCCACTTGTAGTCGCGGTACGCAACGTAAAGCTCCATCATCGTAAACTCGGGATTGTGACTCCGGTCCATCCCTTCGTTCCTGAAATCCTTCGAGATCTCGTAGACGCCGTCGTAGCCCCCGACGATGAGCCTTTTGAGATAGAGCTCATCGGCTATCCGCAGATAGAGCGGGATGTCGAGGGTGTTGTGGTGGGTGATAAACGGCCGGGCCGACGCTCCACCGTAGAGAGGCTGGAGAACGGGGGTCTCGACCTCGAGGTATCCTTTCTCGTCGAGGAATTTCCGCAGTGACCGGACGATGAGTGTCCTTTTGAGAAAGGCGCCGCGCACCTGAGGATTGACGACGAGGTCGACGTACCGCTGACGATAGCGAAGCTCCTTGTCGGCAAACGGATCGAAGACGACCGTATTCCCCTTTTCGTCCGTCCGTTCCTTCACGACCGGGAGCGGGCGAAGCGATTTCGTCAGGAGCTTCAACTCTTCGGCGTGGACGGAGATCTCACCCATCCGGGTCTTGAAGACGAACCCCTTCACCCCGATGATATCGCCGATATCGAAAAGGCGAAATGCATCGTAGACGTCTCCGAGGTCGTCTTTTCGGAGATACACCTGGATCTTTCCCGTCGAATCCTGGAGGTGGCAGAAGGAGGCCTTCCCCATCCTTCGGAGCGACATGATTCGGCCGGCGATGGCGACGCTCTTTTTCGGCGCATCGTCCGAGAACGTGCGAAGGATCTCTTCGGCGGTTGCGCTCCTCTCGAATTCATACGGGTACGGTTCGATCCCGAGCTTGCGCAGTTCTTCCAGCTCTTCGCGGCGCCGAACCATCAGCGCGTTCAGTTCCTGCTGATATTCCTGATCCATCGTTTCTTCCGTTCGTCCTTGGAGTGTCTTGTGATTCCTGCCGGATCCGCTCAGGGCAATTTTTTGCCATGAGGATAGGCGGGCAATTCCAGCCTTTCCGCCGAGCAGCGCTTGTAGAGAGCCGTGAGCTCATAAAGCCGGGCGGCATGGGTCGGGTGAACCTCTTTCCAATCGAACCGCCATTCCCAATTGCCCAGGGCCTTCCCCGGCAAATTCATTCGTGCTTCGGTCCCGAGGCCGAGCACATCCTGCATCGGGTAGATCGCCATGTCGGCGACCGATTGGGATGCGAGGCGGATGAGGTCCCAATGGATCTCCTTCCCGTCGGTGCCGATGTACTTCTTCGCAAACGCCCGTTCGCGTTCCGTGGCGCTCTTGAACCACCCGAGTGTCGTGTCGTTGTCGTGAGTCCCCGAGTAAACGACAACATTCGGCAAATAGTTGTGCGGAAGGAACGGATTCTTGGGATCTCCCGCGAAAGCGAATTGGAGAACTTTCATTCCGGGAAAACTGAACCGGTCGCGAAGTGCGATGACGTCGTCGGTCATCAGGCCGAGGTCTTCAGCGATGATCGGGAGTTTCCCGAGCTTCAGAAGGACGGTGTCGAAGAGTTGCTCCTTCGGACCGTCAACCCACCGGCCGTGGACTGCGGTCTTTTCGTCCGCGGGAATCTCCCAGTAAGCGGCGAAGCCGCGGAAATGGTCGATGCGGACGATGTCGACGAGCCCGAGCGTGTTTTTGATTCTTCCGATCCACCAGGCAAATCCATCGCGCTCCATGACATCCCATCGGTAAAGCGGGTTTCCCCACCGTTGTCCGGTCGCGCTGAAGTAATCCGGCGGAACACCCGCGACGAAGGTTGGGCGGAGATGATCGTCGAGGGAATAAAGTTCCGGATGAGCCCAGACGTCCGAGCTCTGAAAAGCAGTGAAGATCGGGATGTCTCCGACGATCTGCACTCCTTTCTCGTTCGCGTACTTCTTTAGCGCGGCCCACTGGCGAAAGAAACACCACTGGGTAAACTTCCAGAACGAGACCTCCTCCACCAATTCCTCGCGTGCCTTCTCAAGCGCGGAAGGTTTCCGTTTGGCAACATCCTCATCCCATTCGCACCATTCCTTGCCGTCATACCTGTTCTTCAGCGACATGAAGAGCGCGTAATCCTCAAGCCAGCCCGCATTGAGGTGCTGGAACGATTCAAAGTCCGCCTTGTCCCCGGACGATGAGTGCGAGACGAATGTCTTCGCGGCATGATGGAGTATCTTCGTCCTGAACGCGATGATCTTCCCGAAATCTACCCTCGACTTGGGAAAGGAGGCCGCCGAGCCGAGTTCGACCTCTTTGAGCCATCCTTTGTGTTCGAGTTCCGAGAGGTCCACGAGGAGGGGGTTTCCCGCAAAAGCCGAGAGACTCATATACGGGGAATTCCCAAGCCCCACCGGGCCGAGGGGGAGAATCTGCCACAATTTCTGCCCCGCGACAACAAGCCAGTCGACAAAATGGTACGCCGCAGGGCCAAAGTCTCCCGAACCGTACGGACCGGGGAGCGACGTGGGATGCAGAAGGACGCCGCTGCTACGTGGAAAGCGCATGATGATAACCTCTTTTCATTCGTGTGATGGAGCCATCTACATCCGTCCCGATCGTTCCCCTTCCCCGGTGAGACCGGCGACCTTCTTTAGTCGATGAATCTCCGGCTTCGAAAGATAGCGCCATCTCCCCCTTCTGAGCCCTTCCGCGGTCAGGCCCGCATATTCGATCCGGTCGAGGCGTTTCACCTCATAGCCAAGCGCTTCGAGCATCCTGTGAACCTGCCTGTTGCGTCCCTCATGAATTGTGACGATGAGGTTTTTGTTCTTGGTCCCAGGGATGGGTGTCACCTTGGCGGGGGATGTCTTCCCCCCTTCGATGTGGACACCCTTTTTTAGTTTGTCGAGATCCTTCTGCTCCGCCCCCTCCGTCAGCTCGACAAAGTACGATTTCTCAACTTCATGGGACGGGTGCATAAGCCTGTAAGCAAGTTCGCCGTCGTTCGTTAGGAGAAGAACGCCGGTAGTATTTCTGTCAAGCCTGCCGACCGGAAAGACCCGCTCGCGTGTCCGGACAAGATCGAGAACCGTCTTCCGACTCTTCTCGTCGTGTGAGGTCGTGATGCAGTCTTTGGGCTTGTTGAGGAGAAGGTAGACGAGCTTTTCCTCTGCGGCAATCGGTCTTCCGTTGACGGCTACCTTGTCGGTGGAAGGAAGGACTTTCGTGGAAAGATCCGTGACGACCTTGTTGTTGATTGTCACGCTGCCGCTGAGGATGAGCTCTTCAGCCTTACGACGTGAAGCAACCCCGGCCATGGCGATGAAGCGATTTAGCCGAATAGCTTCCGGAGGAACGATTGAATCTTGCTCTTCCAGCTGCTCCATCCTTTCTTGAGGCCGGGCTCGTCATGCCGGAGGGACTCAGCGGCCTCTTCCGCGGCGACCGTTGCGGAAGTCGCCGGGGGCGGGTTGAATTCAGGGGTAAGGGAGGGCTCCGGCTCGGGGTTCATTTCGGGGACCTGAACCGGCGGTTCGGCGGATGTCTCCACCAGTCCGGCGGGCGGAAGCGCAACCTCAGCGATTTGCGGTGACTCGGGCGCAACGACCGCAGGCTCACCGACTTCAGTCTCGCTGTTCTCCACCGCGGGCGGGAGTGATTCCTCAATCGGACCCTTCTCCGCGATCGGCTCTTCTTCCGGGGAAGGACGCGGCAAGATCGGGGGAGCCTTTTCAACGACCGTGGGCCCCTTCCCGACGCTGGTATCCTCCTGAAGTTTCGACTTCTTCCTTGGAATGTGAGGGGCGCGAGAGTTCGGATCCAGCTTTTCCTGGAGCTTCTCCTTGAACTCGATCTCCTGTTGATTTGCCAGCATTCGTTTTTCCACTTCGCGCTCTGTCTCTCCGAGAAGCTCTTCGATCTCGCGCGGCCGCGGCAAATCGGTGATCTCGTTGAGCCCAAAGTGCCTTAGGAACTCCGGGGTGGTGCCGTAGAGAAGAGGCCTTCCGGGGCTGTGGGCGCGACCGACGATCGTCGTAAGATTCTTTTCGAGAAGAGTCTTCAAGACGTAGTCGGCATTCACGCCGCGGATGAATTCGATTTCGGATTTTGAGATCGGCTGCTTGTAGGCGATGATGGCGAGTGTCTCGACCGCGGTCTGCGAGAGTCTTCTTCGGGCCTTCTCCCTGAGGAGTTTTCCGACCCAGACGGCATAACGCTTCTCCGTCGCAAAGACATATCCGCCTGCAAGCGCCTGAATTCTGAACGCTCTCCTCGACTCTGCGTATTCCGCATTGAGCGAGTCGACCGCCGCCCGGAGTTGATCGGCCGAGATCGTGACCTGTTCATTCTCCGGCACGTCCCGGTTCATCTCGTCGCAGACAATGCGCACCGTCTGAAAGGTCACCGGTTCATCCGAAGCAAAGAGCAGCGCTTCGACGATCTCGGTGAGAGCGAGTTGCGTCGTGACCTCTGTGGATCGCTCCTCGAGAGCCTCCGCGTCCTTCTCTTCGATCATGCCGTCGCCTCCGTCGGAATTTTCACGATGACCATCTCTCCATAGGGGTCGGTCTGGCGGACACCAATCCACCTCTGCCGGATGAGCTCAAGGAGGGCGATGAACGTGACGACAACCCTGATCTTCTCGGCCATCATCGCCACGAGTTCAAGAAATGTCGTCTCCGATTTTTCGGCAAAATATCGCCGGATGAACTCGATCTGTCCTTCGATCGTCACATTGAGCTTGTTGATTTCGTGGACGTGCTTCCGCGGCATCCGGTCCACGACGAACTTGAAGGCCGCGATGAGGTCGAAGAGCGACACATCGCGGAGCAAATCTCCTTCGGCGGGATCTTCCATCACTTTTTCATCGAACGCGAAATTCGCCCTGGCGAATCGCTGCGCCTGTTCCGCGCTCATCAACTGAAGTTCCTCGGCCATCTCCTTGTAGCGTTTGTAATCGAGGAGCCGGCGGACGAGCTCCGCCCGCGGATCAAGCTCCTCCTCCCCTTCCAGGAGAGGTCTCGGGAGGAGCATCTGCACTTTGATCTGCATAAGCTCCGCGGCAGTGACAATGAACTCGCCAGCGATGTCGAGGTCGAGATCCCGGAGATACTGAAGATAGTCGAGGAAATCTTTTGTGATCTTTGCGATAGGAATGTCGTAAATATCCAGCTCATCTCTCTTGATGAAGAAAAGGAGGAGGTCGAGGGGTCCTTCAAAGTCCGTAAGTTTGATGCGATACATCGGCTACCCGAGCGACATTACTTTATGCACCTCTTCCATCGTCTCTTCGGCGACCTTCGCAGCCCGCGTCTCGCCGTCCGAGAGGATTGCCTTCACCTCGTCGAGATGAGCTTCGTACCGGGCTCTCTTCTCCCTGACCGGAGCCAGGACAGCGGAGATCTTCTCCGCGCAATTCAGTTTGCAGTCCACGCACCCCAAGGCGCCCGACTCGCACCCATTTCTGATCTCCGGAGTCTGCGCCGCATTGAATTTCTGGTGGTATGTGAAGACGAGACAGATGTCGGGATGTCCGGGATCTCCCTTTCGGACCTTCGCTGGATCGGTGACCGCGGTCTTCAGTTTTTTCCTGATCTCCTCTGGCGGATCGCCGAGAAGCACCGTGTTCCCCGTCGATTTGCTCATCTTCTGATTCCCGTCCAGCCCGGGGAGCCGTGCGAACTTTGTCAAGCGGGCCTCGGGCTCTGGGAAGACCTGACCGTACTGGGTGTTGAACCGGCGCGCGATCTCCCGGGTGATCTCGACGTGGGGAACCTGATCCTCCCCCACCGGCACGACATCTCCCTTGTAGAGCAGGATGTCCGCCGCCTGTAACACCGGATAACCGAGGTGACCGTAGGACATCGTTTCGATACTGAGGTCTCTCACCTGGTCCTTCAACGTCGGATTCCGCTCGAGGCGCGTCGTCGTGATCAGCATCGAAAAAAGGAGATGCAACTCGGCATGCTGTTTTATCCGGGACTGCCGGAAAATCGGGCTCCTCGCGGGATCGATCCCCACAGCGAGCCAGTCGATGACCATGTCGATCGAATGCTCGTAGAGTTGGGACGTGTCGACATTCGTCGTCAGCGCGTGATAGTCGGCAATGAGATGAAAGTTGTTGAATTCACTCTGGAGCGCGACCCAGTTTTCGAGCGCCCCGACGAGATGCCCCAGGTGAAGTTTTCCCGTGGGGCGCATCCCGCTCAGTATTCTTTTTTTTGAGGACAATGAGATGTCGCGATTTCTTTCTTCGGACTAGTTCATAAACAGGTATGGCTTCCAGCGCTCGTCCATGTTTCCGACGAAGTGCCGGATAAAGGTCACATGATTCGGTTTGCTGGGCCTGCGCAACAGCGGCATCCGGGACTCCTCAGGCGTCCGATCCCCTTTCGCGTTGTTACAGTGGACGCACGCGCAAACCAGGTTTTCCCACGTATCCTCCCCCGAACGGGAGCGCGGCAAAACATGGTCGACCGTAAGAGGCAGGTCGCCTCTGCCGCAATACTGGCATCGATGGCCATCCCGCCTCAGGATATTCTTTCGTGACAGGATTATCTTTTTGTAGGGAACGCGAATGTAGACGGAGAGACGGACGACGCTAGGGAACGGCATCGACATGGAGACGGATCGGAGCAGCTTTCCCGCATGAGCTTCAATAAGTTCGGCCTTACCGAGAAACAGAAGAATAATGGCCTTCTTTACGTTGCAAACACTCATCGGTTCGTAGTTCTGATTCAGGACCAGGACCTTGCTGTTCAGCCGACCATGAATGCTTTTTGAAGTGAGTTTAGAACTGAAGACTACCTCCTCGACGACCCTAAGTGACTTCGGAATATGAATTTATGAATTCTGGGCCCTTAGTTTTCGTTCGGTTGATATCATCCCCTAGAGCAATACTTCAAGATCACCCCTCAGATGCTGAAAATATAGCATTCTTGGGGCCAATTGTCAAGGATGGTGCGACTCAAGACCTGCACAAAGGCTAGTATTTTTGCCCTTTTTTGTAGCGGCGTCGAATTTCAGCCACTGAGTCCCCCCCATATTTCTCCAAAAATGCGTTGGCGAGAACGGGCGCAATAGCGGCCTCGGCAATGACCGAGCAGGCTGGTACGGCGCAGACATCGGATCTCTCGTAGCGGGAAGGGACAGCCTTCATCGATTGCAGGTTCACAGAGCGGAGCGGTTTCGCCAGGGTCGATATTGGCTTCATGGCCGCGTGGAGAATCATCGGCTCGCCGTTCGTGACTCCCGCCTCCAACCCGCCTGCCCTGTTGGTCGGGCGAATGATCGCCTCGTCGCCCCTCTTCAGGATTTCGTCGTGAACCTGCGAGCCGAAAAGCCGGGCGTTTGAAAAAGCATCCCCGATTTCAACCCCCTTCACTGCATGGATCGACATCAAGGCCTGCGCAAGCTGTCCGTCCAACTTGCGATCAAACGCCACGTAGCTCCCCAACCCAATCGGCAGTCCGGTCACAATCACCTCGAAAACCCCTCCAAGCGAGTCCCCCTTCTTCTTGGCCCCCCTGATCGCACTGACCGCCTTTTCCGAGACACCCTTGTCAAGCATCCGGACCTGCGAAGTGTCCGCCATTTCAGTTACTTTGTACGCGCCGCATGAGGCGGTGGTGAGTTTCCTGATGATTTTGTCGATCTTTGCCCGATTGCGGAGTTCCGCGGGACCGATTGTCAGAACATGGCTGCCGATAAAAATTCCGAACGTCTCGAGGAACTTCCTCACGATGGTACAGCTCGCGACACGCATCGCCGTCTCTCTCGCGCTCGCCCGGTCGATGACATTTCGCAGGTCGTCAAATCCATATTTCACCGACCCGGCAAAGTCGGCATGACCCGGACGCGGCGTCGTAATCTTCTCTATCCCTTTGCCAGGGCCTTCCACGGCCATCTTCTCCGTCCAGTTAGCCCAGTCTCTGTTTCGGACCACGAGCGCAATCGGTGATCCGATGGTCCTTCCGAAACGGATTCCGGAGAGGATTTCAACCTTGTCGGACTCTATTCTCATCCTTCCGCCGCGTCCATACCCCTGCTGGCGCCGCCACAGCTGATGGTTGATGTACTCCGACGAAATCTCAACTCCGGCGGGCATTCCTTCCAGGATGCCAACGAGGGCCTGGCCGTGCGATTCTCCCGAGGTCAGATAGCGTATCACTTCCTTGTCCTTTCAGGTTTCTTGTTTCCGGGGGTAGATCGGGATGGCAACAAAACGGCTCCACTGCCACGGGAAGAATATACAAAAAAAGTCCCTGCAAAACATCACAGGGACTTTTCTTCGCGGTGAGCACCGCGGGAGCTGCGAGATGGTCCGGCTAGTCCTTCGGTATCTGAACGGCGATGAACCGAGAGACGCCGTTGGCGCTCTTGACGCGGAGCATGAGGGCATCGCCTGGCTTTTTCGCTTTCACGAGCCTCTCGAATTCCGGAACGGAGGTCACTTCCTTCCTGTCGGCCTCGAGGATGATATCTCCCGGCTGCATCTGCCTGTTATCGGCCTCACTGTAGCGCTTTACATCGGCGACAAGGATCTCGCTGTCGACCTTCCGGTCTTTGCGTGTCTTCTCGTCGGCTTTGGTCACGGAGAATCCGAGCTGATCGAACTGGACCGGCTTCGAGGATTTCGCGACATCCTGCTGGTCCTCATCATTTCCCTCGTCGTCATTTGAGGCGAGGTTCGCCTTGTCGTTGCGAGCCTTGAGGCTCACGATTTTTTCAATCGTGCTCCGGTCTCTCCAGATGCGGAGACTGACCTTTTCTCCCGGATGTTTCCCGGCGATCATCGATTGAAGTTCGTTGGGGGCTTTCACGACCTTTCCATCGACCGAGAGAATGATGTCTCCTTCCTTGATCCCGGCATCCTTCGCGGCGCCGCCTTCAACAAGATCCTGGACGAGAACTCCTTCGATGCTGTCTAGGCCGGCCGCTTTTGCCACGGTGGCATCGACGTTCGAGATCGAGACGCCGATGTACCCTCTCTCGATCTTGCCATGGAGGATCAGGTCTTCGGCAACGGTCCGGGCAAGGTTGATGGGAATGGCGAATCCGTATCCCTGGTATCTCGCATTCGTCGTCGCGATTGCGGTGTTGATCCCGACAACTTCTCCGCTGATGTTGACAAGCGCGCCGCCGCTGTTCCCCGGATTGATTGCGGCGTCGGTCTGAATGAAATTCTCAACCCCGTAGTTGTCGCCGATGATCTGGATGTTTCTCCCCAGGTAGCTGATAATGCCGGCGGTCACGGTTGAATTCAACGCGAGCGGATTGCCGATCGCAATTGCCCACTGGCCCACCTGAAGTTCATCCGAGTTGCCGAGCATGGCCACCGGAAGCCCAGCGGCGTCGACTTTCACGACCGCGATGTCGGTGAGGGGATCCGTCCCCACAAGCTTCGCCTTGAAACGCCGGGTGTCGCTCAATACTACTTCAATGCCTCCCTCAGCTGCATCCTGGACCACATGATTGTTCGTGAGGATGTATCCATCCTGCGTCACGATAACTCCGGACCCCGCTCCCTGGGATTGCTCTTCGTCCGGCATTTTGAACTTGAAGTCCGGGAAGAAATGGAAGAACTCATTCCCGGGGGATTTCTTTGCCTTCGTTGTCACCACGATGGATACGACGGATGGCGTCGCCTCCTTCGCAACTCCAACGAACGCATCGTTGAGCGCCTTGAGTTCTCCGCTCGGCTTTGCCGGGTTGTGGTCGATTCCCAGCTTCACGGTCTTGTTCTGGGCAAGGCCGAGATCGACTCCGTCGAAATTCGAGACGAGGACTGCGCCAAACACAATCCCGATCGCGATGAGGAATACCGCTGCAAGGACCGATCTTCTCATGAGACAACACCTCCTAAAAAATGATCTATGTATGTGTAAACAATGACAAAGACTTTAAGGTTCGCACCCCTTCAATGTGATATTGCACATAGGCCGAGAGGAGCGAAACAATCTCATGCTGTACCTCCCGCCCGAGAGCCAGGGTGGGAACCGTCGGCAATGGAGCGGACTGAAGGTAGCGAAGCGACCGGAGCACTCCGTTTGACACTCTCACACCTCCCGAGTTTAGACGCCGCCGGCAGTCAGCGCAAAGAAGCGAGCCGGTCGCGAGTTGCAATGATGCCGGCTCGCCCCCTTCACCGGCCTCGATCTCCTTGCCACAGGATGCGCACCGCCCCAGGTCCAGATTGTATCCAAAAAGGGCGCACAAGCGGAGTTCGAACGCCAGGAAAACATTGAGAGGATGCCGTGTCGCGCTGTTTGCCACCTCGAGCGATTCCGAGAGGAGCGCATAGATGGAAGCGTTCTCCTCTTCATCGTGCATCACCATATTCACAAGCTCGACGATCGCGAGCCCGGTCGCGAGTTTCTCCCCTTCGCTGTTCAGATGAAGAAGGGGTGAAACGATTTCGGCCTTCGAGAGAAGATGAAGTTCGCGATGCTCTTTTCTGTAGACGATGAGCGATGCGTGCGTCATCGGCTCCAGTGCGGCCCCGAATTTGCTGCGTGAACTTCGTGCTCCTTTCGCGATCACTTTCATTTTCCCGTATTTGCGGGAATAGACCGTGACGATCTTGCTCGTCTCACCGTACTTCATGGAGCGAAGAACGATCGCATCGGTCGCCACAATCATTGTCGCTCGCCCCCCTTATGAAGGGCATCGCCGATCGCTCTATCGAATGGGGGGCGGAGAATTCCTTTCTCCGTGACGATCGCCGTCACAAGCGAAGAAGGAGTCACATCGAACGCCGGTGCGAAGACGTTAACCCCGGCAGGGGCCGTCCTTTTCCCAAATCCCTCGGTGACTTCCTCGGCTTTCCGCTCCTCGATCGGAATCCCCGACCCATCGGGGAGGCTCCCGTCGATTGTCGAGCTGGGGGCGGCAACGTAGAAGGGAACCCCGTGAGCCTTTGCAACGAGGGCGAGGCCGTAGGTTCCCACCTTGTTCGCCACGTCCCCGTTCGCGGCGATCCGGTCGGCGCCGACAACGACGAGGTCTACCCTCTTCGTCGCCATGACAACCGCAGCCGTATTGTCCACGATGAGGGTAACCGGAATCCCCTTCTTTTGAAGCTCCCATACCGTCAGCCGTGCCCCCTGGAGAAGCGGGCGCGTCTCGTCGGCGTACACCGAGACTCTTTTTCCCGCTGCCGCCGCCGTCGTGATAATCGATTGAGCCGTCCCTTCGCCCCCCGTGGCGAGAGAGCCGGTATTACAGTGGGTGACGATGACCGCCGGATCGGGGACAAGCGATGCTCCGTGCCTCCCGATGGCATCGCACATCTCCGCGTCCTCCCGGTGGATGGCGAGTGCCTCGGCAACCAGAGCGCGCCGCGTCTCCTCGACCCCCTTCTCGATCGTTAGACGACAAACCCCCCTCATTCGTTCCAGCGCCCAGAAGAGGTTCTTCGCGGTGGGTCGGGTCCGTCCGATGGTAAGCGCGGTTCGTTCCAGGAGGGCGGTGAATTCGCGGGGTTCGTTCGACCGGGGCTTCCGGATCCCGAGGAGAATGCCGTATGCCGCTGCAACCCCCAGGGCGGGCGCTCCGCGGATTCTCAGCGAGCGGATCGCTTCGGCAAGTACTTCGAGATCGTCCGTTTCAACGTAGACTTCTTCGGAAGGAAGGCGGGTCTGATCTATGAAGCGAACGCGGTCATCTTTCCATTCGATGCTCTTCATCGAAGCGTCGCCGCTGTCAGAATTTCGACAAGTCGCGGAAGGAACGGAACCGGTCCTGAATCTTGAGGTACGTAAGTTCGCGCATGCCGTCGACGCCGAACTTCTCGACGCAGAAGGAGGCCATCGTGCTGCCGTAGATAACCGCCTTTTTGAGATTCTCGTCAGAGATGTCGTCGCTCTTTTCGAGCCAGCCGATGAAGCCTCCGGCAAACGTGTCTCCTGCTCCCGTCGGGTCGTAGATGTTTTCCATCGGGTAGGCGGGGGCCGAGAAAATCGTATTCTCCGTGAGGAGGAGCGCCCCGTGTTCCCCTTTTTTGATGATGAGGATCTTCGGTCCCATCCCGATGATTTTCTTCCCCGCGCGAATGAGATTCGGCTCCTGAGTAAGGAGGCGAGCCTCAGAGTCGTTGATAATGAGCACGTCAAAGTGCTTCATCGTCTTCATCAGCTCGTCCCGTTTTCCTTCGATCCAGAAATTCATCGTGTCGCCGACGACGAGCCTGGGCTTCTCGATCTGGTCGAGGACTTTCCGTTGAAGAACGGGGTCGATATTGCCGAGGCAGACGTACCGGCTGTTCTTGTACGCCTCCGGAATTTTGGGATCGAAT
>DATJQP010000125.1:0-101984 GCA_035505655.1 Bacteroidota bacterium
CCTGCCACGGTCCTTCCGGCTTGTCCGCGGTGCACAGGAATCCTCCTTCGTCAAGGGTAATGAACAGGAGATAGAATTTCCCGTTGTGGTATTTCAGACTCGTGGCCCATTGACCATGACCGTACCGTTGACAGCCGTCGAGGTCATAGCAGGGGCTGAAGTCGAACCGCGGAACGGCGTTGCAGCAATACGCCCAGTTCACGAGGTCATACGACTTCAAGAGCGTCACGCCGGGGAAGACAAACATGGTGGTATTCACCATGTAGTACGTTGAATCGACCCGAATGACATCGGGATCCGGAAAATCCGCAGCGATGACGGGATTGGTGAATGTTCCGTCGCCGTTGTCGCTGTGGGTCTTCTGGCCGAGCATGACGGTGAATGGGACGAGCGACAGGAGCATCGCTCCTACAATAATTCTTTTCATGTCCGCGACCTTTCTCTCAGTAAAGTCCGCTGGTTCGGAACGGACTGGCCGGCAGCCCTTCTCTATTGTAAAGGTTCGCGCCTTCGGGATTGTTCGCCCAGGCATAGCGCGCCGCCACAGGTTCATGAACGTCACCGGACCGGACTATGACCTCGTCGTGGTCTATCCTGGCTTCGGCCCGGTGAAAGATGCCGTCTTTTCCGCACACCTCGAAACTGCCCACTGACCCGTTGTCGGCGCCCACCAAGCCGCTTCCGATATTGGTGAAGGCGAGAACGATCTTCTCCCCTTCGATTTTCATCGAGGAGTAGATCGGCCCGGAGTAGACGAGCCCGGTTTCGCCGTATGCCACCTTCCGGGCTGCGAGTGCCAGCCGGAATCCCACATCCCTTTTGTTGACCGGATGAATGTCGTTCCATTCGCCCACATCGATGCTCACCGCCATCCCGGTAGCGGGCATCGCGAGCGCTTTGAGTTGAGTCTCGCGCAGGTACGCCCAATCATACTGAGTCGTCTGGATATTCACCTCGACGAAATTCGGCAGTTGAACATAAAGAAAAGGAAAGTCGCCCTGATGCCAATTCTGCCTCCAGTCCCGGATGAGCAAGGTGAAAAGATCGTAGTGCTCGCATGCCTTGCTTGTGTTCGATTCACCCTGGTACCACACCGCTCCCTTGATGCGGTACGGCAGCATCGGCGCGACCATAGTGTTAAAGAGTCCCGTCGGGATCTTTCCCGCGAATAAGCGATCTTCCAACGGCTCGGCGGCCGCTCCCCTGCGGTATTTCCATTCGCCTTCGAGATCGATGCTTGTATCGCTGGTCGAGAGTTCGTACCGCTTTCCCGGCACGAATCCGCCGCGGCGTATATAATTGATGATCCGGACGACGATCGTATTCACGCCTTCCTTCAACAGGCCTTCGGGAATCTTGTAGAATCTCGGCGCATATTGAGAGCCGGTCGCTCCGACGAACCGGCCGTTGAGGAAGACTGAATCGACATCAACGATTCTTCCGAGCTTCAGCATCGCCGGCCTGGAAGTCATCGAAGCGGGGATGCTGATTTCTTTCCGGAACCAGTAGACCCCGTTCACGGAGCCGAATTCATTCTCCGCCCAGTATCCCGGGACATGCATCGTGTCCCACGCCGACGCGTCGACCTTCGGATCGAACCACGACTGCCGGGGATCCTTGCACCCTTCGTCGTTCTGCCTCAACAGCCTGTTCCAATTCGCGGCTCTTTCATCGTCCTGCTTGCCGACAGACTCGATGAGCCCCGGCGTGGCAAACTTCTCGGCCTCCTCATAGTAATGAGGAAAAGCCTTGATCGATTCCTTGCTGATCCACGCTTCCGTGGAAGATCCGCCGAGCGAGGCGTTGATCAACCCGATGGGGACTTTGTATTTTTCGTAGAGGCTCTTCGCGAAGAAGTATCCGACCGCCGTAAAACTGCGCACGTCCTTCGGACTCGCATGGGACCATCGCCCGGACTTGAAATCCCGTTCGCGTCCGCCGAAACTTGTGCCCGGGGGGACCATAAACTGTCTGATGAACGGGTTCTCGGAGTGATCGATCTCGTCCTGGTACACGCTTGTCAGGAACCCCAACGGCAATCCCATATTCGACTGTCCGGAGCAGACCCAGACATCGCCGACGGCGATATCGTTGATGGTGATGGAATTGCCGCCGACGATCCGCATCATGTACGGTCCACCCGCTTTCAGGTTCGAAAGCATCACCTCCCATTCCCCGTTGTCGTTCGCCACCGTCTCATAGGACGAGTCGAGAAAATAGACGGTCACCTTTTCTCCGTTGGAGGCCCACCCCCAGATCTTCACCCTCGCGTCCCGCTGTAGTACCATGCCGTCGCCGATCAACTTCGGGAGCCGCACGTCGCCAAAGGTCGCGACGCTGCTCAACAATAGAAGAGCGGCGACGAGCCTTGATCTTAAAACATCTGCTGATGTAAATCTCATAACTATTGCCCTCGTGCTTTCTCCCGGGTTCGCTCACCGTATGGTAATGACAAATCCCCCGTGAGGATGCATCGCGATCTTCACCGGCCCCGAAAGATCGATGTTTCGCCGGGTCAGCTCATTGGCGCTCTCTGCATCGGAGATCAGCGTCGCGCGGGACGCGCCGCCGATGAACGGCAGGTTCAGTGTAACGATCCGCGATGTATCTTCGCCGTTGATGCCGGCGATATACCAGGTGCGCCCCGTCTCCCTTGCCAGCACAACAAACTTGCCGGGATAGCCATCGACAAATTTCACATCATCCCATCGTTCGGGCAAGCTACTCATATAATCTCTCACGAAATCCTTCTGTGCCGCCATTCCGGCAGGAGTTTCGGCGATATGCTGAATCCCCGATGTAAAGAGGACCGACAGGGCGAGTTCAAACCCGTCCGTGGTTCTTCGCGTTATGCGAGGTATGCCCGAGAAATTTACCGGGGTGAAATCCATCGGGTCGAAGAGATTTCGAGTGAAGGGAATGACCGTGCAGTGAGTGGGCTGATTGTCGGCAAAATACTGTGCAAACGTCACGTACTCTTCCCCACGGATTGCTTCCATGCTTACCAGATTCGGATAGGTCCTGTACCATCCTCTGGGGAAAGGACAGCCGTGGAAGTCCACCGCGAGATGATAAGCCGCCGCATCCTTCATGATATCGATGAAATACTTCATCATCGATTGTCCGTCGCCGCCGAAGAAATCCACCTTGACCCCGGCGATCCCCATCGCGTTCAACTTCTGAAACTCCGCGCGTCTCGATTCCGCAGTCAGCAGTTTGCCGCGCGGCGTCTGCGGCGTCGTATTCCAGTCGCCCGCCGAATTGTACCACAAGAGGATTCCCACATTTTTGGTCCCGGCGTAGCGGGCAAGCTCCGCAATTTTTTCATACCCGATTTGCGTATCCCAAAGGGCGTCGATAAGGCAATATCTCCAGTGCATCGACGCCGCGAAATCGATATATCGCCGTTGCACGTCGAATATGGTTGAATCATCCTTCAGGATGATCCAGCTCCACGACGCGATCCCCGGATGGAGCCATGAAGAGACGTCGTAGACTGCCGGCTGAGCCAAATCGGTCTCCAGGGTCGATTCGACGAGGCCGCCGAGGTTGTCCGCTATTGCCACGATGCGCCACGGGGTGTACCAGGGCAGCGTCGATTCGGGGAGCGCGGGCTCTGCCGATCTGCATTCCTGCGGCTCGGGAAACTGCACCGTATATTCGCCCTCCGGGGAATACTGACTCAGCCGCGATCCGCAGTAGTTTGTGTCCACTGCGGTTTCGGTGACGGAGACCCAGTAATGCCCGATGTTGAACAGCGCCGGCATCACCCAGCCCGCCTGATTGGGCGATGGCGTTCCGACGGGAATCTCCATCTTGTAGTACTCTTCGTAGGAGGGCGAGGCGAAACTCCATCCCATTCGCGCATCGTCGCACGGCTGCAGAAATGCCTTTGTCGAGAGATCGAACCGGAAGGAGGTTGCCTCTTTGATGATTCCCACGGGCGTCTCGTTTGTCTCCGGGAAGTAGTACCTGAATGCGACGCCATCATTCGAAACCTGAAAAATGATTTCCATGGGTCTTGAATGTGCGTTCTTCAGAAAGAATACTCGTTTGGTCCCCGTGTAGCTGCACTTCAGTCTCTTGCCGTGGAGGAGCGTATAACTGTCGGATGCAACGGAGACACGCGAAGCCGAATCAAGAGTGAGACGGGTGGAGAAGTCTTCGTCGCTTCTCTCAAGTCCGAGCGCTGATTCTTTCAGAATTGTTGTGTCCGAATACGAAACCGAATAGACGGGGTTGCCGGCGGATGTAAGCCGGAAGTTAAGCGTGATCCTGCCGTTCGGACTCTGCACCGCATAATTGTCCGAGCAGACTGCATTACTGCAAATGCCGATTGTGAGAATGGCGATCAGTGATTTCATGTTACTCATATGAGATTTCCTTCTGACTTTTTCTTCTCCGAACATCGGACGGTGGACACATTCGTCGCGTCCCTTTCCGGACCTGCGCTTCGGTCTTCCCGTGGCCCATCAGGGCGTGGAGTCTTTTGAACGCCCGCCGAAAATCCGGAGGTGGCGGAATGCCAGCACGAGGGATGCTTTATATCGTCATTCCCGAGCGTTTTTGTCGGTCCCGAAGGGACCCCTTCGGGGGAATCCACTCCTGTATTCTTTTCGAGTTCAAAGGCCGCTCTACCGAATTGCAGCGGCCCTGAAGACTCATCCCGGTGAGTTAGTTCCGGTCGTCTCTATTCTGTACGGTTTGAGCTGATCTCTGAACTTCACGATCAAATCTCCAAGGGCCTTCAGGTTCACACTGCCGTTTCTCAGCATTTCAACCTCCCACGTGGGGGGCGTTCTCATCGGGGCGAGTTCCGCCGCCTCGAGGAGATGAGCAGAGGTTTCGGCGATATCCAGACCATCATTCCATGACCTCCGGGGATCCTGGAGCCACTTGTCGCTCCGATCGACAATCTTCGTCACCCATCCTTCCCTGTCCGGTACGGCAGGAAGGATATCCGCGGAACGTTTGCGGAAAAATCCGAGGATCGCGGCCGGGATCGAAGGATCGCGGACCGTGCCGTCTTCGTAGAAGACGCCGTGGACAGGTCCCCATCCTTTTCGGACGATCATCAATTCCCAGATATACCATCCCACATGTGCACGCATATGTTCCTGGAGGGTGATATCGTACGGGTTGGCGCGAGCGATACAACCAATCTCGCCGTTGATCAAAGGCTTCTTTACCTTTGCCGCAAATTCCTTTGCCCGGTTGATGTTGTTCCGGATCTCTCCGACGGTCTGCATGTAGTCGTGAAACTGAAGCACATCGACATCGTCCGCCAGCTCAATCATTCCGTCGACAAAAGCCATCCCGATCGTCACGGGTGTGCGGTGATCCAGCTCGTGGAATGTCTTCGCCATGAACTTTGCGTTTTCAAACTTCATACGGACCGTATCTTTGGGAATCGGGGGCCAGTCGGGTTCGTTCATGACATCCCAGAACCTGAGGCCGGGCTCATCCGATACTGCGTCGACGAGGAATTGCACCCACTCTCTTCCCTGGGAACGCAAGGTTGTGTCAGTCACCCACCGTCCGCTTCCCACGACGGGCATCACGCCGATTCCTCGCTTGTAACATTCGCGGATGAAATGCCTGAGCTTTGCAGGAAGGCCTTTCTTATCCTCCTTGTAGACCGCGTAAGGAACAAAGACTCTCACCTGATTCAGGTTGAGGCTTTTTGCCAGGTCAAGGTCGAACGCCGTCGTCGCCGAGTCGTAGTTAATCCACCAATCGACATGATGCCGCGGCGAGACTCCGTTTGCCGGAGTATAGTTGAATCCTCTGATGAGAGAAGGATCGTTGGGTCCGGTAAAATCAAATCTCGAGAATTTGTCCTCTGCCTCCGCGGATCCCGCAAGGACAAGGGTCGAGAAGAGCAGGGTGTTCAGGATGAGCTTGTTCATATCACTGTTCATACGGTTACCTTGCCGCCAGAGCGCCGCGTTACTCCTTCGTTTTTATCGCCACTTCCGAGCCCTTCAAGTCACCGGACGTTGCCGCGATCCTGATCGTTCCCGGCCGGTCGGTCGAGCGTACGACGACAAGTGCCAATCCGTGGAATGCCTTTCTCTCGCCGGCTTTGAAATACTCGTGGCTTATCGGATTGCCGTTGCCCACTCCGGCAATGACTCCCTCCCCCGTAATTGCAAATTTCACAAGATTATCCGCCGAGGGGCAGACGTGACCATTCTCATCCACAATTTCCACCTTGATGTAGGAAAGGTCCGTACCATCGGCAGCGATTTCGACGCGATCCGGCGTCAGAACTATTCTGGCGGAAGGACCAGCGGTGCATTCTTCATCCGTGCAGAGGATCTTGGAGCCGTTCTTCGCAACGGCCCTCAAGGTTCCCGGAGCGTAAGGGACTTTCCATTCCAGATGGAGGTCCTTTGTATCGGCAAATTTCTTTTCTCCGAGCGACTTTCCATTCAGGAACAATTCAACAGATTCACAGTTGCTGTAACAGCGGACAGGAATCTCCCGCCCCTCGAACCCTTTCCAGTTCCAGTGGGGAAGGATGTGCACCATGGGTTTCTCCGTCCATTGGCTTTGGTAAAGGTAGTATCGATCCTTTGGAAAGCCGCATAAATCCACGATACCGAAATAGGAGCTGACCGACGGCCAGCCAAAAGGCGAAGGTTCGCCGATATAATCGAAGCCCGTCCAGAGGAATTGTCCGGCAACCCAGGGTGAGTTCTTCATTGCCTTAAGCGTCGACTCCGCCGAGGTATCGTTGTAGGAAGAGCATTGGTTGTTCAGTTCGCTCTTTATCGTCACCTCATTGCCATCGGGAACCAGGTTATACTCCGCGCGGGTGCTGACCGCTGAGGTAGTTTCGGACCCGACGAGCTTCGCCTTTCCCTTGAAGCTTTCGTAGAAGGGGATGGAATAATTGATTCCGAAGACATCGAGGGGCTTTGAAAATCCGCTTTTGACGGCCGCCTCCGGCGTATTGCACGCCGAGGTAACCGGCCGCGTCGCGTCTTCCCTGTGACAGATATCAACGAGCCGTTTCGACATTTCGTATGCATCGGGACTATCCTGTTCCGGGATTTCGTTTCCGATACTCCAGAGGATGATGCTCGGATGGTTTCTGTCGCGGTGAATCATGTCCACCACGTCTCTTTCGCTCCACTCGTCAAAGAACCGGCCGTACCCATACATTGTCTTGGCTCTCTTCCACTCGTCGAACGCCTCGTCCATGACAAGGAATCCCATCCGGTCGCAGAGATCCAGGAGTTCCGGTGCAGGAGGATTGTGGCTTGTGCGGATGGCGTTGCAGCCCATGCTCTTCATGATCTGCAGCTCCCGCTCAATCGCTCGTTTGCTCACGGCAGCTCCCAGGCATCCCAGGTCGTGATGGAGGCACACGCCGTTGACGTCCACATGTCTGCCGTTCAGGAAAAATCCCCTGTCTTCGGTAAATTCAAACGTACGGATGCCGAACGAGGTCTCGCCGGCATCCACAATGGTGCCGTTCACATCGACTTTGGTTTGAACGCGGTAAAGGGTTGGACGTTCCAGCGACCATAGTTTTGGTTTTGGAACCTTGACCACCTGCTCGAACACGCCCGTGGTGTCTGCCTTTATGGTCAGCACGGACTTGCCGCCGGCCACCCTCTTCCCCAACTCATCGACGACGAAAGTTTCGAGTTTCACCCGATGGGAAGCGGCGGATTGATTGCTGATCGTGGTGACAATCCGGACGGTCGCTTCGCGTTCAGAGACATCCGGAGTGGTGACAGTCGTTCCCCACTGCGCAATATGAACCGGGTCTGTCATCGTCAATCGCACATTCCGGTAAATGCCTGCTCCGGAATACCAGCGCGAGCATGGCTGTTCGACGTTGACCCGGACAGCGAGGACATTCTTCTCTCCGCCAAATTTCAGATGCCTGGTCAATTCATATTCAAAGCTGGAATACCCGTACGGCCGGTTGCCGAGGTAATGCCCGTTGATCCAAACTGTGCTGTTCATATACACGCCGTCGAACTCTATGAACACGCGCTTCTCCCTGGCGCTCTCAGGGAGGCTGAACACCTTCCTGTACCAGCCAATGCCTCCGTTTAAGTAACCCGCACCACTTGCACCCGGGGAGGCCGACTCGAACGGTCCCTCTCGTACCGAGCTTCCGTCGCCGTAGATACCACCCCCCAGAATTCCGTTAAAGACCCGGACCGCGATGGAGTTTTTGGCGCCGTAGTGAATGATTTCGTGGGGGACTTTGTAACGGCGGATGATATCCCACGCGGACGTATAGTGTGGCGGGAAGGAACCCATGCCGCCCACTTTCACGCCGTTGAAGTAGGTTTCGTCAGCGTCGTCAATAGTACCGGCATTGAGAATGACATCCTCCCCTTTTAGTTCGGCGGGAATTGTCAGCTCGCGACGGTACCAGCCGAAAACATTTTCCGGGGTGTAGTTCGAATGCTCCTGCCACGTTGCGGGAAGCATCACCGTCTGCCAGGAACTGTCGTTGAGGTCGGGGCTCTTCCAAAGGAGGCTGTCCCCCTCCTTGAATTTCCATTCTCCCCTGACAATCCTGATTGCATGCAAATCTTCATCAGTCGTCCTGGATTCGGGATACCCCTCAATGCTCCAATCGTGCGGAACATTGACGAGCCTCCAATCCGAATCGTTCGCGGAGGGGTTCTGGCCATCCCTCACGTCGCCAAGTTTGAAGTGCCATGCTCTGGTAAAGAGGTTCGATGTACGCGGCTGTGAAGACGCCACAACGGTGATTGTCAGGAGAATCAAAATCAAGGCAAAGAACTCCGAAAAGAGCTTATGCAATCTCAGCTGTGTCTTCGGTATACCGTAATCGTTGATCATCGTATTCCCTATTTGAGAGCTACTGCCATCTTTGTTCCGCTGTAAAGTACCGCCTTTTCTACTTTCTCAGTTACATCGACCCCGGACCCATGGTGCGGCATCACAAGTACGACGTTGAATGTTCGCGTCTCCAGCATTCCGGCAAAATTTCCTTGCCTCTGACCGATGGTCAGCGTGTGCGTTTTGTCGTTCCAGCTGAAATCAATCGTTGCGCAAATCCCCTTTTCATAATCATAATTGTCGTTCTCATCTTCATAGAGCGTGAACGCGCCGTCGGCGCCGGGATAGACCCTGATCTCCAGAGGATCGCTCTTCTCAGTCGAATACTGAATCATCGGTCCCATTGGAATGATCGAACCGGTTCTTACAAAGAGAGGGATCTTTTCGGGCGGCGCCGCGGTGCGGATCGTCCTCCCTCCGTCCGATCGCTCCCCCGTCCAGAAGTCGTACCACGAAGTCGATTCGGGCAAATAGACATTCCGTTCCCGGACGTTAGGTTCGGTAACGGGGGCAACCAGGATGGCCGGCCCGAACATGTATTCAAAATTCTGGCCGAGAGCGGAGGTATCCTTCCTGAAATCCATTGCCAAAGGACGTATCATGGTCGATCCATTCCTCGTGACCTGCCACGCGTCGGAATAGATATACGGAAGGAGACGATACCGCAGGTTCAACGCGATCCGCATTCCATCCTGAACCTGAGGACCGTAATGCCACGGTTCCGTTTCGGTTTGGTATCCATGAATGCGAAAGATCGGGTTGAACGCTCCCCATTGATACCAGCGGACGAGGAGCTCCTGGTAATGTTCATCGGTGTACTGCGACTGCCCCGGACGGAAGAACCCGCCGATATCGGTCGTCCAGTAGGGCATGCCGGTGATGGTGTAGTTGAGTCCGGCGACGATTTGCCTCCTGAACGTTTCCCAATTGCCCCCTATGTCACCCGACCAGTTGATAGTGCCGTACCTTTGCTGACCAAGAAACGCCGACCTCGTAAGAATGCAGACTCTTTTCTCGGACGTTGTCTCGCGCTGACCTTCATAAACGGCCCTGCTCACGAACAACGGATAGGTGAGGCGGTAGAAATCTCCCAAGCCGATGGATGTCTTCTGTCCGTGCAGCGCATCGTTCTCAGGTTCAGTCGCATCCATCCACCAAGAATCGACACCGTACGAAAACAAATTGTCGTTCAGCACCTTCCAATAGGATTTCCGGGCCATCGGATTGAAATAGTCGAGCCACTTGCTTCCCGGTAGATAAAGGCTCTCTGCCGCAAACTCTTTTCCGATTCCGGAATTCCTGTCCGGGTTCGACCAGATGGAAATGCTGAGATGCGCATTTAGGCTGTGGAGCTCTTTTATGAAGCTTGCCGGGTCGGGATAATTCGTCTCGTCGAATTTCGGCACCCCCCAGCCATTGTTCCCCCAGTATTGCCAATCCTGCACGATGACATCCATCGGGAGGTTTCTTTTCCGGAATTCTCCGACCGTCTGCACCAGCTGTTTGCCGGAGGAGTAGCGTTCACGGCATTGCCAGAAGCCGTACGCCCACCGCGGGAGGAGCGGCACGTTCCCCGAAAGATTCCGGTAAGCCGCGATCACGCTGTCCGCCGAAGGACCGTAAAAGACAACATAGTCCAGCAACCTTGCATCAGGAGAACGGAAGGTGGTCAGATCATCTGTCAATTTCCATGACACCTTCGGAGTGTTGCTTGATCTGCAGACTACCCGCGCCTCATGTTCTCCGGCATTCAGATGCACGAGCGCGCCCGCGGCGGGCGGAAGCCACAAATTGGTCATGTCGATGACGGGTGTTCCGTCGATGACAAGATATTGACGGTTATCCATATCTCCCAGATCCAAGAAAATCGAGTACTCCCCATCCATCGGGACTCTGAATCTTCCCGTATACAGTGTTTGGTGCGGATATATCCTTTCGGTTCCGGCTGTTGTCGTCACCTCGGCCGCTTGTGTGTTGCCGCTGGGTGAACTCTCTTGCTTTTGGAGCGTTATGACGCTGTCTGCCGGATTGAAATCGGTCAGTCCGTATTGATGCCAGAGGAGTCCGTAGCCTCTACTTGAATAGATGAACGGGAGCGCGATCTGGGAATTCACCTGCACCAGTCGACGGGTGACATTCTTCAGGTTGTAGTATCCGTCCTGGAACTGTCCCAATCCGAAGATCCGCTCATCTCCCGGCGAATCGAAACTCTGTTCAGCCATGAAGCAAGGCTCTCCCATGACAGAGTCGGGGATCAATTTCCGCGTACCCGCTTTCTCGCTCAGGAAGATATTCCCTGACCTATCCGCAAAAGACAACGCACCGGTCCGCTTGTCGAGCGAAACGATAATTTTCTTCCCCCTGAGTTCGAGCTTCGACGGAGAATCCGCGACTTCAAACGCCGGGACTTGAGAAGGCGAGGAGAAAACGAGCTCCGGAACCACTACATCGGTGTCTCTGCAGAACTTGACTCTTATCGCATCCTCCGCTATCGGAGAGATGCGGAGTATCCCCTCCGCCAGAGTGACGTCCACTCCACCCGCTTTTTCCACGAGGCTCTTGACAACTTGTCCTTGAGAAAGAGCGGGCAGAAGGATCAATATCAAAATCCATTTACTTTTCATTAGAACCTTTGGTCGGTGCATCAGCAACCGGGACAAATCCTGGTGCGATGCGCGCAGACACTAACACACTCCTCGCCGCCGGTAAACTTGTCACGCAAAAAGCCGGTACTTGCTCAGAAACTATTTCGCCCACGCCTCTCCTTCGGGTGTCCGTCGCCACTCGAAATAGGCATCCAGGCTCTTCAACGATTCGGCGCTCGGCACAGGACCGAGGTGGGGAGTCTGGCTGAAGTACATCACTTCGGGATTGGCATCGCTGAATGCCGGCCATGCGGGAACGCCTGCGCCGTTGGGGTCTCCATATTTGGCAAAGTTCGTCCAGTAGGTAGCCATGGCCTCCGAGATCGCAGGATCCGTCTTTACAGACATCGGATTCGAGGCATTAAGATGCTGGAAGACGTACGCGACATCCTGGCCATGCGGCGAGCCGAATCCGGCCCTCGGGGAGCCTTCCGGATAGTCCGGGTGTTGATCGAAATAATAGAGGTACGCCCTGGACTTTCCCATTTTTGTCTGAAGCCGGGCCCAGGTCCAGGTATGCCAACCGAATGCCGCATCCCGGGCCAGGTCACGGGCGGTTTTGGGGACCGTCTTGGAACCGACGGGGTAGGCCTTCAAAAGAGTGTCTGCGAACGGACCGTAACGTTTCTGGACGCTGGCGATGTACTCCTCCGGCGTGCGTGCAGACGAGAAGCTCGCCCCTTCATCCGAATTGTAACCGACGAGGATCGGCGTGTCGTTGAACCGGCCGGACATGTAGAGCTTGTACTGATCGTCGACGATCACGTATCCATCGATGATCGGCCACGCCATTCCCATCCCACGCGTTGCAGGGAGTTTCTCGGCGGCGATCTTCCGAAGTTCCGCGATGGATGAAACTTTGGCGCTGTCGAGATACGCCTGCCCGTCACGCTCGGCATCGGGGAGCCGTTTCATGTTTTCACCGGGGTACGTCGTCGTCCTCGGCGGGCCGAACGATCCTCCGCTCTCCGAAATAGCTCCCTGGAAGAGCCCCTTGGCCAGCGGCGAAGCACAAAGCATGCTGACGGCAATTCCTCCGGCCGATTCGCCGAAGATTGTCACCTTGCCGGGGTCTCCGCCGAACGCAGCGATGTTCTTCTGCACCCATGTGAGACCGGCGATCATATCGAGCAGCCCGTAATTTCCCGAAACGTGATTCGGATTCTCGGCGCTCAACTGTGGGTGCGCCAGGAAACCAAGAAAGCCGACCCGGTAGGCGATGCTGACCAGGACCACCCCTTTCCTGGCGAGATTCTCCCCGCTGTAAGTCTGCTCCGATGTCGACCCTCCGGCGAATCCGCCGCCGTAGATCCAGACGAGAACGGGGATGCGGTCGGTCGGGGATTTTGCCGGCGTCCAGACATTCAAGTAGAGGCAATCTTCGCTTTTGCCCGACGCGGTTGGCCAGGCCTGCATCGGAGCGGGGGCAAACTTCGCGGCAGGACGCACGCCCTCCCATTTCGCGGCGGGTTGAGGGGCCCTCCATCGAAGATCACCCACAGGCGGGGCGGCAAAAGGAATGCCTTTGTAAACCGTCAATCCTCCTTCGGACGTACCCTGTAGCAAACCCTCTTCGACTCTTACCGGCTCGGGCTGTTGAGCGATGCCGAGACCGGCGGCAAACAGCAGAAGTGACACGACGGAGAAAGCTATCTTCTTCATGAAATTGCGTTCCTTTCAGAGTATTATTTCAGCATGTTCGCGACGATATCGAACCGACATCGGCTTCGCGACAAGGCCTGAGAATAGTTTTCTCATCGGTGGTATCGATATTCGCTTCATACCGATGAACACGGAACAACTTGCTACGCTACCTGCGTCACCCATTCAAGAGGATTGTGCAGGCCTAGCTTCAAATGGATCTTCACCGGCGTTCGCCCGGGCAGATGCAGATCGCAATTGGCTGTGTCCGGCCGAGGAGCCGTTGTCAAGACTCCGGAGGGGGCGGAGATCTCCTCGATCCCGTAGCGGACGATCAAGGTGAGGTCTTGATCTCTCATCGAAGTGATCGTGACATCCGCTCTCCGCGTTTCCATGTCCCACGCAAGCTCATCGACCCTGGCGAATGTTCGGGCCAGCATCCCCCGGATCGATCCCTTTGGAAGGGAGGCAGGGAGAGCTGGGAGCAGCTCGATCACCCCGGGACGGGAGTAGGCCAGCATCTCCATCATGATTGTTTGAATGCCCCCCTGTGCATCCGGCATCGGCCATGCATACGGATCGTGAGAACACCTGAGTGTCGTACCGATGTAGCCCTGCTCGATCAGTTGCCGCAACTCTGTGTCCACCATGAAGCCATCCTTGAGCCGCGCTCCCACCAGGGCACGATGGCATCGACCGTGAGCCGCCAGCCTCTCCGGCACTCGCCTCCGGTCTGCGATCATCGCGGCCCGGGCGAGCTGAGGTGTCCGGTCCGGATCGATTTCGTCTCCCGGCCATGCTCCATAAAGATGAGAGATGTGACGATGGCTGTAACGTTCCTGAAGCGTGGGCCATGCCCACTCCTTCATTGTGCCGTCGGGTTCAAGGAGGTAGGGAGGAAGTTTCTCCAGCATCGCCTTCCATTTCGGTACGCTGTCGGCGTCGGTGCCCAGGATCTCCGAGGCCTGGACAAGGTTTGCCAGAACTTCCCGGCACACCGCGATGTCCATACTGGCATTGATCACCAGCATGCTCGAAGGATTTGTGTTCGCAGGGTTGTTTTCCGGCGAGAAGGATGGAACAAAGATGTACTTCCCGTCTTTGTCGGTGACAGTCAGGAAGTCCTCGTAGAAGAGGGCGAGCTCTTTGAGAGCGGGGACAACACGTTTGCGGAGGAACTCCAGATCGCCGGTCACCAGATAGTGATCCCAGAACGGGCGACAACACCATCCGCCCGCGGAAATCCAATAGGGATGAGGCCAGACTTCTCCGGTTGATTCGGCCGTGGAGTAATGGAACGTGACCCCCATTCCTTTGTCCGGCCAGAGATTGTAGTGCGTGCCGCGCATTCCGAAGATGTTCTTTGCGTTGACGCGGAAATCGGGAGCCAGACTCTCCATCCAATTGAAGTAGGCGTCCATACCTTCCCGCAAATCGCCCTGCGGACCGGGCGAAATCTGCAGGTTGATGTTGGCATTGACCTCGGCCACCATGCTCGGATACTTTCCGCTTGTGAGGATAAACCAGTACCGCCCCATCTCAAAGATCTTCTCGAGCAAGGCGGGCGAATAATCGGGCCTTGACCTCTGATCCGCGAGAAGTTCCTCAGAGGACATTCCGTATTGAGAGGCGCCGCCGAAATCCACGGTAACGCGGTTGAGGGCTTCCGCCTGGACCTTGCGGTGGCGTTCGAGAAGCGACGAATAGTCCGGGGAAATTCCCTCCAACGCCAGTCGCAGGGCATCCGCTTTCTCATCACTATAGTCGGCGAACCATTCGATGCGGGTCAGGAGCATCACCGAAGATGCGTTTTCGATGACAAGGGTGTTGTTTTCCGTCCTCGCAGATCCGCCGCTTTGAACGACACGGGTCACGCCCGCGTAGCCGCTGTTGTCCACGGAAGGATCCAGAATGCACTTGTACATCAGCCGTTGCGTCGTGCACTCCTGCCGGATGTCACTGGTCTCACTGCCTCCGCGGAAGCGCATTCCAGCCGACTTCTCCAGTGCAATCCTGACATCCACCGATGCTCCGATCGGGGCAGTGAGGAGCTGAACAACGACATTGTCGGGCCGGGAGGTGAAAGTCTGACGAAGCCAGGTGCCGTGCTCGTCGGTCCAGTGTACCTTTGCCTCGCTCGTTTCGAAATCGACCGTGCGGAGATAGTCCCTGACCCGCGCTGTTTTCGGAAAATCAAGATGCATCAGGAACGCCGGGATCGTAGGGTGTGGCCACGTGTTGACCTTTATGGGCCCTTTCCCCATTTCCTTGAAGGCGAACTCAACGGCTTCGCGGTACTTCCCGTCCATGATCATTTGCCGGACTTGCGGAAATATCCCCGCAACGTTGGGAGCCTCGAGCGGCCGTTTCCACGGCAGCAACAGACTCTCGTGATGGAAGAGCACCTGCTCGGCGTACGGATCCCCCAACACCTCGATGTTCATTGCCCCGTTCCCGGAGATGAGTCCCTCGCTGAGCGTTTTGCCCGGCGCAATGCTGCAGAAGCCCCGTCTCGGAACGACGGCACGCCGGATCCTCTCCGCAAGAGACATCGGCGAGACGCGCACCTCAGGGGACAGATACGAATCGGCGAAGACCGGAGGTCCCGGCAAGTACTTGTCCGCCCGTGCGCGGCGAAGATACTCGGCGGACCGGATTTCCTCGCCGGCAGATCCGTTCGACGCTTCCGGCTGAAAGGCTGTGGGGGAAGATTTTCCCGAACTCAACCTGTTCGGCGCGAATCCAAGGTAGGACCAAATGCCCGCGAGGCCGGCAATGACCCCGGAATTCCTGAGAAAGATTCTTCGTCTCATGGTTCGTTCCTCAAACTTCAAACGTCAGCTTGAAAAAATGATCCGACAAGTTTACTTCAGAGTTTTACAACGACCTTTTTGCCGGAATACGTCACCACGGCATCGTACTTCCCGACAGGGCGCATTCCGGTTCCTTTATCCCGCGTAACCTGAACAATCCTGAATGCTCGGTCGATGATCATACCGGGGAAAGAACCCTGCCGATCGCCGATGGTCAGGACTTTCTGCGCATCATCCCACGAGAAGGTGATCGTAGAGTAGACACCGTTCTCGTAAGCATAGCCGTCTTTTTCATCCTCGTACAAGGTGAACTCCCCGTCCGCGCCGGCGTAAACGCGGATATCCAGCGTGTCCCATTTCTTTTGGGTTGCATACTGCACGCTGGGACCAAAAGGCAGGATGGCTCCGGCCCTGACGAACAACGGGATGATGTCGACCGGTGCCTTCTCTCCGATAGTTTGACCACCCTCCAGCTTCTCGCCGCTCCAGAAGTCGATCCATTTGCCCTCGCGCGGCAGATAGAGACTGTGAGCCTTGATCTTGCCGAAGTCTGCCGCGATCGTGGTGTCTTTGCCCTGAACGACGGTATCGGTGTACATCAATTCCGTCACCGGACAGACGAGGATTGATTTGCCGAACATGTACTCATCGTTGACGTCGAGCGCCCGCTTGTCCCCGGCGAAGTCCATCACCAGTGCGCGCATCATGGTCGATTGGTGCGCGGTGACATCCCATGAAACTGAGTAGATGTATGGAAGGAGCGCGTACCGCAGTTCGATCGAGCGCTCAATCGCGTCGTAGATGGCATTCCCCTTTGTTCCGAATTGGTAGATCTCACGGGGAGCATCGGTGCCGTGCGACCGCATCATCGGGCAAAAGGCCCCGAACTGGATCCAGCGAGCGTAGAGCTCGCGATAGATCGGGTCGTCGAGTTTCTTTGGAAAGTTCCAGAGGAAGAACCCGCCGATGTCGGAGTTCCAGTATGGGACCCCGGATAACGACAAGTTCAGCCCGGCGGAGATTTGATTCCGTAGCGCGCTCCAGGAAGCGACAACGTCGCCCGACCAGGTATTCGCCCCGTAGCGTTGCTGACCCGCGAAGACCGAGCGCGTGAGGATGAAAACGCGCTTGTCGGATGTGACCGAACGCTGATGGTCATAGACACCGCCGACATGCATCAGGGGAAATGCGTTTCGAACCTTACGGAACGAGCCGAGGTAAGTCCGGGTGTCAAAATCCGACGGCTTGACGTTCATGTGGTCCGGTTCCGACGAATCGAGCCACCAGCCGTCGATCCCGAGCGAGAAGAGTCCTTTGTTGAGATAGTCCCAGAAGATGTCCCGTGCCTCGGGATTGTAGACGTCGTACACCTTTACTCCCGACGGGTATTTGGGATCGGGCGGCCATTCATCCTTGGAAGAAAGTGGCCACGTCTTGATGTCGAACAACATCCCCTTCTTGTCCATAAGCGCAAACTGCGGGGTCTGCGGGCCGAACGACGCCCAGACCGAGATGATGATGTGCGCGTTCATCGCATGGATATCGTCGATCATTTTTTGCGGATCGGGAAAGAGCGGGTTGAGGAACCGCATCGCGTTCCAGTGGAAGTTGTCACCCCAGTACTGCCAGTCCTGAATGATGCCGTCCAATGGCACGCCGAGTTCCCTGTATTTTCGTACCACGTCGATCGTTTCATCCTGACTCCTGTACCGCTCCCTGCTCTGCCAGTATCCGTACGTCCAGAGCGGAAACATGGGAACCTGCCCCGTGAGACCGCGCATCTGCGCTATGACGCCATCCGCATTGCCGCCGACCATAAAATAGTAGTCGATGCAATCGCCGACTTCGGACCTGAACGATGTTCCTGTCGAGTCGTCGACGAAGAGGGTCGGGGAGGTATTGTCCCAGAACAGTCCGTAGCCTTTCACCGACTGGAAGAACGGGACGTAGTCGTCGGTATTTCCCTGGATCATGGTGAGGCTCACGTTTCGCTGGACCATCTTGCCCTTCTGTTGCTGACCCAGGCCATAGATGGCCTCATTGCCATCCAGGACAAAAATCTGGCGAACGCTGTAGGTCTTTGTCCCCGCATCGTTGAAGTCAGAGAACTGCACGCCCGAATCCTTCTCCTGCATGAGACGCCCGCCGGAGGGCGTTGCGTAAGAGATCTTCCCGTTGAGGAGATTCAGACTCACCCGGAGTTTTTCACTCTGCAGGAAGAGTTCATCCCCCTTCTTCTGTATGTCAAAGGATGTCTTCTGCGGGATCTGAATCACCGAAAGGCTCTTCTTTGTGAAGGTCGTCCCTTCGGGCGATTTCAGGACTCTCACGATCGAGGAGCTGTAGAACTGAATCTCCGTCGTTACGGAGTTTATCGTCGCCCGCACTCCTCCATCGGTCTTCTCATACGATTGAGCATACCCGACATCCATCGAAGAGAATAGAAGGAGGAGAAGAAAGGCTATTGTCTTTTTCATAGGAGTCACAGAATGTAAGAAGTTGCTCTCGCTCCGGTTCTGCGAGCGATGAGATTTCTCTTGATGAAGCACGGGTGTCGACTGATCAGTCCTACTTCCCGCCCCCCTGCCTTGTGGTATGGATTTTCAGCAATCTGGCGCCGTGATTCTTCACAGAGAGCGACAACCCCTCGCTGAATTCGCCAAGGTCTTTCCTGCTCCAGAGGTCGCGCACCGAGTATGTGCCGGTAAGGCCCATCTGTTCACTCTTCAAAGATATCATGATCGAATCCCGGGGAGCGGAACCTGTGGGATACTCCGTAAAGAGATGGAATCTGACCGTGGCTCCTTCGGTGTGCGATACGCATTCTTTGTCGAGGCCGACAAGAGAAGAAAATGTATCGTATCCTTCCGGAACGTCGTACTCGATCACCGACGTCGCGTGCGTGCCGATGCCGTCGGCGTATTCTTTGTCGTCGACGGTCAACGTGCTTCCCCCAACGCTGGTACCGACCTTCGCATCACTCCATCCGCAAGTAGCACTATTCCATTTGAGGCTGACAAGCGGCAAGGTGTCGGGTCTTCCGGATTTCGTCGCGCCGGTTCGGATGAGTCTGGGCTCAATCCAGTCGGCGTGGTCCCAGTTGTTTCCGTTTCCACCGTCGGTAACGACGAGATACAATTTGCGGGCATTGCCGATCTTCACGCTGACTCGGGAGCTTTGTTCTCCCGGTTTATAGGTGAGAAGCGGGCTGCTCCAAAGGGCCTTGTTTTCCAGTATCGGTGAACGATCGACATAGAAGAGAGCAACATAGTTGTCGGAAGTACCCGAATCGCCGGCTATCCATGCTATTCGTTCACCGTCTTGGAAGAGGAGGCGGTTTTCCCTGCTCTTCCTGAGAACGGAAAGGACTTCCTCGTTTGTGATGAGGCCGAGCGTGAACTGATCGTTATCGGGAAGGTTTCCGCCGAACATCATGGGTGATCGGCAAATTGCGAAGAGCGACATCAGGGCGACCTGTTCATCTTTCGTGAGGTTGGCCATTCTCGGATTTCCCTGCTCCGCCCGAATCCCGATCCGGCCCAACGGAAGCATGTCTCCGTCCGGCCAATGACCCTGACGGAGGTAGGGGATCCATTTCTCGAAGAGCGAAAAATGTTCCTCGACCTGCGGCCAGGAATCCCAGAAGTCTCCGATGATACGCCACATGTTGGCGTGAGCGCTGACGTGCTCTGCATCTTCCAGGGGCGTCGGACCCGGAGAGAGGCTTAGAACGATCTGCCGTCCGCAACCGTCGATCGCCTTGCGGATCATCTCAATTTCATCCTTGTGATAGGGGGATGAGATGTCGTCGACTTTTACGAAATCGACTCCCCAGGATGCATAGAGGCTGAAGATCGAGTTGTAATACTCCTGTGCGCCCGGCTTGCCGGCATTGACCGTGTACATGTCCCGGAGCCAAGAGGAGAGATTGCCGGTGCTATCGATGTCGGCGGCGGTGTAGCTGGTCCCGAGAATCGCGCTTTTCTTCGCGACAGCGAGTCTCGGAACACCGCGCATGATGTGGATGCCGAATTTCAACCCCAGCCCGTGGACGTAGTCCGCGAGCGGCTTGAAACCTTTCCCGCCGTCCGAAGATGGAAACCGGTTTACCGCGGGGATAAGCCTGCCGTAGTCATCAACGCTCATCCGGGGATTGACTTCGTTGTATCCGTGGGCCTTATCGTTCTCCACGTACCATCGGATATCGACGACGATGTATTCCCATCCGCATCCTTTCAGGTGTGCGGCCATATAGTCCGCGTTCGCCTTCACCTCCTCCTCGGTGACGGTTGGCCCGAAACAGTCCCAACTGTTCCATCCCATCGGAGGAGTCGGAGCCCAGCTTCCAAAATCCTGGGCGCGAAGCCCCGCCGAAAAGAGCAGACACACCGTTGCGGCGACGATCTTTTTCATAATACTCCTGCTGAGGGCCGGCACTGAAGGGAAGCCGGACGCAGAGCGGCGGCCTTCCCAGGCGAGCCGCGGATTACTTCACCTCAAGGGTCACGATCGATTTTGCCGGGAGCGCAACCGTCAGGATTCCTTTGGCCAGGGATGCGCCGGAGAACGGTTTTATGTTCACGTCTTCGGGCTTTCCAAAATCGTTATATGCGTTGATGGCTGCGGCTGTGATGATTTCGCCGGAAACCTTCGATCCTGCGTCGCCTTTCAGTTCGCATCGGATGTTTTGCGCCTTCGCAGGATCGAGGTTGGCGATCGAAATGTGGATCCGTCCTTCCTTGTCCCTTGAGGCAGACGCGCTCAGAGCCGGAAGCGAATTGACTCCGTCGGTGCACGAATCAGAGCGCAGATCCACCGGCAACATCACCGCGTCTTGGTGGACAGTGTACATTTTGAAAACATAGTAGGTGGGCGTCAGCACCAATTGGTCCCCCTTCGTGAGGATCATCGACTGCAACACGTTCACCATTTGAGCGATGTTTGCCATCTTCACGCGGTCACAATGGCTGTGAAAGATGTTCAGGTTGATGGCGGCCACCATGGCGTCGCGAAGTGTGTTCTGCTGGTAGAGGAAGCCCGGGTTCGTTCCCGGCTCGACATTGAACCAGTCCCCCCATTCATCGACGACGAGTCCGATCCTCTTCTGAGGATCATACTTATCCATAATCGCCGAATGTTTCTGAACTATTTCATCCATCCTCAAAGTGTGCGAAAGAGTGACGAACCAGTCCTTCTCGCCGAAATCGGTCGCGGATCCTTTTTTGTCCCAGTCGGAAACGGTATAATAGTGCAGCGAATATCCGCCCAAGTATCCCTGAAGCCATCCATCCTCGCCGTGCCATTTCTTCATGATCGTCTCGGTCCAGTTGTAATCCTCCTGGAGCCCGCCCGAAGCGATCTTGCAGAGCGGCTCCGGACCATAGTTCTTCAGGGCGAAGGAATAGCGTGCCATTTCGTTGGAGTAGAAATCGGCCGACATGATGCCGCCGCAACCCCAGTTTTCATTCCCCACACCCCAGAACCTCACCTTCCACGGCTTTTCCCTCCCGTTTTTCTTCCGCAGTTCGGTCATAGGATTGTCGCCGTCCGACGTCAGGTATTGAACCCATTCCGACATTTCCTTCACCGTGCCGCTACCGACGTTTCCGCAGATGACGGGCTCGCATCCGAGCTGGTCGCACAGGTCCATGAACTCATGAGTTCCAAAGCTGTTGTCCTCCGTAACGCCTCCCCAGTTGGAGTTCACCATTTTCGGACGATCGGCGCGCGGACCGATGCCGTCCTTCCAGTGGTATTCGTCTGCAAAGCACCCGCCGGGCCATCGGATGGCGGGGACTTTTATTTTCCTCAACGCCGCAACAACGTCGTTCCGAATGCCCCGCGTGTTTGGGATGGAGCTGTTCTCTCCGACCCAGACGCCGCCGTAGATGCCGTGCCCAAGGTGCTCGGCAAATTGTCCGTAAATGAATCTGCTGATAGTATCTTTGCCCGCATCGGCATGGACGACCAGCGTATTCGTCGTTGATTGAGTCTGAGCATCGCGCGGAACGAGCATCAGCGCAAAGAGGAATGCAATGCATGTTCGAATCATTGGTAACGCTCCCGAGTCACGTTTATGATGTTGTCTGTTGTCGACCCTTCGGCGGCGATTGCCGGCGATGGGGCTATTCCCTACCGCATACGAAAATCAAAAAGAGAGACCATGCCGGCGCTATTCGATCGTGAGAGCTTTCTTCAGGCGGATATCCTTCGACGAACTGCCGACCTGAACTTCCCATTCTCCCGGATAGATCGTGAAGTCATTGACCCCGGTGTCGTAAAATGAAAACTCAGAGGCCGGGACCGTGAAGGTGAGGTTCTTCTTCTCCCCGGGGGCCAAGGTTATTCTCTGAAATCGCTTAAGTTGGTTGATCGGCACTTTGATCGATGCGCCGATCTTGTGGAGATAGACCTGTGCCACTTCGTCTCCTTTGACGCCACCTGAGTTTTCGATTCCCACCTGGATCATAAGCTCGCCATTCTTCCTGAGCGTATCGGCGCTCAGCCGCAGATCGCTGTACGTGAACTGCGTATAGGAGAGTCCGTAACCGAATGGAAACAGCACCGGTTGGTCGAAGTACATGTATGTCCGGGGATGATCGATGAGGTCGTAGTCGGACATCGGAGGAAGCTGTGTCGTCGATGCGTAGAACGTCTCCGGAAGCTTCCCTCCCGGATTGACGTCGCCGAAGAGGACGTCGGCGATGGCTTTGCCCCCGAGTTCACCCGGATACCACGCCTCGACGATCGCTTCGGCCTTCGCTTCGCTTCCCTCAAGAGCAACCGGCCCGCCATTCTCGAGGAGAAGAATAATGTGAGGATTGACAGACGCGACAGCATCGATGAGGTCCCTTTGGACCTGAGGCAGTTCAATCTCGGTTCGATCGAGCTCCTCCCTTTCAATCTCGGGCGAAGTACCGAGGACGAGGATCACGACGTCGCTCTGAGAAGCCGCCAGCTTCGCTTTTGTGAAGTCACTCCTGCCCATGGACCAGGTCAATCGTGCCACCGCACCGAGAGCGTCATCGTAGTAGCGCATCTCGACGTCATAGGCCTTCCCGGGCGGCAGATTGACCTCCGTCTGGTTCGGTTGTTCGGCATGGTCTTTCCAGTCGTCGATGACCAGCTTTCCGTCCAGATAGAGCCGCGCGCCGTCGTCGTTGACGGTGCCGATCTGGTGAATCGAATCGGGGGGAATGATCCGGCCCTTCCATCGAATGGAGAAATGATCCTCCGGCAAACCGGCCGCCGGAGCTCCGGTGCCAAAGCTGAAGTTGATCATCGAGTCGATCCGGGTGAGGAGAGGTTTTCCGGACATGTTCATGTTGTCAAAGTACTCGCCCATCATCCCGGTCTTCTCTGATCCTTCAACCTTCCCGAAGTACTGAGGTTCAATCGGCCTCAATGAGCGGGCAGTAACGCCGCATCCCATCGCGTAGTTGACATTGATGCCGTAGGCAGCCGACTTTTCGGTGATCCCCTGAAGAGCGCTGACCCGGACATTCGGCCAACCGCTGTAGATTCCGAGCTGAGGTTCCTCGGCATTCGGACCGATCACCGCGATTGAGTGTATTTTCTTTGAGTTCAATGGCAGGATTCCGTTGTTCTTGAGAAGCACGATCGATTTCTGCGCAACCTCGAGGGCGAGATCGCGGTTCTCTTTGGAATCCAGCTTCTCCTTCGAGATCGATGAATACGGCACCAGCGCCGGCGGGTCGAATTCACCCAACCGGAAACGGGCCGAGAGAACTCTCCCCAACGCGCGATCAAGATCCTTCTCATCCAACAAGCCCTGCTGAAGAGCCTCTTTGACGTACTCCCGATACTCCGTCCCGCAATCGAGGTCGCATCCTGCACGAATGCTGCTGGCCGCCGCTTCCGCACCCGTCTTGAAGAAATGATGTCCGAAGACCATGTCGCTGACGGCACCGCAATCGGAAACCACATAGCCCTCAAAACCCCAATCGTGACGCAGCAGGTCGGTCAACAAAAAAGGGTTTGCGTTGGAAGGAACATGGTTGACCCTGTTGTACGACCCCATGATGGAGAAGGCCTTCCCTTCCACGACGACCCGGTGAAATGCCGGCAGGTAATACTCGTACATACTCCGCATATCGACGTCGGAAGAACCGGTGTGACGGCGATCTTCCTCGTTGTTTGCCATGAAATGCTTGGGGGTGGAGACGGCTTTGAGGTAATAGGGATCATCCCCTTGCATGCCCCGGACGAACGCAACGCCCATGCTGGAAAGAAGATAAGGATCCTCGCTGTACGACTCCTCATTACGGCCCCAGCGCGGATCCCTCGCGATATTGATGGTGGGACTCCAATAGGTCAGTCCTTTGCCGTCGGTAACATTGAACGCCCGCGCTTCATCGGAGATGACGGAACCGACCCGGTGCACAAGCTCCGGCTCCCACGTTGCTCCCATCCCGACGGCCTGCGGGAAGGAGGTTGCTCCGCTCGCAAGGACTCCGTGCAACGCTTCACTCCAATAGTTGTAGCTTGGAAGTCCCAGCCGCGAAATTGAGTCGGTCTGGTTCGTCAATTGGGCGATCTTCTCGTCGACGGTCATCAGGCTGATGAGATCGGAGAGACGGTCTTTGTAGGAATGCGGCTCAAAGAGGTTCACGATCGTCGTGCTGATCGCCGAATCTTTGCCGGTTTTCTTTACGGAGAGAATCAACAGATAGTATCCCGGGCGGGGGAATGTCGCTTCGGTCGAAAGCCTGGAAGGATCTTTGAAGACGACTGCCCGATTCTGCGGACAGGTCCACTCTGTTTTAATCTTCGTCGCCTGCATGCTCGCCTCGAGCTGCACCGAATGCGTCGATTCCCAGTTGACGATCTGCTTGCTCCCCGCTTTGACCGTCGGCGGCTGGGCGGCCGACAACGTCCAAAAGATCAGCAGAAGGGCAGTAATCCCCGTGAAGATGGCGATGAGTCTTTGGTTCATTGAATGCTCCGAAAGGAATTAATCATGAATACCGACGATCTTCATTGACAGATCTTTCTTTATTTGAATGTTATCCAATCGACGTCGACGCTCCCTTCATCCTTCATCTGGACAATCAGGTTGTGGAGGCCCGGCTGAAATTCCTTCAGCGGCGCGTTGACGACACTCCAGGCGGTCCCTTTGGGGATGACTATTTCGCCTATGACCGGGCCGGTGAGGCTCTCCAACATAATCCGGAGAGTGCATCCCGTTTCTGAAGCGGCTCTCACATCAATCGAGGCGGGCTTCCGCTCCCCGAAATCGACGCTGTTGTACTGAATCCAGGCATGCGCGGCATCGAATGTCGTTTTCCATCCCTCAGACCGATGGAGTGTGTCGAGCTCCGTCACCGACGCGCCGTTGTCGCTGATACGGCTGTACCGGTCAATCTGTATCCTTTTCGATGCGGAGGAGACTCCTACACCGCGTAGTGTAGGAATAACCTTCTTGATTGTACCGTCTTCGTTGAAGAAGAGGCTGTCCATCCTCACCGACCTGTTCTTGTCAAAGTGCGGGGACAAATCACTGTGATGATAGAAGAGGTACCATTGCTGGTTGAATTCGATCACGGAACACTGGTTGGTCCAGCAATCGGGCGTTTCATCCATGATGACCCCTTTGACGACAAAGGGCCCCGCGGGAGAATTGCCGATTGCATATTCGAGTCTTTCGGATTTATTCTGCACGTGAGGGTACGTCAGATAGTAGATTCCTCGCCGTTCAAAAAGATACGGTCCTTCTTTGAGTCCTGAATCGGGCAATCCCTTGACCACCTGCGGCTCGCCGGCGAGCTCGAGCATATTGTCCTTCAGTTTCGCGACAACGAAATTTCTCGCCGCCCAGCAGAGGTATGCCTGGCCATCCTTGTCGATGAACGGATTTGGGTCTATCCCGTGGACACCTTTGATCGGTGCGGGCTGCGGAGTAAACGGTCCGTACGGCGTTTCCGAAACGGCCACGCCGATCGAGAAACCCCGTCCATAGGTTGTATCTCTGGCCGGAGCAGGAAAATAGAAATAGTACTTTCCGTTCCTGTAAACACAATCGGGCGCCCACATCGCGAAGAGCTTCGGATTGACCCAGGGAACGCTATCCTGGCGTACGATGACGCCGTGGTCCGTCCAATCGACAAGGTTTGACGAAGAGAAGACGTGGTAATCCTCCATGCAAAACCAGCCCGGACGGCCGTGCCCGTCTTTTGCCAGGATATCGTGTGAAGGATAGAGATAGACTTTGCCGTCAAAGACCCGGGCGGCCGGGTCCGCGGTAAACTGGTCGAGGACGAGAGGGTTCTGACAGAACAGATCTGTTGCGAAAAGGGTCAGGAAAGCAGCCGCAATGAGCAGGCATTCGGCGCAGCGACGCATGACAGAGCTTCCGCGGGAAGGGAATGAGATCTTTTTCACACGATTCTCCTCATCTGAATTCTCTTCACAATCGATCAAAGACATATTCTTTTCCGGCTTCCGTCCTCAGATCATAGAGAAAGGTCTTTCTCACCTCGACCGAATTCAGCTTCGCCTCGGGAGCAATAAGAGGCTTCTTGATCTCCGGCACCCAATAAAACGGATTCTCGTTCTCCCCCTGAGCCTGGAGAAGAGTTCCGTCCCCTTCAACCTTTAACGGCGAGTAGGATCGGATGCGGCAGTTGCCTCCGAGGTTGGATTTGATCACCAGCCTCGAGATCTTGCCTTCTTTCCATTCCATCTCTTTGATGTCGAATCCTCCGCGCGCGCGAAGGCCGGTGATCCTTCCTTGAGGCCACACGTCGGGCAACGCCGGAAGGACGAAGATCGCGCCGTCGTCGCTCTGCATGAGCATTTCCGCGATGCCGGCGGTGAAACCGAAGTTCCCGTCGATTTGAAACGGCGGATGGGCATCGAACATGTTTGCGTACGTTCCCCCTTTTTCGAACGCCGGCTTCTCGACAAGGCTTATCTGGTTTGTGATCAATTTGTAGGCATGGTTCCCGTCAAGGAAGCGGGCCCACAGATTGATCTTCCAGTTCATCGACCATCCTGTGGAAGGATCGCCCCGATAAATGAGTGACGTACGCGCGGCGTCAAAAAGCTCGGGGGTGCGGAACGGGGAGATCTGGTTGGATGGATAGACTCCGTACAGATGCGAAACATGTCTGTGGTGATCCTGCGGGTTGTCCCAGTCTTCGATCCATTCCTGCAGTTGGCCGTACTTGCCGATTTGCATCGGAGGGAGCCGCCGGAGATCTTCCTTTACTTTTGAGACGAAATCTCCGTCCGTATGGAGAATCTCCGCCGCCCTGATGGTCTTCGTGAAGAGATCGAAGAGCAATTGATTGTCCATCGTCGTTCCGGCGGAAATGGATGACGTGGGATGAGACGACGGAGCATTTTCAGGCGAGACGGAGGGACAGACGACGAGCCAGTCATGTCCGGGATATTGGACAAGGGTGCTGAGATAGAACTCCACGGCCCCTTTGAGCACAGGGTAGACCGATGCGAGATATTTTTCATCGCCGTTGTACTCGTACTTTTCCCAAAGGTGCTGGCAAAGCCAGGCACCCCCCATCGGCCACATCCCCCAGAACGATCCGTCAATCGGCCCGTTGATGCGCCAGAGATCGGTATTGTGATGGAGCACCCATCCGTCGGCGCCGTACATTATCTGTGCCGTCTGTCGTCCGGTCTCAGCCAGCTCCCTGATCATCTCGATAAGAGGCTCGTTCATCTCGCTGAGGTTCGTCACCTCGGAGGGCCAGTAGTTCATCTCCGTGTTGATGTTGACGGTATACTTGCTGTCCCACGGCGGATAGAGCTGATCGTTCCAGATCCCCTGCAGTGTCGCAGGTTGTCCGCCGGGCTGAGAGCACGAGATCAACAGGTAGCGGCCGAACTGAAAATAAAGGGAGGCAAGCTGAGGATCGTAGCCCCGGGAAAATTCGGCGATCCGGACGTCGGTGGGGTTTTTGACAGAATCTGTCACTCCAAGGTCGATGTGGACGCGGTCAAGATATTTCTGAAGGATCGCGATGTGATCCTGGAGCGACCGGTCGTAATCCCTCTTCAGCGCCTTCTGCAGAGACTCTTCCGCCCTGGCATCGGGGTCCGCGCTGATATCGGCGTAGTTTCTGAAACTTGATGCGATCGAGACATAGATCGTGGCGGCGTTGGCGTTCGTCACGGTGAGCAAGGTGTCGGCGGCAGAGACGGAGCCGCCTTCCGGGAGAATTTTCACCTCGGCCTGGAACCTCACCTTCCCTTTCACGGAATCGCAATCGCCTGTAACGCCCGACATGATCAATTCATCATTCCCTTTGACCGAAACAACGACCGCGGCGGGCCTGTCCATCGATGCGGAAAAACTGATGGAGCCCGGCCTGTCGGCGGTGATCCGGGCAATGATGACCTGGTCGGGAAACGAAGCAAACACCCTGCTCTGATAGGTTGTTCCGTTGACGGTGTAGCGTGTCGTGGCGATTCCGGTCTCGAGGTTGAGCTCCCGGCAATAGCCGGAATATTTCTCGTGCCCGGGGAACAGAAGGTGAAGGTCCCCGACCGTCTGGTAGGGCATGCCGTTCGAGATTTTGCTGATGAAGGTCTGATTGACCAGATCCTGCGCCTCCGTGTATTTCCCCTCAAAAATCAGTTTCCTGACTTTTGGCAGCGCCTCTCTGGCATCCGGATTGTCGTTACGATTCGGCTGGCCGGCCCAGACGGTGATCTCGTTTAATTGAATTCTTTCCCTGGACGGATCTCCGAAGACCATCGCACCCAAACGGCCGTTGCCGATCGGCAGTGCCTCGACCCACTGTCGGGCGGGGTGATTGTACCATAGCTTAAGAAGAGAGTCGCTCTGGGCGTTTGCGGTACCGACGACCGTACTTGCAGCGAGAAGCAGGAGCAATGTTTTTTTCATCTTCCTTCGTATCAAGGTTGGATGCACAGCGGCATCAGACGACGACTCCCTTTTTCAGAATGATGTTTGCATAGAGTGCCGTTTCGCCGGTGGCGACGATTGCGTACGCTTTCCTGGCCCTGTCGTAGAACGCAAATCGCTCGATGTATTCAAAATCTCCGAAAGGCTCTTTGCTCCCCCGGACTATTTTCGCGTACTCGCTCCAGATGGCAGGCGTGATCTTGTCCTGCGGATTCACCGCCATCAGGCTCACCGGCTTCTGGACATAGGTGTCGAGGGGAAAGAGTTTCAGCACCGCCTCCAGAATTTCCGGAACCCCATGCCCGTCCAGACGAACGAGTCGCTGGGCGTTCGAAGAGGCGGGAAAATTTCCATCGGCAATGACTATTTCATCGCCGTGCCCCATCTCCATGAGGATTTTGAGAAGATCGGGGCTCAGGATGTTAGGGATAGTCTTTAGCATGGTGAACTCTCTTATTCTTATTTGATCTCTTCATCAAAGACGACGGCAACTTTCCCGCACTCGCCGCTTGCCATGAGTGAATATGCGTTGCCCGCGTCTTTCAATTCGAACCTATGCGTAATTAATGCTTCCGGTCTGACGTTCCATCTCACCAATCGTTCAACAAGTTCCTCCATGCGCCAGATGCTCGTCACCCATGAACCATAGATGGTCTTCTGGTCATGGATGATATCTCTCGATGGCTGGAATTCGCATGCGCCGCCTTCCCCGAGAAAGACGATGCTCCCCCATTTACGGGTCGCCTGGATACAGGTCAGCCGCGCCGTGCTGTTCGCGGAACAATCGACCGATTTTTCCACCCCATTTCCGGATGTTAGATCCCGGATCTGTTCGACGTTGGTCCCGGCGGCTTTGAGGACTTGGGTGAAGAGGCCCATCCGATTTGCGATCGCCAACCGTTCATCATTGACTTCGATGCCGAATATTGTCCTGGCGCCCAGCGCCCTGGCGAGCATCGCCGAAGCAAGTCCTACGGGCCCCAATCCGGTGATGAGGACGGCGTCGTTTCCGTTCACATCGATCTTTGTCAGCCCCTCGTAGACGGTTCCGAACCCGCAGGCAACCTGTGCTCCGTCGGAATAGCTCAACTCTTCCGGCAGCGCGACAAGATCCTTCTCCTCCGCAAGAAGATACTCCGCCATTCCTCCGTCGCGCTGCCATCCGTAGGCGCGCCGGTACTTGCTGGTGCAGGAGATCATGTACCCACGCCGGCAGTCGTTGCAGACGCCGCATCCCGAAATGTGGTACACGATCACGCGGTCGTCCTTTTTGAACCTCCGGCATCCGGGCCCGGTTTCCACGATCTGACCGGACGGTTCATGTCCGGCGATCATGCCAGGCTGATATCCCTCGGGTCCTTTGCCGAGATGCTCGTGGTAGATGCATCGTATATCCGAACCGCAGATTGTCGACGATTTCATCCTGATAAGAACTTCGCCATGCCCGGGCGCCGGGATCGCAAATTGCTTCAGTTCCACCGTGCTGTTTCCGGGGAGAATTGCACCGTTCATCTTATCCATACTTCTCTTTTCCTCTTGTTGGTCGATACGTCGCCGGTCCCGACGCCGGGAGAAGATCCCCTTGCGCCGCGACCATTACGCCGGGATAATTCCGTTGAGATCCCACAAGTCCTCCCAGCTCTGGTTTTCCTTCCAGAGAAAAACCTGTCCCTTGATTAACCTGCAATTCTTGTCGATACGTGAGATGGCTCTCATATCGTCTTCGGTGAGCCGGACGTTCGCAACAGCTTCGAGATTTGCCGAATAATGATGCACCGAGAAAGGAATCGGTATTTGGCCGCGCTGAACAGCCCATCGTATCGCAACCTGGGCGGGAGTGACACCCAACCTTCGTGCGATGCCGACGATGACGTTGTCCTCGAGGTCAACGGTATCCTGGGCCGTCCTGTCGCGATCGGGGCGTCCCGGCGAGCCGAGAGGAGAATATCCGATCGGCTGCACATTCTGTGAAGTACAGAAATCAAAGAGCTCCTGCTGCTGGAAATGCGGATGCAATTCCATTTCATTGCACACGGGTTTGATAACGGCATCCCGCAGGAGAAGCTTCAGTTTGGGGAGAGTCATATTCGACGTGCCGATATTTCTCACCAAGCCCTCTTCCACCAATTTTTCCATCTGACGCCAGGTGTTCATGTACCGGTCATGGATGTACGGCTTCGCGTTCGGGCTGCGCATCGTCACATCGCATTTCGGAGGATGAAAATTAGGGAAGGGCCAGTGAATGAGGAACAGGTCCAGGTAATCGAGACGAAGGTCTTTCAACGACTGCCGGCACGATTCGCCGACCCGGTCGTGCATGTCGTTCCAGACCTTCGAAGTGATCCAGACCTCCCCTCGCGAGAGGAAGCCCTCTTTCCATACTCCTCCAAGAACTTCACCGATATTCTTTTCATTGCCGTAGACAGACGCACAATCGATATGCCGGTATCCTGCACGCAAAGCCTTCCCGACGGTTGCCGCGACGGCCTCATGGTCCACCGAATCCGATCCAAATGTTCCTAATCCGACCGACGGGATTTTGCTTCCGTTGTACAGTGTGAATGTCGGAACGGATGCCGGATCGATCTGTTGTTCGCCGATTGTCTGAAAATGCATTTCGCTCGTACCCTTCAGCATTGATCCGGAAACCATGAAGAAACTGACAGCCAAAGGATGCTCTTCATGGCGGCCGATCACATTGAGATATACTTATTTCTATTCTTCACGACATAGATGGCTCCCGTGACCAGGATCGCCGCCCCCCACCAGATGTTCGCGTGAAGGTTCGCCAGCCGGACATCGCTTCCCGAAGAAAACACCAGATCCCAAACGCCAGCACAGAGTACCACGCCGCCGATACCGGTCAGAATCACGCCGACAAAAAACCAGATTGTCCTCATACCGTTCCTTTCTGTGACCAACGCATCTCCTACCAGAGGATAATGTTGATGGCAAGAACAATGGCCAGCGTCACGATCGCCCAGAACGCGGGCTTCTTGTAGAATTCGAGGCCTTCTTCGGAGTCATCCTTCTTCTCCGTCAGTCCATAGACAAATCCTGTGAGTTCTTCGTCGGATTTCTTCCGGGTGAAGGAACTGACGACGACTGCCGTCCCCGCGGCGATGAGCCACGCCCAGAGAGCCCGCCAGAAATTTGCTGCCATGTAGGATTGGGAATCATCGCCGACGACGCCGGGAATCATGGAGCCGGCGTGGATGAAGTGGAGTTGCTGGCCGATGAACAACGAGACGGCGACCGATGTCCCGACGAGCATTCCCCAGAAACCTCCCTTGGGGGTGATGAACTTCCAGAACATTCCGAGAAGGATGATGGCAACCGAAGGAGCGAGGAACATCGAGCTGATTGCCTGCAGATAATCGATCACCGAGGGCATGCTCCGCGCGACATAAGCGCCCGCGACGCTAAGAACAATTCCCGCGACGGTCGCGAGCCTGCCGACGAACAAAAGCTTCTGGGGAGAGGCGTTCTTATTGATGACCGAATGGTAGATATCGTACGTCCAGACGGCGTTGAACGAACTCATGTTCCCGGCCATGCCGGCCATGAACATCGCGATCATCGACGTGACACCGATACCGAGGAGCCCGGGAGTGAAATATCTCTCCATCAACAAGGGAAGCACTGAGTCGAAATTCGTCTTGCCCCCCTCGACCATCAGGGCAAAGCCTGACGACGGGTCCTTCATCAAAACCAGGGCGATGAGACCGGTTCCGACGACGACGGTTCCGAGAAGAAGCTTGAAATACGAGCCGATGATCGGCGTCATCCTGGCGGAGCGCAGATCCTTTGCGGAGAAGGCTCGCTGGATGATGAGAAAATCGGTCGTCCAGTATCCGAAGGCGATGGCGAAGCCCAGCCCGAGCACCAATCCTCCCCAGGTGATGTACATGGGGTTGTCGCCCGGAGACCCCGAGGTCGACCAGAGGGTCTTGAATCCTTCGGAGAGGTTTGCGGCGATGTGCGCGGGTCCGCCGATATCGATGAGGCCCAGGATCGGCAGGAGCAGGATGCCGGCCCAGATAAGGAAGAACTGGAGAATCTCCGTGAACATCGCCGATAACAGGCCGCTGAGGGTAACATAGAGTGCGACAAATGCCGCAGAGAGCCAGATGCTCAGATCCCAATTCCACCCGAGGAATGTGTGAAAGATCAGCGCCTGGAGATACAGCGCAATTCCGGAGACCAGCACCATGTTGATGACGAACATCCCGGCGTTGAAGACGCGGGAGCTTTCATTGAAGCGCGCCTTCAGGTAGCCGGGGACGGACTTGATTTTGCTGTGATAGTAAAACGGCATCATGAAGACGCCAAGGAACAACATTGCCGGGACGGCGCCGATGAGATAGAAGTGCGCGGCGTAAAGGCCGTATTTCACGCTCTGCCCGGCGTAGCCGATGACTTCCATCGAACCCATGTTCGCAGACATGAAAGCGATGCCGCAGACCCACATGCTGTTTCTTCTGCCGGCAAGAAAAAAGTCATTGTCGGTCCGCGTGAACTTCTTAAGATAGAATCCAATCCACAGGATGAAGGCGAAGTAGATTGCGATCGTTGCCCAATCGAAGATGCCAAGATGGATAGACGTCATAAGATTCCTTCATCGACGGAAGAATGGAGAAGTATCGCCCCCGCATTTTCACCGGCCAATGGTTCTCTCCTCATCACCTGACCTGTTCCGTGTTCAGCATCTGGTTGACAGCGTTTGCAAGAAAGATGTAGTCCGCGCAGATGTCGATCACGCACTCGTTTTCACCCCAGAGGAACGGCCAATCATCCTTGTTCTCCAGGAAGTCGGGCTTCAGGAGAAGCACGCCCGGGACCACGCCCCCTGCGATAAATGAAAAATCGGCACGGTTGCTCCCGTACGTCCTCCGCTTCGAATGCGTGCCGACACCGGCCACGAATGAGAGGTTGGAATACGGATGGCATCCGAAGACGTAATCGAGGCCTTTGTAGACATATTCCTTTCCGATGAGGTCGGGGAAGTTCTTATGGAGGTAGTAATTCGCGATGGACCACGAGATGAGTTCTGTGTCGCCGGCCCAGCCCCGGACTCCGATCGGGACTCCGTAGGGGTTCAGCCGCCCGAGCTTCTCAAGATTGTTTTTGTACTTCAGGACGTACTTTTCAAACCTGGACTTGAATTCGGGAGGCATAAACTCCACCGCCTTTGCGGCCGTGGAGATGTTCCAGGTAAGCGCCGATTCAAGCTGAGGCCAGATGAGCTCGTTGAATCGTTTCTCGTACTGCTCATCCTTCGTCGTGATGTAGAGCTCCAACGCCGCGACACATTCCGAGTTTTCGAAGAACCAGAACCTCGTTTGATCGTTCTCAACCGGGGGCTCTTTGCGCTGCCGATCCCACGCGCTGATTGCCGTGGCGAGTGCTTCATCGGAAAGCTGTCTGTTGTACTCCTTCAACGCACGGCTCGCGGCCGCCAGCGCCCCGATGGCAGAGTAGTTGAGCGACGGCATTTTCGGCGTGAAGACCCACCGATCGTCAAGGGTCCCGCTCGTGTTTCCCTCCGTTTCGTAGGGCCTCAGCTTCGGGTTGTAGATGAGGTTGTCGGTGATGGTCGATGCATCGCCGAGGTGATGGTACTGATAGAGGTTGGGAAAGTTGATCCCCCGTACCGCGAATCCGACGTTCTTGAACTGAGCCACGAGCTGGAGCGTCCCATGCTCTATCTGCTGGAGAATATCGGGCGTGCCGTCGGGGTGATGGATGTCGACGTACCGGGTTTTCTGGTCGATGAAGGTCTCGTCGCGTTGCGGATGAAAGTTTTCCCAGGTGTCCACGAAACTTATGATGACGGTGCAATGATGGGCCGTTTCGATGTCGAAGTCGCCGGCGTCGAACCATCCGCCGACATCCAACCCGGGAATGTGCTCGAGCGGCTTGTATTTCGTGTTCGTCGTCGAATCCATCCAGTACCCGTCGAAGTGCCTGATGTTGACGGGAGCCTGCATGGCATCGTCACGGTACGGCTGACCATGCCAGATGCGGTACGCTTCCCGCACGAACATATGGTCCATTTGAACGGGGAACCAGACGTCGAGCGTCGGATGCCAGACGTCGCTGTAGACCTGCGTGCTGATCGGGAACGCGTCGGTCCGTTCGCCGCCGTATTTGATGACGTACAATCCCGAGTCTTTCACGGACGAAAAATCGACGGTGAGGTACCGATACCGGAGGTACTCCCCCCACGGCTTTGCATCGGCGGTCAGCTTCTCGACAAGCTTGCCGTCCGCGGTGACCTGGAACAACGTTGCGGTCTTCAGGGGAGGATCGTTCTTGTCCAATTCAATGACCGCGATCTTTTTCTGGGAAGGATGGTATCCGACCTCCGAGAATCCGATGACGGGTTTTCGTTTCCATCCTTCAATCGTGTTGGGCTCGAGGTACCACTCGACAACCGTGCCTGTTTTGTTTGCGGGAATAAGACTCCGCACGATGAACCACCCGTTCTGCGCGAGGTTGCGCCCGTCATAGAGCATCAGGTTACCGGTTGAAGAAACGATCTTCACGTACCGCTCGGGATCTTCCGGCGCGAGCACGACCATCCTGCCCGTCGCGAGAGGATCGGGGACGAGGAACTCGCCCCGTCCTCTGTCGTCAAACGTCGAATAGCCGTTGAACTGAGGGATCTTTTCTGAGACGGGGCGGACCTCCGTGTTGCTGGATGGCGAAAGGGGGAAAATACCCGGTTTGCCGTCCATCAGATATGTCTTTTCGAAATAGGCCGAGGGGAGAAATTCAAGGTTGAACCCGGCGTGGCCGAAAAGTTTCGCCGGAAGGGGCGAATCGAGGGTGACGCGGATGAGGAGGCCGCTGTCTTTCGCCGTCACCGATACCTTTGAGGTGAAATTGTAATCTTTGTACTGGAGGGTGACATCGATGGAGTTCCCCGCTTTATCCACTTTCCGGTCCGTCATGACCGGGATCTGGTCCCATTGTTCGGGCGTCGGCTGCAGCCGGACCGCGCCGCCGGTGGCCGTACGCACCCCGTGATGGATGATCTCGATACCCGACGTTTTCTCGTCGAAGAAGAAACCGTCATACTGGCTGCTGAAGACAAAAACATTGAGCCCGGTCGTCTCAAAATATCCGAGGTCGTTCACTTTCAATTTCTGGGAAAGCGCGACATTCAGGGAAAGCAAACACATGATCCCGCAAAAGCCCCTTCTCAACAGAGTTGTCATAGACATGGTCTTCCTTCCCTGCAATATTATTGACGGTATTATTCTTTGATTTCGGACATATGCTTCGCGCCGCAGCGATGACAGGCGGACAACGGCCTCGCCCGTCTGTACTCCCGGAATCGACGGGCCCTTGAACCGTTCCATACTTCGGCGATCGTCGAACGTTTCACGCTGCCGATCGAATAGTCCGGAAGATCGACACAGAAGTTTGCCTCGCCGGAAGGCTGGATGTCGATGAGGTTCTCGACGTTGTGACACTCCGCCGGCCCGACCGGAGTCGTTGAATCCTGAAACCAGACTCGATACTCGTCTTCAGTGAGGGGCATGTAAGGGTAATCATGGACTTCGCCGAGCGCCCCCCTGTACGCATGAAGTTCCTCCCTGAACCTCCCGAATTCCACGCCGGATTCGTCATGGCGGAATCCTTTCCACGAATACGCTGCACATCCGAAATTCTCCTTCAACTCCTCCTCATACCGTCTCCCCGCCTCGTCGGAGAAATAGTAGCATGGGACAATGTTCATTGAGGAGATCGCAAGGCTCCGCGCAACGTCGGCCATCTGTCCCAACGATTCATAATTATCCCTGCTGATCGTGAAGCAGATGCTCTTGCTGATGGTATGACCATGCTCTTTTTCCATGGCATTGAGGAGCGCGATATTCTCCCTCGTCTTTCTGAAGCTGCCGTTCACGCCGCGCACCCTGTCGTGGATCTCTTCGGGACCGTCGACGGAAAAGGTGATGTGCATGTTGCTCAGGCTGCTGAGATCGGCTGCAAACTCATCCAGCAGCGTCCCGTTCGTGTCGATCGAAAGGAAGATACCCTTGCCGTTGATGTATGTGAGGAGATCCATGATTCCCTTGAAGAGGAACGGTTCTCCCCCGCGGATGAGGATGTTTCCGGCCCCGTGCCCGGCGGCCTCATCGACAAGCCGTTTCCAGTCGGTGAGCGTCATGCGGGGCCGTGCTTCGACGACACGGTTGAGGACGTATCCTTCTTCGCTCCACTGGCCGCACATCCTGCAGCGGAGATTGCAGGCGTTGGTAAGGGTGAAAGAAATGAACCGCGGGAATCGCGGAGCTTCATGGTCCGGTTGCATCATTGAGTTCTACAATCCCTCCGCTGAATAATCTGTTGAAAACACACCGGCGAACTTTGAGACCATACCGGATATCGAGCATAATCCGACGTCGGCCGGCATCCGGATCTCTCCCGCGGATCGATCTCCGTCGTCAGGCATTCCGTCGGCCCTCGATGCCTTGACTCCCGAGCCGGCTCTCTGCACGACCATCCCACCATCACATCATGGATGATATCACCCGATACTATTTCAGGAGCATGAGCTTCTTTGTCTGTGTGAAGCTCCCGGCGGTCAGCTGATAAAAATAGACTCCGCTTGCAAATTTCGATGCGTTCAAAGTAACCGTGTACAGACCGGGCGACTGCATCGTATGCACCAACGTCTGTACCTCTCTTCCCAAAATATCATAGACTTTGAGCGTTACCTCGGAAGTCCTGGCGACGCTGTATCTGATATTTGTGGAAGGATTAAATGGATTCGGGAAGTTTTGTTCCAGGCTGAACGCGGACGGTGGGTTCGACGCAATTTCCACCCCCGCGAGCGGGTTGTTCTTGATGTAAGTCGCCATCCACAACAAGGCCGGCCTTGCGGTCCCATCCGCGCGAACCAGGTAGGCTGAAGAGGTTGGCGCCCACATTTCATTTTCTTTGTATCCCCAAAGAGTAATCCCTTTCACCGCAGGAAATTGCCAGAACATCGGGAATATCTTTTGGTACTGTTGCATCTGATAGTTGTCATCCGGTGTTCCGCTATTATTCAGGTTTCCCAGGTCCATCTCAGAGATATAAATGGGGACGCCCGTGGCCGCAAGTCGGACCAAATTCCCCTTTAGAGTGCTTGTGTCGGTGTTCTCTATTTCACCGTCGTGGCATTGTACGCCGATTCCGTCTATCAATCCTTGTCCCTTCAACAAAGTGATAATCTGCGCGTACGAAGTCGCGGCTCCGTTGTCATTGATGATGTTGTAATCGTTAATGAGCAGCTTTGTCGTGGCGGGCATGTATTTTCTCGCCAGTTTGAAAGCGTTGATGAGCCAGTCCCACCCCGTCGTGCCTTTACCGCCGAGGGCCTTTTCATAATTGGCGGTTCCGTTAATACCGTCCGGAGGATTATGTCCCGTCAGGGGCTCATTGACGACGTCGATCATGTCAATGTTCGGGTATCGTTGTCCGACCATCCTGATCCATGTTTCGATGTAAAGGTATTGCGTTGCAGAATCGAGACCGGAGATCCACGAAGGCTGCTGTTGTCCCCAAATCAAATTGTGATCTTTGAACACAATCCCATGACTCCGGGAGTAATTGTACACTTTGTCCAGTCCACTCCAATTCCATTGGGTTGTATCCATTGTTGTTCCAACGGAACCCCACTTCCCCACGTTGCCGGCAGTCGTCTGGTTCCAATAGTTAGCGAAATTCGAGTCCGGTGAATCGTCAGTATTCCCGAGAAATTTTGCCAGCCCTGCTGCCAATGGTGGGCCACCATAAATATCGGAAGGGCTCACGACACCCACCCCCCCTTTGTCCAGACTGCCCACACTGAAATGCAGAGATGATTTCCCGAAGGCGAGCTTGTCGATATCCAAGCCGCGGCTTCCACCGCCGATCTGGAAAGTCCTCGTAAGACTATCCAGACTGACAGAGAACGGATTCCCCATTGCGCCTTGGTACGCATTCTTGGTAAGGTTGACCCACTTCCAGACTCCGGTGCCGGCTGTGCCGGGACCATCCACAAAATAGGTTGACACGGAGAATCCCGCCGAGTCAAGGCCGTCTACGGCAATCCAGTCGCTGCCCGAGGCGGCGTTTTTCGCGCCGAAACCGTTGGCGTAGAAAAAGCTGCCGCTGCCTGAATCGACTCGAACGCGAGCGAAGAGATTATACATCCCCGAATCTGGAAATTGAACCTGGTACGTTATCATACGGCTTGTGTCGCCGGGGTACATCGAGGATGAGGAGTTTGTGCTTACCTCAACATACGATGCGCTGCTGTCTTTCAATGCCGGAAAATTGCCGCCGCGGATTCCGGATTCCGCCTCCACAGCCAAAGGCTCCTTGCTCGCGTTTGGATCCACGATCTGGAGGTTGTCTATGTAAATAGCGTTCCCGGTATCGGCTATACCATAGAAGTGGACGGGCCCCATGATATACGTTGAAGTATCGGTGACGGTGAATTGCATGGAGTATTTTTGCCAGTGAGTCGTCAGCGTAGCAGGACGAATCGCTCCGTATTCTCCGGCGGCGGCGCTCCACGTTGTGAAATTGACCGTGGCGCCGGCTTTCTGGCTTTTTGCCCACATCGAATAGTTGTAAGGTATCCCCGGTTTCACATGGATGTTGCTTGCAACGATCTGGATATCCCATTGGTTGACGCCCAGCCCGTGAACGGTAACTTTCAAGGCCCGGTTTCCTTGTTCTACGGTATCGCTCACGATCTCGAAAACCGGCTTTGGTTTCACGGTATCCGCCACTTCGATGATCCAGCCGGTGACATCTGTTCCCGTAACCGCTCCAACATTGGAGCTCTCGAAATCTCCGTTGACAACAATTTGAGCGCTAAGCCTCCCCGAGGTCGAGCACAGCACGATCACAAGCAAAGAGAACAGCCCCCCCAGAGACCGCCTTGTCATGGTACGCATCCTTCCCTCCACTATTACGTTTGGAAATTTGGCGGCGTCTTGCCGCCGATAACAAATGAATTAACTTGCGGAACCGACCCGACATCCCGGGGCAGGCGGGAAAAGCGGATCCGCAGCATAACTATAGAATCCTTGTCAGATCGCGGAGACTCGCCCTTCCGCGTAGCCGTCTATTATCTGATGTATCACTGCGCCCATCCCGGCCGGAGAGGGACGCTCATCACGATAGATCTATTTTGACAATTTCAATTGTCTTTGTTGTAAGTCTTTTGCTTTGCAGTACTTCGGAATTACGCTTAGACATTCATTAATGACGGCAAGAGCCGCTTTCAGATCTTTGTTTTTTGAATACGCCAGGGAGCGATTAACCAGTACCGTCAGATCCTCTGAGTCCATAGTATATGCATCGGTCCAGGCTAGCTTCCCTTCTGTCTTAAGCATCGCGACGGTGTCTGTAAAATTCTATGGCTGAAGCAACTCCGCGAAGTCTCTTCGCCGGTAGTTCGACATGCTTTGAGTTTGTCTGACGTACGGCCAGTTTTTCTTCAATACTGTCACGTTATCGTTGCCGATCATGGAGTCGAGTTCTGAAAACTCGACATTGGCACGCGTAACGCTATCCTGCTCGCCAAACGGAATCGAGGCACCTTCCGCCTTCGGAAGGTCGTCCTCCGCTTCCATCCGCTCACAAAACGCATTCCCCATGAGTCGATACCCTTACACATTTTGTTCAACGCCAGCATCATCCTGATGAGCGACCGAATGATTGAACCGAACCGACCCCCAGCGCCCCGTAATATTCATTATGCCCGGCATAGATGAGGATCAGGTCGGGATCTTGATCCAGCACGCCCGGTAAGAGATCCAGCAACGTGTAGGAGCGTATCGCCGTCATGCCCGGATCGTTAACCTCGACGGGCGTATTGGGATAGACCAATTCCAGCCGTCTCCGGATGTAGCGGGGAAACGATCCCATCGGGCTGTACGGAAAACCTTCCGCGCTGCTTTCTCCCAGGACGAAGACTCTGAACGCGTTCGCTTTCTTGTGGATATCGAACTCATCTTCACTGGTCGTGGGGTTGAAGTTGATGCTCGTAAAGTACTTCTTCACGATGTCCGGGTTTAAGACCTGCTTGCCTTCTCCGACTTCCACCCATTGATCAAAATTGTCGCCGTACTTCGCGATCCCTAAGCCGGTTTCCAGAATGGCCAGCGCAATGAGCGGGAGCAGGAGCGATAGCGCGTAGAACCACTGGGGGCTTTTTTTCCTGCCGCCCCGATAATACTTCTGATTTCGGATCGTTGCAGATGATACTTCCTGGAAAGTTCATGTATTGAGAGATGATCCTTTTCGGCCAGAACCTGTTTCCGTATGTCGTTGGCGTTTTCACGTCAGTTCCGTTTGCCGAGACTTGTCCCAGACGGCACGAGGAGGAAGATGAGGAAATACATTCCTAGTCCAGCGAAAAAACTCGCGGTAAATCCCCACGTCATGGAAAGAACAACGGCGAGGACCGAACCCAGAACCGACATGATCCCGTTCACTCCGTACAGCCAGGGGATATAGCGCACGAGATTCTCCTGATTCAACAATTGGATCAGGGTGGGGAAAGGAATGCCCAACAAAAAACCGAGCGGTGACAGCAGAATAAAACAGGCAATCGCTCGGAGAGCCAGCCCATACGCGAGCAACCCGTTGAGAATCAACGGATGGACGACAAACAGGAGCAGCCCCGCAACGACTATTAACGCTGAAACATTTTTTAACCGCTTGATAACATCCCCGGAATATATTTTCCCGCCGAAGAAGCTTCCGACTCCCATTCCTACCAGCAGAGAGCCGAGTAAGATTGATAGGGCAATTGTCGGCGAGCCAAGATAGAGAATGAACCGTTGGAACAGCGATACTTCGAGAATCATGAATCCGACGCCAATGCTCATGAACACCAGAAGAGGAAGCACTACCCTTTCTTTTGTTTTGTCCTTTCTATTTTTTTTCAATCGTGCATTGATCTTCCTCAACGGAATGATCACCGACAGCAGGGCAACCCCCGACGTGGCCGCCAGGAGGTCTGCAAAGTCGCCCGGCACGCCCTTCACCGTCTTGTAAAAAAAGGGGCTGTCATCGCGGACGGGAGAGATATCGGAGCTGTTCTCTGCGATGAGTTCCTCAAGTGAGCGATGCTTGTCCGTGATATCCTGCAACAGGACATTTTCGACTTCATCGTTCACGGGATTATTGAGATACGGCAGATAGGTTGGCCGGGGAGAATCGGCTGGCAGGAACGCCGAGACGCTTGCTATCGCTTTGACCTGTGCGGCGGTGTACGCAGACTTTCTGACGACCATTGTCGGACCATACTCGCTCCCGAGGATGATGAGATGGTTGGCTGCTTCAGCATTTCCGACCCCGTTTTCACCGAAGGCATAGAGGGTTGTCACGAGAAGCCTGACGAGTTCCCACCTGTTATGGAGGGTAAAGATCAGCTGGCCGTTGGGAGTCAGGCTATTGAGGTAATCTTTGACGGCCTCCACCGTCAGGAGAAAATTTTCGTTCGAGGCAAGCCCGTCGATGTTTTGCAGCTGTTTGGTCGAAGGAAGGGCCAGGACGATGATGGTGTACCGCTCGCGGGTGCTTTTGACGAAATGACGGCCTTCAGCCACCTTGATCTTCACATTCGGAAAGTTGGTGTAGATCCCTCCGTTAAAGTCGCCATAATCTTTCACTATCTGGACAAAATCCGGGTTCACCTCCACGCCGGTAATATTGTGAACCCCTCCAAGAAGTCCTGCGAGGATTTCCTTGCCTCCCCCCGGCCCTATGACCAGCATGTTTTCCTTCTCTTCTTTCGGCAGGAAGAAGAGAGGGATTGTCGACGAATTCTGCGCGAGGAGATCCATCAGCACGGTATCGTGGTGCGCAATGTCCCCGTTGAACCTGTACATCTGGGATCCTGCCGCGCCGTCGATGAAAAGATCCTTGACAACACCATGAGCGTCATACTCCACAAGATCCGACCTTCCGTTGCTGCTCCACCTGCTTTCGATGATCGTGGGCTTGATATTCGGATCCTCATAGGTATAATAGATGTCCTTTTCGGGAAAATGACCGATAGCAATTTGTCCCAGCAAGTCCGTTTTGCCGAAAATTGTCAGCACAAGAATCAGGCAGAAGAGCGTTGCGGAAAGGAGTATTTGCTTCTTTTTGTCACCACCCAGAAAACTGATGCAGGGAAAAAGAAGGACAAGACCCAGGGACAGAATGGCATTGGCGGCGTTGAAGTAATTGAAAAGATAGATCGGCAGAACAGACCCGAGTGCCGCGCCCACAAGATCTGAGGCATAAATTCTGAAACCGCTCCCGGCGTAGGCGCTGAAAAACTCGGCATAGATGATTCCGGCAAAGAAGAACGGAACAAAGACCAGGACAAAATAGATGGCGGGGCTGGTGATCGAGAGGAGAATGATCAGTACGATGGAGCAAATAAGTGAGGCGCCCGTAAGAAAGAACAACAGGCTGAGCGTTCTCGGGTTCCTCGTTGATCCTTCCTGCGGTCTCAGCTTGTAGAAGGAGTAGATTCCGCCGCCACCAAGGCCCAAAATAGCCAAGGACAAAATTATGAAGGCATAATTTTGGACGAAGATCAGTGAAGAAATTCTCGTAGAGAGTATTTCAAAGCAGACAACGACTACGGAGACTACAAGAATAGTGAGATTTACGCTTCTAGCATTGACCATCTCTGTTTGGACGCGATCGCATTAAAGAAAGCCTTTTCGACTATTTACACCCTGTTTTTGTTCTTCCGCCGTGCATCGATTTCATCCGCAACTTGCCTGCGGCAGTAATTCTTGAACTCCTCTTCCATCCTGTTGCCCTTCACCTTGTCATCTGTGAGCTTTTGTTCCGGCCGGATCCGAAGGCAGTGAATTACGGCGAACTGTTTCCCGATCGTAGACTCACGGTATTCAATCGGCGCGGCGGACTCGTTCCTCCTCGGGGCAAAGGCCGCCTTCGCCTGATGGTGTCCTCCTGAAGTCTCATGCGTTCTCCGCCAACCGTCTGTAGACGAACCTATCCATCAGTTCATTGTCGTCGATGATCTTTCGCGTATCCTGAGAGCGGTCCGCCAATGCGGACAATGCCATGGTAAGTAGAAGACCCCTCATTGATTTCACCAAGAGCTTTCTGTAGACATCACGCATAACCCGCCATGGAAACCAGGTCGCGGAAAAGGAGATCTAAATGTTTGCGGTACGTTCTACGCGTGTTGGACGAGACTCGGGGTCACCGCGAGTACTGAGTGCCAGCGGCAAAAGGGGAGCAAGCTTTTTCGCCGGGAGCTTATACAGAAGTAAGAAGTTCGTGTGCATACTATTTCAAAGCTTATTACCGATGCCGATAGTATGAGGAAACGCAAATAGGGTTCCCCATTATTCGGCATTACTTGGTGAAATCATCTTCTCGACGACGTCATAGTAGTATTTAGCGTGATATTGGTCAGCCAGCTTCCTTTTGATTGCATTCTCCAGCGTGTCCCTGTAGAAGTTCTTGAATTCCTCGTCGATTGTTTTCTTCGCTTCTTCATAAGTTAGCTGCTTTGCCGGCCGAGCATAGTTGCATTTTAGGATAGCATATTTAGTCTGCCCGCCCTCATCAGTGAATTCAACGGGTTCGGAAACTTCATTCAGCTTCATGGTAAACGCTTTCGGCGCAAAAATTGGTTTTTCCCTTCCCCCAAATGTTTTGAATTCTCCATCACGCTGTCTGTCATACGTCTCGACAAGATACCTTCCGGTTACTTTTTCAAATTCAGTTCCGGATTTTATCTTGGCGGAGGCTTGTTTTGCATCTCCCTGATTGCCAAAAACCATCACGTATATGATTCTCCTCTCCAAATCATAAAAGAGGGAGTCTTTGTGAGCATCGTAAAAACTGCGGAGATTGTCCTCGGTCAAAGGAGGGATGCGCTGTTCGATCTCTGCCTGGTTATAAAAATAGACTAATCGATCCCTGATTTCAGGATCTGTTGTAAAGGGGTTGAAGAATTCTTTTCGCAAACCCAAGGCACCGGCTTTTTCGGCAATCTTATCGTTGGTAACGGCCTCTTTGATAAAATATTTAATGTCATCCTCATTGAGGCTTCTTTTGACATTGATGGTCAGGACATTTTTTAATAGCCTCAGGTATTCTTTGTAATCAACCTTTCCGCTTCTATAGGTCATGATGGTTTTATTGTCCGTCGTAGACATTGCCCTCGCCAGACTGTCTTCATATGCTTCGCTGCTGTACGTTGAGATATTGGACCACTTCGTCAACTGCTTCAACGCAGTCTCATTCCACCGGATACTTGCCGTGTCCAGCAAAGCATCTTTGTCTTTGTTGTATTGGTCGAGACATGGCTGTGTATAAACCTGCCGTAAGTATTTGATAAGCGGAGCCCTTGTTTTTTCGAACGGTTCGACAGGAACTTTCTCAATTCCTGTCACTTTCACAACGCTATACTCTGTCTTTGTAGAAAGAACCCTTACTTCATTTTCTTTCAGACTAAAAATGACATTCCCAGACGGGTCAGAAAGGCTTTGCATCCAGGCAACCGGTGTTTTGTAGCCATGATCTTGAGCTGCTTGCTCATCCTGGGAGTATTTCTTAACCAACGCATCAAAATCTGCACCCTTTTCAATTTGTGCCTTGATGGCTAACGCCTTCTTTTCTATTCGGGCTAATTCGCTCTTTGTGGCCCGCGCAGGCTTCTTTAGCACAATTTCCCGGTAGGCAACCCTTCTATCCATAATTCCATACACTTTTCTTGCGTAGTCATCACTGGTGTATTTGCTCAAATATTCTTTCTCAAAGTAGTTGGCAACCAATGCTTCGTTGATGATGCGGCTGAGGCTCTGGATCAGTACCGTGTTTGTGTCCAAATGCCTTTCGAAAAAGTCAACTCGCTTCAGTTGCCTTTCCATCAAATCTTCCAATGCATGCCTGTATGCCTCCGATTTCACTCTGTACCTTTTGTCATAATTCCGGTCATACACATATTCTCTCAATTCATCAAACACTATTGTTTTTCCGTTGTCGTATTCTGCCACTACGTCGTCATGGACATTCTTGTTTGCAGAACATCCGTTTTCGATAAGAATGGTTGCGGCCGCTAACATCATCAACATCAATCGAGGGATTCTTGCTGGGGTTCTCTGTTGCATTGTATGACCGGAAGTTATTTCTACGTATGAATGTTTTGTCCGGCGAATTCTTTGACTTGCCAGATAAATAAAACCCCGACCTGAGTCGGGGTTTTATTCCAGGAACAAGATGCGTCTTTCCTACTTGAGTAAGAGCATTTTCTTCGTCATTGTCAAGTTGCCCGCTACTAACTTATAGAAGTATACCCCGGTCGAAAGCGATGCACCGTTCAAGGTTACTTTATAAGAACTCGCACTCTGGTATTGGTTCACCAGGGTGGCAACTTCCTTACCCAGGATGTCATAAACCTTCAACGTAACAACTGCACCTTTCGGAATCGTGTAGTTTATTTCCGTTGACGGATTGAATGGATTGGGATAGTTCTGTGACAGTTCAAAGCTATTCGGGAGATTTGACGACACCTCTTTAACCGCAAGAAGGGTATTGGCAATGCCCGCATATTCTGCACTCCTTTGTGCGAGCCATGTAGCTTTCTGCGCCGGGAACCAGTTCAGATCTCCCAGGGGGAATCCGCCAAGGCCTGCCGTCTTGATATCCGCATCGGAATATGAAAGATCGACAGGGATCGGCCAATCATAATAGGTATAATAGCTAAGAACCGGGGTATTCACTAAACGCCAGATGGGCAATATGGCCGTGCTGCTTGTATCCGCCTTATTGATCGCATAGGCCTTGATATTGGTAAGCTGCGTAGTGAATAAGTCCGCGGGGGTCTTAAAAGCAGGCAATTTATCTTTAATCCAGGTGCCTTCAACAAGATGTTTGTACGTAGCATTATTGTCGAACATCGCCTGGGTTCTGGTGTTCATGGTAATCATCTGACTCTTCCAGGCGAAGACTTTGCTGGCACTGCCGGCAAGAGCTTGTGCAATGACACCGTCAGTAGCATTGGTAAGTGTTGGATCCCAGTACACAAGGTTTTTGTCAACATAGAAATGCAAAGAATCGGCAGTAACACCACCGCCGATGGAATCCGGATACGCTACGTTGACGAGACCCATGGGAAGGTTATCATAGTCAGCCTCCCCGGGATCCAGAGTGTTGACGTTGCAATATCCCTGAACATTGCAGTTGACAAAGATGTTGTTTGTGACGGCAAAATTCCTCTGGAATCCAACGTTCATGAAGACATAGCCGGCCAAATCTACGAACGTGTTGTGGTTAAAAATCACTGCACCAGCACGGCCGGTTCTGAACTTATACATACTTCCCTGGGAGATCAAATGAGTACTGTTTTCAACCACAAGCGAATCCAGATCGCCGAAGAAGTCAATAACGCCGCCGTTACGCCTGCAGGCCTGGCCGCTCATGTTAACAAAATAACTGTTTCTAATATAGGTCTTTGAACCTGCCGACGGAACAAACATGACCCAAAATGTATGTTCGAGGATGCAGTTGTCAACGGTTATTCTGGCATTGGATGCATAACCAAACCAATTCCAGACTGCCACGCCATTGCCGGCATCTCCCAGTTCGATGTTGATGTTCTTTACGACGAGGTCATTGTTGCTGCTCATTCCTCCCGCATAGTTGTTGCCTTGATACGCCGCTCCGGCAACGACGGGTGGGAAATCAGCCGATTTGCTTGTCTGCAAAGGACTGCTGTCTTCTCCTACGATAACAACCTGCCTGTTGTTCGCACTGGTGATTCCATTGATCAATGAATAATACCCGCTCTTATGCAACATATAGACCCGACCGGCAGGCACGGTATACGTCGCAGTGTTTGTGTCGGACAATAAGAGAAGGTACAAGGAGTTCGGCACGCCAAAATCGACATCATCCTTTACGACAAGGGTGTCTCCGCGATGCTCCTTGATATACGTTTCATCCGGTTGAGCAAAAATTGAAGCTAACGGCAACATTGCTGTCACCGCAAGAAGTAACAGTAGCTTTTTCATTGATGCTCCTTGACTAAATAGAAAGACATTAGTTGTTTTTGAGATAGCGTTTCTCAAATTGCCTGTTGTTCGCTTTTGAATAATCACCTCCTCGCATGAAATTGTAATTAGTAGTGATTTTTGAGATGTGGTGCTTCTCAAATTGCATCCTGTTCTCTCTTGAACAATCACCTCCCTTCTATGCTGTCATGATGGTACTGTCATCAGAAAGAATATCGTAAGTTAGCTTCGAAGATCGTCGGTGCATACAAAACCGATTGAAGATTTTCTGTAATCGGCGAATTCACATCTCTTCTGAACTTCTGGTATGTGTAGATAGGATTGTGGAAAATGTTTAGTCCGTTCAAAGCGATGCTCAATCCCTCAATCGGCAATTGTTGCTTTATGGTAAAATCCCATCGATAGATATCGCCCGTGTATTGGTCTGTCTCCGGTCTTCCCTGGGGGTCGATATAGTTTATCACATTCCCCTGTAAATTAAAGGAGATACGTCCTGAAAACCCTTTATAATCAATACCAAGAGCAGTATTTAAGATATCATTCGGCTGGTGAAGCAGTCTCGCCGTGCGAACCGTATCTGTATTATATTTTACAATTACCGAGTGATGATGTGAATCCAGATACGTGCTATCCTTGGCTATCACCTGATGGTAGTCCATCTCTGAAGAGCATTTGGTATAGTTAATATTGAGCACAAGCGAGTTGAGGGGCTTTGGTAAATACCAGAAGTTTGTCTGCCAATCGAATTCCAAACCCTTCACATAGGCCGGATGGTTGTTGTTTACCGTCGTTGTAAGCGGAGTCGTCGGAAACGGAGGAGTTAACCTATACGTAGCCCACGTTGCAGAATCCGGAACCGGTATATTGTAGTTAGGAGCAAATTCATAATAGAAGGTTACCGGCAGGTTCACATTATCCAGCTTTTTAGTGAAGCCTCCTACCGTAAACAGACCGATTTCATTACTGTAAAACGACACACCAAGGTCGAAATTTTGAACTGTCGTCGCTTTTAGTATCGGATTTCCAAACTCAATGGTATTATAATCCTGGACAAAATACGTCTTTGGAATAATTGCCAGGTAATCCGGGCGGGAAATACCGTTGGTATAAGCAAACCTCACGTCCGACCAGTCATTGACTTTATACTTCAGCAGTGCATCGGGGAAGACATTGTTATCGTCGCGATCAACAGTATAAAATTTGGAAGGCATCAGATTGCCATAAGCATCTCTCACGTTCCCAACTTCAGTACTAATTCCGTCACCGTACACTCCGCCGGTGACATACGTGAAGTTGGCGTTGTAGTTCATATTATAGAACTCATACCGTAAACCGGCAATCAATGTGAGCCTCGAAAACAGGTCAAAAGTACCCATTACATAGCCGGCCGAAAATGCCTCTGATCCGTTAAAATCGTTATGCCAGGTCTCACCCCCCGAAATGCCGGTTGACCAGCCTTTCTCTGATTGCGTCATCCAGCTATCCAGCAGGGGGGCGTTAAATTCATACTGAAAACCGTTCTTGAAATTGTATTCATCACTGAGGAAATAACTTCCTCTTTTGGAAGCATGTTGCCACACCAGCGTATATCTCACATGATCGGCTACGGCATCGTCATTCGTGACGCCGGGGAAGAAATTGTGAACCGAGTTATAATAGGTCGTGCCGCCGAAGAACTTATTGGGATCGTTCGTACGCGTCGTTTTGACAAACTTGCCGCCGGCTTTAAACGTCGCCGTTAACTCATCGGAGAACGTCACCGGCATTGAAAGATCAAGTGATGCATTGTATAAGTGCTGGTGAAAAGCGTCCGTTTGCATGGAGACCCAACCTTGTTGCGAGGCGCTGTCAGCATCGGCAGGATTAAGGTTGTCGAAGACTGAATAGACATTATTCATCGTCAGCGTTAGAAGCTGACCGTTGTAATTTCTGGGATTGCCGGTGGCGTCATAGCCATACGGAGCGACAGCTGTGGTGACATTCTGAAACTGAAAATTCGAGCCGGGATCGCCATATCGTATTTTGGTGTATTCATCGGAATATGAATGCGACAGACTCGCTTGCACCTTAAGATCGCCGAAAGAGTTTTCAGCCTGCAGAGAATTTACGAGGAGATCCTTTCCGTATATATTGCGGAACAATGTATATCCCACCGAAGGTGTACCGCTGAAATTCATGGTGTTAATATAGTGGGCGAGATTCTCAGAGGTATGTGCTATGGTATTCTGAAACACTATGTTTCCGTTCGGGAGTTTATAGTCCAGGATGAGGCTTCCGCCGTTATTTTCAATGCGGTCGGCATCATCCTCCAAACTTGCACTATTCATCTCGTACACCGCCTGGCCGTACGGAAGTTGAGCGCCCGCGCCATAGATTCCGTAACTGGCGCTTGCACTCTGGTTGCCAACGTCGGAACGGTCGGCATTCGCCTGGAGAAATACACCAAGCTTATTGTCGAAGAACCTATCACTCGCGCTAAACCAGAATTTGTGATTGTCCCATACGTGATCCTGCGAGTTGTAATTGCCCTGAGCGAGCACGTCAAAATGGGGATTTTCCGGTGCTTCCCGTAATCTTAAATTAACCACGCCGCCAATCGCGTTTGCGTCCAGGTCGGGCGTAAGCGCTTTCACGACTTCAATACCGGAAAGCATATTTGAAGATATGAAGCCGAGGTTTGTCGATCGGTCGCTCATATCTGTTGAAGGTAATTCAACGCCGTTAATGAGAACCTGGTTCAACTTTGCTTCCACACCTCGAATGACAATCTGGTCGCCGTTCATAAGAGAAACTCCGGGCAGACGGCTCAGCGCGGTTGCAGCGTTCTCGTCGGGAAGTTGGTGAATCTTTTCCGCAGAGACGACATTGATGATCGTGTTGGACATGAGCTGCTGGTTGATGGCCGCTCTCTGTCCCTGGGCCTGAGCAGTGATGACGACTTCTTGACCTTCGACCGCCTGAACCGTGAGGGCAAAATTCTGCTCAAGCGACGCACCTGATTGTATTTGAACAGGCAAGTCCTTTCCTTTGTATCCAATGAACCGAACGCTCAGCGTGTAGGAACCTGGAGCAATGCCGGGTATTCGGTATGCGCCGTAGACATCCGATGCTGCACCTAAACTAGTACCTTTTAGTGTGATGTTGGCCCCAATCAACGCCTCGCCCGTGGTGGCGTCTGTGATCGTACCGTGAATTTGACCAGATTCCTGCTGTGCGAAAAGGGGAGGAGCGCCAAGGAACAGCAGCGAAATGAATGTGAAAATTCTGAGACATGTTTTCATTTTGAATTCTCATAATTGCGGCTGAATATTCAGTTGTTGTAAGGACCACATCGAGAGAAACAATTTTCGGAATCTCCTGTTGCAGCGAACACGCTCCAAGGGGAGCTGCGGGAGCGACCTCCCCACGGCACCAAGCGATGTACTGGTTTTCAATGCTCTCAGGCAGTACCACTTCTCTCTTCACGTCCACAGAGTTCAAAACAACAGCCGTTCCCGGGCATTGTACTAACGTTGACCGCTTCAGTCTTCCTTAGATCTGTTCAACAAAAGAGTTTCTCTTTACTGTCGCTATAGTACCGTCATCAGAAAGAATATCGTAAGTTAGCTTCGAAGATCGTCGGTGCGTACAGGACCTGTTGAAGGTTTTCTGTAATCGGCAAATTCGCATCTCTTCTGAACTTCTGGTATATCTTTATAGGATTGTGGAAAATGTTCATTCCGTTCAAAGCGATGCTCAAACCGTCAATCGGTAGCTGTTGTTTTATCGTAAAATCCCATCTGTCGATATCGCCTGTGTATTGATCTGTTTCCGGTCTTCCCTGGGGGTCGATATAGTTTATCACGTTCCCCTGTAAATTAAAGGATATACGTCCTGAAAACCCTTTATAATCAATACCAAGATCAGCATTTACAATATCATTCGGCTGGTGAAGCAGTCTTGCCGTGCGAACCGTATCTGTATTATATTTTACAATTACTGAGTGACGATGTATGTCCAGGTACGTGCTATCTTTCGCTAAGACCTGGTGGTAATCCATCTCTGAAGAGCACTTTGTATAATTAACATCGAGCACAAGCGAGTTGAAGGGTTTTGGTAAGTACCAGAAGTTTGTCTGCCAATCGAATTCCAAACCCTTCACATAAGCCGGATGATTGTTATTGACAGTCGTTGTAAGCGGAGTCGTCGGAAACGGAGGAGTTAATCGATACGTAGCCCATGTCGCAGAATCCGGAACCGGTACATTATAGTTAGGAGCAAATTCATAATAGATTGTTACCGGCAGATTTACATTGTCCAGTGTTTTAGTGAAGCCTCCTACCGTAAACAGACCGATTTGATTACTGTAAAACGATACACCAAGGTCAAAATTTTGAACTGTCGTCGCTTTTAGTGTCGGATTTCCTTCTTCAAGCGTATTGTAATCCTGGACAAAATACGTCTTTGGAATAATTGCCAGGTAATCCGGGCGGGAAATACCGTTGGTATAAGCAAACCTCACGTCCGACCAGTCATTGACTTTGTACTTCAGCAGTGCATCGGGGAAGACATTGTTATCGTTGCGATTAACAGTATGATATTGAGATGGTAATGGATTGCCATCGGCGTCTTTAATGCTCCCAACTTCAGTACTAATTGCATCACCGTACACTCCGTGCGTAACATACGTGAAGTTGGCGTCGTAGTTCATATTATAAAACTCATACCGTAAACCGGTAATCAATGTCAGCCTCGAAAAGAGATCAAAAGTACCCATTAGATAACCGGCCGAAAATATCTCCGCTCCGTTAAAATCGTTATGGAAGGTTTCACTCCATAATGGCCCCGTTGACCAGCCTGGCCGTGATGCATTCATCCAGCTATCCAGCAGGGGGACGTTAAATTCATACTGAAAACCATTCGTAAAATTGTATTCATCGCTGAGGAAATAACTTCCTCTTTTGGAATCATGTTGCCAGACCTGTGTGTATCTCATATGGTAAGTATCGCCATTATAGATACCGGGGAAAAAATTATGGACGGTGTTATACCATTCTGCACCGCCGTACCACGTATTGGGGTCGTTCGTACGCGTTGTTCTGACAAACTTGCCGCCGGCTTTAAATGTTGCCGTTAATTCATCGGAGAAAGTCACAGGCATGGAAAGATCAAGTGATCCATTGTATAAATGCTGGTGAAAAGCCTGAGTATTCATCCCCATCCAGCCTTCCAGTGTAGCACTGTCAGCATCTGCAGGATTAAGGTTGTTAAAAATGGAATAAACATTATTCATCGTCAGCGTTAAAAGCTGGCCGTTGAAATTTCTAGGATTGCCGGTGGCGTCATAGCCATACGGAGCGACAACTTTTGATATATTGTTAAATCCGTAGTTTGTACCGGCATCGCCATAGCGTATTCTGGTATATTCATCGGAATATGAATGCGACAGACTTGCTTGCACCTTAAGATCACCGAAAGAGTTTTCGGCCTGTAAAGAATTTACGAGGAGATCCTTTCCGTATAAATTGCGGAACAATGTGTATCCCACCGAAGGTGTGCCGCTAAAATTCATGGTGTTAATATAGTGGGAGAGGTCCTCAGAAGTATGTGCTATGGTATTCTGAAACACTATTTTTCCATTCGGGAGCTTATAGTCCAGGATGAGACTCCCGCCGTTATTCTCAACAAGGTCTACATCATCCTCCAAACTTGCACTATTCATCTCGTACACCGCCTCGCCGTATGGAAGTTGAGCGCCCGCTCCAAAGGCTCCGTAACTGGCGCTTGCACTCTGGTTGCCAATGTCGGAACGGTCGTCATTAGCCTGGAGAAATACACCAAGCTTGTTGTCGAAGAACCTATCACTCGCGCTGAACCAGAATTTGTGATTATCCCATACATGATCCTGCGAGTTGTAATTGCCCTGAGCAAGCACGTCAAAATGGGGATTTTCCGGTGCTTCCCGTAATCTCAAATTAACCACGCCGCCAATCGCGTTTGCGTCCAAATCGGGCGTAAGCGCTTTCACGACTTCAATACCGGAAAGCATGTTTGAAGATATGAAGCCGAGGTTTGTCGATCGGTCGTTCATATCCGTTGAAGGTAATTCAACCCCGTTAATAAGAACCTGATTCAACTTTGCTTCTACACCTCGGATGACAACCTCGTCGCCGTTCATAAGAGAAACTCCGGGCAAACGGCTCAGCGCAGTTGCAGCGTTCTCATCGGGAAGTTGGTGGATCTTTTCCGCAGAAACAACATTGATGATCGTGTTGGACATGAGTTGCTGGTTGATGGCCGCTTTCTGTCCCTGGGACTGCGCAGTGACGATGACTTCTTGACCTTCGACCGCTTGAGGCACCAGAGAGAGGTTGATCTCCAGTATTGAAGCAGGTTTCACCTCCACCGACATTTCTCTTCCTTTGTAGCCGATGTAGCGAACCGCGAGCCTGTACGTTCCGGGAGGGACCCCACGGACGACAAAGTTGCCGTCGATATCTGTCGCACTGCCTAGGCTGGTGCCGACGACCAAGACGTTTGCCCCCGGCAGGACTCCACCGGTGACCGAGTCTTTCACCGCACCGCGAATTTGTCCTGACTCCTGTTGAGCAGTTGCGCAGGCAACGGCGAGCAACAGGACCAGCACGAGCGTAAAAAATGGTAGCGAGATTTTCATGGCCGGCTCTTCAATTGGTTTTTGGAATGATGAAGTACAAAACACGCGTTCTTTCGTGAAAGCTCAACTTCATTACAGTTGTGGACGGAGTCTCCTCGGTCTTCAGACGCACCGAACCGCAGAACGCCGAGAAAGAAACATCCCGGGCCACGGTCGACGCGCATGGCGTTCAAGGGTTTGCCTTGCTCCCTCGGCGAAAACTTACACGAGTAAGTGAAAAATTGTAACCAACCCGTTCCCCGACCTCCGTACTTCTCCAGGGGAAGGCTGGCATCAGCTTCCAACGGTAAGGCAACTCGTAAGCTACGTTGAACACAGGAACGCCTCGTGAAGAGAAACTCTGGGCGGTCACGCCGGGAAAACCAGGAGGAGGATCAGAAGAAAGAGTACATGCCGTCTCTCCTGACGGATCGGGACACTCAAGATGGGATTCGATAGTGTCACGAGTAGCAATCGTTGCATGTCATCGACTACACCAACCGCACAGATTCAAAATCCACGCCCGGAACCAACCCCGGACGGAAAGCCCACCTCGCATTGTGAATGATGAGCTGCATCAGATTGTCTCCCACAGAAATCCTGAACAACGCTCAGCAGAATTCAGGTTCATTTCGCACTACGGGCTCTCACCCGCCATGCACCCCCCGACCACTCCCTGCATCTGTCAAACGCCTCTGCAAACATCTGTCGCCTGAGACGGCTTCATACGGCATCCTCTGAAACCTGCGTCGGCCGCTCTCCGTCTCTTTTGAACTTCGGCTAGTGTCGATTCAAATCGACTTGAATCGGTTTAATGATAAATGAAACATTCAAATGAGTCAAGTCTTTTTTCCTTGGAAGTATCTTTTTTTGGGATCCTCCCGGGAGACCATCCGGATGCCCTTCGGACGCGGACTGCCGTTTATCATTTTTGGGAATTGGCAGGCCGGCATAGTGCATTTTGCTCTGGGGCGCCATATCCGCCCAGAGAAGGGGCCTGCCGCCGCTAAGATTTCCCCGGGCACTAGTCTCCTCAAAGCAGGGGTGGGAAACTGATGCCGTCACAGGGTGACCGATCCCGGCCATGGAAATCGAGGGATTGTTCCGTCCTGCCCCAGCATGCATCACAAAAAGTCGCGCTCGCTTTCTTCTACTTTATTATAGATGGAACCCAGCCAATAGGTCCGCATCTTGGGGCCGGAATTCCATCCTGTCATCTGAGCTGCATGACGACCACCTCGAGCGGAGTCGCCGATGAAGATTTTTCCGTCTCACGTAATCGCTCTTCTGATCCACCTTCATTCCCGGAACCCTCCACGCAAGAGGAGAATTCAGCGGGTTGTGCGAAGTGACCGGCCATGCGTTCCGAGACGAAAATTTCCAAAGTTGGGTCCTTTCGTGACGCAGGCCGCATCAACATTCCGAAGAATCAGTCTGTGGTGCTGACGATATTGTCTTTGATAGATGCAAATCATTCGTTCGAAGAGAGTCGCATGACTTCCGCTTCCGCAAATTGTCCCTTCCTCACGAGCAGGGATTCACCCACCTCGAGTGTCGTTTTCAGAAGCGAACGATGTCGACGTTTCGTGGCAGGGTTCGCAATTTCCGAAAAGAGGATTTCCACAGCCTGCTGCCCTAGCGCGACGGGGGGGCAATCGATGATCGTGAGTTTCGGCTGAAGAAGCTCCGCAAATTCACTATGGCCGAAGGCGACAACGCCGATGCCGTCGGGAATCGCAAGCTTCACCTCCTTGATTGCTTTGTAGGCTCCCTGGGCAATCCGGTCGTTTGCCGCGAAGATAACATCCGGACGATCGCGGGCTTGCAGAAGTCTCAGGAAGCCCTCGTAGCCGGACGAACGGTCGAACCCGCCCGAGATAATCCAGTCATTTCTGCGTGGTATCCCGTGTTTCTTGAGGGCGGCGAGATACCCTGCCATCCGGTTGCGCCCGATCGCCAGCGTCTGGCTTCCGGCGAGATGTCCGATTTTGTCGTAGCCGGATGAAATCACAAACTCTACGAGTTTCTGAGCCGCCTTCCGATTGTCGACGGCGACGGTGCTGAATTCCGAGGAGTCCGGCACCCGATCGAAGAAGACGAGCGGAACATCCATCTTTCGGGCTTGATCGAAGATCGTCCAATCATCGGGATCCTTCGAGAGAGCGACGAGCAATCCATCGACGCGATACGACAGCAGGGTATGAATATTCTCACGTTCGGTCTCGGCATTTTCGTCAGACACCGTAAGGATGACGTGGTACCCCCGAGCCGTTGCTTTGTCGATGATCCCGCGAATCGCGCGGGAGAAAAAGGAATTCGAGATGTCGGGAATAACGACGCCGATCGTATTCGTCCTGCGCATTTGAAGCGAGCGGGCGCCATGATGGATGATGTAGCCTGCTTCGGCAGCGGCTGCCCTCACTTTTCGCTTCATCTCCGTCGAGATGTCGGCATCTTCGCTGAGCGCCTTTGAAACGGTGACGCGGCTGACGCCGAGCTTCTTCGCAATGTCCTTTTGTGTGATGTGCCTTGCCATTCTATGTCGGCGGCGCCTGAAAAGATCGTGTAATTGTCGTAGCTTACACGAGTAAGTAAACGAATTTTTGGTCTTATGTCAAGAGGGGATGCGCGATGGCGGGCCGGGCTGCGTCGCGTGGATCGGGGTGATTAAACGGAATGCAAGCCCCGTCAGGGGCGGCATGTGCTTTTTACGTCCGTGGACAACCACGATACGGATCGGGGAGGATCGATGGAGATATCCTTATGGAAGGCAGACAGCGAGCCCCGTAGGGGCGAGACGTCCATAGCAACGAACGGAGGGAAAATCATTTGAGCCCCGTCAGGGGCGGCATGTGCTTTTGCGTCCGTGGACAACCGCGATACGGATCGGGGAGGATCGATGGAGATATCCTTATGGAAGGCAGACCGCCAGCCCCGTAGGGGCGAGATGTCCATAGCAACGAACGGAGGGAAAATCATTTGAGCCCCGTCAGGGGCGGCATGTGCTTTTGTATTTGCGGCGAGCAAAAATATTGTGGCCGTGGCGCCCAGGGTCATCGGTTCAGCAAGATCGTACCAATGATCCGGCGTGGAAGCCGACTGAAGCTATTTCAGGAGAATGAGCTTTCGCGTTGCCGTCAAAGCCCCTTCGGCGAGGCGGTAGAAGTAGACACCGCTCGAGAGACCACGCCCATCGAAGCTCACCACGTGGTCGCCCGCCGGCTGCACGCCCTCCGAAAGAGTCGCGACTTCGCGGCCGAGGATGTCATAAACTCTCAACGAAGCGTAACCGGGATCGGAGAGGGAGTACCTTATCCGGGTCGTCGGATTGAACGGGTTGGGATAATTCTGATCCAGCTCGAAGAATGAGGGAACGAACTCGGACCTTTCGGGGCCGACGGATGTCTCGGGATGGGTGCTGTCTTTGAAGACGAGCGATTGGAGCATAAAAAGCTTTCCGCTTCCTGCTCCGGTGAACTTGAGGTAGACGTCGTGCATTCCAAAAAATGGGGTCTGGATGCTTCCCGAGAACGTCGCGTAGTTGCTCCAACTCCCCGTCGTATCGATCGTGCATGAGGCGATCTTCGTTCCGGTGTCGAGCGAATCGAGCCACACCTCGATGACCCCGCCCCCGGAAGCGCATGAAGCGGTCGCCTGGAACGTATCGGGGAGCTTGTCGTAGCCTGCCTCGCCGAATTCCACTCCGGCATAAAGCGCCCAATCGCCGTTGTGAATATTGTCAAGTGAGCTGATACCGTTGACCCTTGCCGAGACTGTCGTTCCGTTCTGGTTTGCGGGACATTCTGCGAGGATTGGCGTGTAGGCGTCCCGGTAGATGTAGCAGTTGAAACGGGCCGACCGACCCTGCGTGAAGAGACCCTGCCGGTTCCCCGTCCACGAATTGTAGTTTGATTGCAGACCGTCCATGTCCGCAACATTGATGCTGTTTCCGACCTGGCCCCAGTTGTGGGCATCGGCGCTGCAATACCCGGTCAGGACGTGATTGACCCGCACGAGCTTCAGCCACACGATCGTGTTCGAGCCGGTGAGGGGGGATTTTACCGTGTAGAGCGTCGACTCGTAGCTGAAGCCGATGATCTTGTTGCCCAGGCTGTCGACGGAACTGTAGAGCTTCGCGTACAGCGTCTGCAGGCCGTTGAAGATCCAGATCCCCGCCTGATCGGTCGTCGCCTGCGGACTGAAATCCACATACGTCATGAGAGAATAATTATGCTCGGCGTCGTTTTTGATGATCGTGTTCGCCTTTCCCTTGGGCGAAAGAGTGATCCAGCCCGTTCCCTGCGGCGTCACGAACGATCCTGTCGGAGTATATCCAAGAAACGACCACTCGGGATTCAGGTCCGACGATTCAAAGAAGTCGGCGTGAGGAACCATCCAGGGTATGCCGCTGCTCGGAAGCATCGGCGCGGTTCGGGGAACATTCGTCGGATAATCGGCGGTCGGTTTGCCGGTGCTGTCATAACGAACCTGGTTGAGAAGCCCTTGCCGGCCCTGGCCGTACCATTCATTGTTGTTCCCGTTGCGCCAGAGAGGATGGACGACCCAGCTCGTGCTGTCGTCGAGCATCACCGCGGCCGAACAATGGTTCGGATTCTGAAACAACGCTCCCGAGGCCTGCCGGTCGGAAAGGTTAAAGAAATCCCCGAGGTTTGTCCATGCCGACGAGCTGTCGGTAAGCGTGCGGCTGCGTAGCACCTTCTCTCCCCCCGAGACGTCGCGGGCGAAGACATAATAATAGTAGCCGTTGTGTTTCCACATCACCGGACCTTCCGCCCAGCTGTACGGGTAGCTCGGTGCCGGGTTGATCCAGCAAAGGTTGTAGACCGCTCCGCTCGGCTGACCGTCGGGGCCAAGTTGTACGACCCAGTTATTAACCTGACCGTTCTTCACGAGCAGGTACCAGCTTCCGTCATCGTCGATGAAGATCGAGTTATCATATCCAAGGCCGGGAACGGGGGAGGGAGTGCTCATGAGGGTTGGAAGCGACCAGGGGCCGCGGACATTGTCGGCTGTCACGAAGTACATCTGGTTGCCCCGGGAGAAGAAGTCCCACCACTTGTTCCCGTGATTGACAACCTGGCCACCCCAGCACCCTCCGGCCGGAGCGTCGCCGTATTGCGCCCATGATGCGCTTACGGGTTGCGCGACCGCCTCCCAGTGGACAAGGTCGGTGGAATGATAGATGACCGGCGTGGGGTTGAAGGATGATCCCGTTGTGTAGTAGTCGTTCCCCACCCTGGACAACGTGCAATCGGGATGGTCCCCCGGGATGACCGGATTCATAAAGGTCTGGAATGAGGCGGATTGTCCGACCAGACGAAGTGTAACAACAATGCATGCCGCCGAAATCAATGATGCTCTCATTTTCCTCTCCTAGGTTTCCTGCTACGACAAATCACACGAAAAGATCAAAAACAATCACCCCAACGAGCGTTCCGGCTTGAAGGTCTCGGAGAGATCCTTCCGCTGCAAACTTTGTCAATGCCAGATCCTGTAAAATGAGCAACGGCAATGGACTGACACATTCTGCGTTCCCAACGAATCTCCGTCCCGCCTGCGGCTGCCTGGACCGAGACTCGCCCGACTATTTCTTTGGCATCGACACCGAGATCTTATATCCGTCCGGGTCGGTCAATCGGATAAGGCGCACGCCCCACGACATATCGGTTGGCTCGAGGTCGAGCTTCCCACCTTGTTGTTTTATCCGCGCCGCGAAAGCGTCGATGTCGGTGTCGGTAGTGATCCGGATCGAGAAGCCGAGACCTTTGATCCGCTCCCATCCTTTTGCCCCATCATCCTGATTGATCGTGAGACGGATATCTCCGGACTTGAGGGCAACTCCCCTCAGGACACCGTCACGCTCGATCTTCCGGTCGATTTCAAAACCGATGACGTCGGTATACCAGGCGAGACTTTTTTGAAGCTCTTTGACGGTAAGCGAAAGAGTGAGGGCTGTGGCGTGGAAGGGAGTGGGCATATTGTTGTCCGTTCGTTGTTAGTTCGAGGTTTGGAGTTCTGATTTCGCAAGGCTTGATTCTGAGTTCTAGGTCCTGGGACCAAGGTCCGGAGTCCAAGGTTCGGAGTCGAATTCCTCGGTTGCTGTCCTTACTTCTCACATCTTGCTCGTCATTCCCCGCTCCTTACTCAAGACTCCAGAGTCACACAGGTTGGGGTTGATGAATATCGGCAAAAGATAATCTAAGGAGGAGGTGAATGAAGCGCAAGAGAGAACGATCGATTGCTTCTGATACGCTAGAAGTAGATTGTCGCGGGGTTAAAGGGTTGAAGAGACCCCTCCTGCTGAGGCAATCCGGGAAGATCAACTCCTTGCAGACTCTGATCCATTCTCCCTCCACCCGCACAGAACACTCTTCCAGCGGAGGAGATTCTGCCGTGTCACCGAAGCTTCAGTACTCAGCTTGATTTAGGGCGGCCGGGGGCAAAAGATGGTGCTTCTTGGATAGAATACAGAATACAGGAGACAGAAAAGACAAGTCGTAGGATATAGAATCCAAGAGAGAAGAAGCGACGATGAGCTTTTGACCTTGTCTCTCTCTTTGGAAAGAAAGGCAAAGGTGGAATCGGCCGCGAGCTTATCTCTTTTCTCTTCTCTCTTCTTTCTTCACACCGGCGCGACTATTTCATCAGAAGCATTCGTTTTGTCTGAACGAACGTTCCCGCGGAAAGTCGGTAGAAATAGGCGCCGCTTGGGAGTGAGGAGCCGTTGAAGCTGGCCGTGTAGATTCCCCGGGGCATTTGCTCATTGATAAGCACCGCGACTCTTTCTCCCAGCGTGTTGTAGACCGCGAGTGAAACGAACCCAGCCTCCGCTACGGAGTATTCGATCTGCGTGACGGGATTGAACGGGTTCGGAAAATTCTGCCCGAGGTCAAACAACACCGGCGAAGCGCCGTCGGGGTTCACGATGTCTGAAAAAAGAGAAGTTCCGTCATCGGTGACGAGCTCGATACGGTAGAAGACCTTTCCTTTCGGTGCGGAGAGGTCAAAATAGGAACCCGTATCCCCCCCGACCGATGCGATAAGCCGGAGCGCCTCGTCGGCCGGCGTCTTGCGGTAGATGTTCACCCTCTTCACCCTCGCGGGGAGCGAGGCCTTCCATACTATCGACACCCCTGTCGCAGTACGGGTTGCCGCCACAGCGGACAGGGTCACCTGCTCCGCGACCGGTGTTCCTCCCGAAACGTTTTGATCGGCGACATAAGCCGTATACATGCACCTTACCCCGTAGCCGAGGCTCAGGGCGATGTCGGCCTTCTTCAGTGAGTCGGTGGCGCCGTACACGGAGATTGTCCTCTCAATGTCGTCGATCTTCTCCTTCGCCCAGAATATTTTGGCAAAATCGTTTTCCGTTTTCGATGCGGAGAACGTCAACGGCAGGTCGAGGAATGTCGGCCCCGCGGATGTCCATCCCGCAAGCGACAGGGTGAGAGTCCCCGGCGTTTTGTATCTCCCTGCGAGGAACATCCTTGAACCCTTAAAGAGGTTCGGAAGTCCGACTGGGAGGAGGTCGTAGACGCTCGAGCTGATCTCATAACGGACATCCCGCCAAACGGGATAGCTCACCTCATCGAATAGTCTCAGCATTTCGCCGGTGATGTCCCCGTTGGTCGGGAAAAAAGTCGGGTAGCCGTAGTTCAGGTACGCAAGCATCTCAAGACGCTGGCGCCCCGCGGTTGTTGCGACCGAAACGGGGAAGATTGCCGCCTTCAGCGTATTCTGTGCACGGACCGCCTTCGGATCAATCACCACCTTGCCGTCGCTGACAAGGATGATGAAATTGTTTGCATCGGGATTCTTGAATATTCCGAGCGAGGCCGTCAGCGCAGAGGAGAGGTTAGACCCGGGGCTGTAGCCGAGTGATGTGAGATAGGCCACCGCGGAATCGGTCATTGCCCCGGTTGCCGGGAGAAGCCGGGAGCTCCAAACCCGAACGCTGTAATCGAACGCAACGACGGAAAACGAATCGGCCGCGCCAAGGTTCCTGATGCATCCCGAGATTGCTTCCTTGCTTGCGTCGAGCGACTCGTTGAGAAGCTCCGAGCTGCAGTCGACGACAAAGACGACGTTTTTCGGCAACACGGTTGCATCCGCTCCTCCGCTCGGCGGGTTCAGCATCATGACGAAATGCCCGTCCATCGTGTCGCTTGCCACCGAATAGAAATCGATGCCGAGTGAGTCGTGCTTTACGCTGTATGAGAAGGAAAGGTCGCTCGTGAGGTACATTTTTGGCTGGTCGGCTGAGACGATAAGATGTCTGGCATCCTGCGTCGTCATCGTCGGCGATGAAATTCCCACGAGGTTGGTCGTTTGGATGTCCCCGGTGGCATTGACCCGGAAGGTGAACGAGACATCGTCGATCGGATAAGGAGAAAAGTCGGAAGTGCCGAGCGGGTAGTGATACTCCACAGTTCCCTGGTGAAAATCACAGAGCGAGAGATATTCCAGCTGCACGCGCTGGAGAGCTCCCGCCGCAATCCCGTGGATGAGGATCCGGATTGCGTTCGGCCCGAGGTAGATGTTCAGTGAGGCATCAATCCCCCCGGATCCTGTCCCCGGATTTGGAGCCTGATCCTTTACCTGGAGAACGGCCTTGTAGGCGCTGTCCCCCACCCAATAGGTGAAGTTCGTAGCCCGGGCATCGGGAGGAAGCGGGAATGAAAAGATGGCGTCCGTGGAGGCATCCCATTCATTGACGAACTCCTGATAGACCTTCGTTTGCGCTACCTGCCCGTACATCGTCACGTCGACATTCGTCGTCCTGTGGCGGAGAAAGTCTTTGGGATACGATGTACTGACCGGGCGCATGAGGCCGTCGGCCATCGCCGTAAGCGCAGGGAACGCGGAGGCAAGAAGGAGAAGGATGATTCGCGAGTATGACCTCATATCCGTGTGCCTTTCATTTCAAAAAGAGTGCCTTGAGTGTTCCCAACGCGACGACCTCTCCTCCCGGGGAATAGACGGTTGACCTCACGATATAGATTCCCGAAGCGACACGACGTCCGGCGTCGTCGGTTGCGTCCCACACCACGTCGATGACATCTCCGCCGGCACGCACGTCCAGGGTCCTGACACGTTGCCCGAGGAGGCTGTAGACGGAAATCCTCGCGTATCCTTTGGCGGGTATCGATAACCTGAACGTCGTCTGCGGGTTGAAGGGGTTTGGGAAGCAGACGATTTTTCCCGCTACTCCTCCTCCGCCAGGGGGGGTGTAATTCACCGAGGCGGAGCCCCCCACCCCTCCGTAGTGCACTTCGATCTTCGCCGTCCGGCTCCCACCGCTCGTCGAGGGAGAAGTATACGTCAGCATGTAGCGCGAAATCGACTGCAACCGTCCAATATCAAGGAGGATGTCGCGGAAATTGCCGGAGATATCATAGCATTGTCCGCCTGTCGGGTCGGTGATCGGTCGGTACCAATCGGTCTGGTACATGGCGGTCCCGATTGAGTTGACGACGATATCGTTCGCGAGGAGCGCGTTGACAACAGACTGCCGGTCCCGCGTGGTTACGTCGTCCTTCTCGTGGTAGCGGTCGTCCGTGATCCAAACGATCACGCGTCCTGCATCGGACCTGTACGGAAGTTGCGACGCCGTATACAATGCGTCAAGGGAATTCTCCGGGAGGTCGCCTCCCCCGTGGGCATACTGCAGCGAGACCTCATCCTTGAAGGTCGCGACGCTCGAGGTGAAGGCGTAGACGTTTTCGACCGCATCAAGAAAGGTGACAAGCGCCAGGCGGTAGTCAACTCCGCGTGAGGTCAGACTGTCGGCGAATTCGGTGATATTGTTCTTCACTCCATCGATCTGGTTCGACATGCTCCCGGTAACATCGAGCACGAAGACGATATCTTCGGAATTCTTTCCCCCCGATGTGTCTTTCCCCAGCACAAAACTCGGGATCCGGAGATCGTCTTCATAAAGAAATACGTTCGTTGATTTCAGCGAGACAAGCTTCTCCTTCGTCGCGTTGCGCATCGCTTCAAAGAAGATCGAGATTCCGCTAGCCCCCCTCTTTGCGAGCGAATCGATCGTCACCGTGAGGCCCGTGTCGGAGACCGGGGTCGGCGGAATGAAGACCGGAATAATGAGGGAGTCCGGAGATCCCTGGAGTGTTTCAGTCGTGGAGAGGATGAGGTCGGTGACCGTCGGCTCGTAGACTTCGGAGACCTCGAGAGGGATCGGGGCATACCCGTGGCCCTGCACTCCAATCACAAGGGTCTTGTCGGTGCCGGTGTTCGTGATGAGTGTATTTGGAAGAACTTTGAGGGTCGAGGTGACGGAGGATGAATGCTGGTTGAACACATCGACCGTGGCGGTGAACCCGGAGGGAAACATCACGCCGTTGTCGAGCGTCAGGAAGGATGGAACATCCCATCTGGCAAACGTTCCGTTGCCGAAATCCGGATATTCAAGCGAGATCATGAACGAACGGGTGACCGTCCCCTGAGCGGGCACTGTCACGGCGTTCCAGGTGAAATCGAGGTCGAGGTCATAGATCCGACCCGGGGCCGCGAGGCCACCCATCGGCGGACCGTCTGCGGAGAGGAGCGTCTGCCAGTTGGCGGCCGTCAGTGCCGACGGCGTACCGTTGGGAAAGCTGAGCGAGCACTTGAGCCCCGCATGAGTTCCTCTTCGCTCCGAAATGACGAGCGGTTTGCCCAAGATCGAGCCAGAGTCCATCGACGATTCGCTGAGGAGAAGATTCCCTCCGACGGCAAGAACGCCGTCACCGTGAATCCCAAGAGCGGGGTCGATCATGAATCCCACACCGACGGAATGAGAGTGGTCGTCGTTGTTCTTCACGCTCGTAACGACTTCCACCTGCTGTCCCTGGTTGATGATCAGGTAGGTCACCGACGCCTGGATGGACGAGGTGCCGCTGAAGACCAGGAGGATGTTGTCCGCCTGGGGAGTCGCCTGGGAGGAATCAGGCGAGAAGATCTCCTCCGGTTTCTTCCATCCGCCTCCATCAAGTTGAAAGATGGGGTAGGAGGTTTTCGCGTACGGGTGGCCAAAGAGAACGCCGCAGTGATCGTCGAGAGGAGACGATGTCGTGCCAGCCACAGTGCCGATCGTAAAATACCCGCCGCTGAGAACTGCGACTTCCCCAATCGTCCCTCCGACCTTCCAACCGACGGGCGCTTCGCCGGACGTTTTTGCCAGCCCGTGGAGAACGCTCGCTTCCTGTACGTCGAAACGCGCCTTGTCCGAGGCCCGACCGCCCGCGGGGATCATGAGCGTGAGAAGAACGTAGACCATTCCGAATGACGTTTTCATGAGAGTCCCATGTCGCAGTTTGAGTTATTTGAGGAGCATCATTGATCGGACGGCGGCTTCGCCTCCGGCACACAGCCGCAAGAAATATAGACCGGAAGGGAGCACCCTTCCCGCATCGTCCTTCCCATCCCATTGAATCTCATAGACTCCCGCAGCCTTGACCCCTGCAAGGAGTGTGCGGACCCGCCTTCCAAGGATATCGTAGATCGTCAACGTGACAAACTGCGGTCCAGAGAGAGCCGAAGGGATAGAGTACCGGATGGTCGTCGTGGGGTTGAAAGGATTAGGATAGTTCTGTTCCAGGGAGAACTTCACCGGTTGCTGCGAACCATCGGCGACGAGGGTGCCTCCCGAGGAAGCGGTCTCAACGACGAGAAACGCCGTGTAGGGCGACAGCACGCTGTACCGCATGCTCAGGGAGATGACCTGGTTCACAAGCTCCGGTTGCTCCCCGGTTGAAGAGATGATATCGAGAAGGCTCTGGATCTTGAGCGCCCCCCAATAGCGGGCGAGAGCGAGCAGGGATCGATCCGTGTCCGCGAATGCGACATTTGCCGAAACCGAGAAGGGCGTTCCCTCGACGGAGCCGTTGAGCGAGAGCGGATACGTCCCCACCTTCGTGAACCTTCCGGCAAGAAGGAGCTGGTCTCCGGCGTGGAGGGCCGGCATGGTTGCCGGGTGGACGTCGTAGGCATCGAATGCCCCATAGTTCATCGCGAGGTCCTTGAGCGGGGGAAGGATGACGTCCCTGTAGAGGTCCTGGAATTTGAGATAGAGGCTATCGTCGGCTGTGATGCGGACAAAGGCGCCTCCGTTTGCCTGAGCCAGCTTCGCGAGGAGCGTGTAGTCGGCTTCGTCTCCGACCCCCACGGTATAGATTGGGACCTCGTGTACGTTCCATCGCACCGATCGGGCAACAATGGAATCCGAGTTTGTCTCTCCCCAGCTCGCTTGTCCGTCGGTAACGAAGAGAATGGACGAACGGTACGGATCCGTGTAGTTCTGTGAGAGCGACGTCTGGAGAGCAGCCTCGATGTTCGTGAGCCCGAGGGGGCTGAGCTTCGAAATGAAATCCCGGGCGCTATCGCGCGCGGACGGCGTCCCGAAGACAAGGTCGGGACGAAACGAGGTGACACCCGTGCTAAAGACGACAATATTGAACCTGTCATCCACCCTCAGGAGATCGATGAACGAGAGCATGACATCGCGGAGCTGCGAGAGCCGGAGACCGTCCATGCTCGATGAAACGTCGGCGACGAAGGTGACGGTCTTCGGCCGCGAGGTGTCGCTCTGGAGGGTGTCGGGGGTCGTCACCCAGAGGCCGAAATACGGCTGCTCCCCGAGCGAGTCCGGGGCGCGATACGTAAGCGAGTACATGGCCGGTTGCCCTCCTGCAAACTGCGACTTGATGTAGAAATCCTTCGAGAAGGCAACATTCTCGGCACCGTACGCCACGGTGTAGTGCGAGCTGTCGATCTTTGTGACCTTCGCGGCGGTCGGGAACTGGTCCACCGAAGTCTCGACCCCCGTCAGCGAGAACTGCGAACGGAGGTCGATGCTCAGCGTGACGAGCTGGATCGGCTGAGAGGTATAGTCGTGCATATCAAGGGGAAAAGTATACTGGATACTTCCCTTGAAATACGTTAGCGGCTGGCTGTAGACAATCTCGATCCGCCGCGTGTTGTTCGGCTCAAAAGGATAGATGCGGAGCTGGAAGGTGTTCGACCCAAGTTCCTGGAGGATCGCCGGGTCCATGAGCTTTGTGACAATCTCGGAATAGATGACGACGGCGTCTTCCTTTTTCTTGATGACGTATGGTGTCCGCACGCCGTTGATCCAGAGGTACATCTCGTTCACCTGAGCTCCCTCAGGAAGCTGGAAGACATAGAAACCTTCCAGCCGGGCCGGAAGGTCGTTCGCGAACTCCTGATCGACGTGGGTTACGGCAAGCTGATCCCGGATCGTTACGTCGGCGGAGAGGTTCTTGATCCTTAAGTTGAAGATCGGGCTGTTCGCGTTGTTCGGATACCGGGCATAAACGCGTCCTATCGCAAGGACGCATTGCGCGAAGACGAGTGACGCGCACACGACCGCACATGCCATGCGGATAAGCATGTGGGAAGATTTCGACGGGGCGTGGATGACCGGGGGCAATAGAAAGGTGTGTGTTTTCATGTCGGTTCCCCAGAGAGTTGGGTGCCGCGGGAGCGTTCGATTCAGAGCCGACTTCGGCTATGGGAAGGCAGACGAATTGCCGTCAGCGGATGGGGCGTTTGCCGGGGGTGTCGTCCAAAGGGACATTGATGGTTGAATCGCCTGGAAAACACTCGGAGTGTAGCGAGAAGATTTTCACGTGGACCCCCGACCCCAGGAATTGATGCTCATCGCTCGCGATGCCGGCATCCTTCCCAAATATAACAGCCACATTTGATACAGTCAAGCCGGGCGGATTCGGTGGTGGGTTTTTTGCGGTCGGTCGGAACGGCGAGATGGATTCCCGCTAGAAATGGCGCGGAGCGACGTGGCGGAACGACCGATCACATTCAAGAATGATGCTAGTGAACCAGTCGTCACACCCGCGAAGATCGGGCGGGTGTCCAACGAAACCCCACGACCAACTCTTCGTCTCACCCCCGGCAAATCGTGATAAAGAGCGGCTTGACCTCGCATGCGGGATTTGCCCCCAGCATCGTGGTCAATTACGGGAACAAGGAATCGCTTCAGCCTCCTTTCAGCGACCAAAGCGTCCGGCGATTCTCCTGCAGCATGGCACATCACTAGCTCTTCAAAGCCTCTTTCACCCGTTCTGCGGTCATCGGCAAAGAGAAGAGCCGCGCACCGCAGGCATCGAAGATGGCGTTCGCCAGAGCTCCTCCCATTGTGATGATGGCCGGCTCGCCTCCTCCCTGCGGATCGGCTTCCTTGTCCTCGATGAGAAAGGTCTCAATCTTCGGCAGCCATGAAAAGCGGGGGAGTTCGTACGAGTCGAAGTTCGTGTCGAGGATCTTGCCATCCTTGAAATGGATCTGCTCCGTGAGCGCGTACCCCATTCCCATCGTGATGCATCCTTCCATCTGTATTTTCGCCCCTTCGGGGTTAATCGCAAGCCCCATATCCTGTGCGCAGACGACCCGAACGACGCGCACTTCCCCGGTCGACTTGTTTACCTTCACCTCCGCGATCGATGCAACAGAGGCGCCGGCATCGGTTCCGCACGCAATGCCGTAGCCACGCCCGCTCGGTCCCTTCGCCGGGCTCCAGCCGAATTTGTCGGCCGCGACGTTCAAAACATTGATCAACTTCTTATCGGTAAGGTTCTGGAGCCGAAAGGCCAGCGGATCGATTCCCGCCTTTGCCGCCATGATGTCGATCTGCGACTCGCGCGCGAAGGTATTCGTGTTGTTGCCGGGCGCTCTCCACGGTCCGGTGGCAAAGGGATGCACGCCGGGTCCACCCCTCCGGCCGGCATCGTAGGCGGTCGTCAGGTGGTGACGAATATTGTAAGGAGCAACCGCACCGCGCTCGCCGGCAAAGTAGACCTTGTAGTCCCAGAAACTCATCGCCCCGGTGCCGGAGACTCCCGATCGGATCTTGACGACCGCCGCGGGACGGAAGGAGTCGTAGAAGAATTCTTCCTTCCTGGTCCATGCGACCTGGACAGGTTTCCCGGTCAGCTTCGCGAGGCGCGCAGCTTCGACCACCTGGAGATTCCGGCTCTTCCCTCCAAAGCCACCTCCGAGGAATGGTGTGATGATCCTGACATTCTTCGGCTCCAGCCCGAGCTCCCTTGCGACTTCGTCCTTCGCCGGAAAAGGAGTCTGCGTCGAGGCCCAGATTGTGAGCTTTCCATCTTCCATGGAGGCCGTAGCGGTGTGAGGCTCGATGGGAGAATGGGCGACGTAATCGTTGTAGTATGTCTGGTCGAAAGTGGCGCTCGATTCCTTCTCTCCGGCCGGGAGGTCTCCCGTTTTCGCGATGACCTTCCCTTCGTCCGCAACCTTCAAAAAGTGTTCGAAAATGTTTTTATCGTCAAGGTGGTCCTCAAAGGGGGAGAATTTCGCCTCAATCTTCCCGAGCGCAGCCTCTGCGACATCCGGAAACTTATGAATCACGGCGATGAAGTCCCCATCTTTCACAACCTGAACCCCATCGACCTTCTTCGCCTCGGAGAGGTCGGCGCTGATGAGCTTCGCGCCGTGCGCGGGAGGACGAAGGATCTTCGCATAGAGCATGCCGGGAAGCCGGATATCGCCGGCATACATCGCCTTGCCGGTCACTTTCAACTCGGCGTCCCTCCTCAGGGCGGAAGTGCCGATGACTTTGAACTCGGACGGCGCTTTGAGTTTCTTCAGCCCGATGTGCCGCTCGATCCGTTTTCCTTCCGAAAGCTCACCGTACGTCGCCTTTTTCTTCGGATCCTTTTTATCCGAGATTACTCCGTTCGAGACCGTGAGGTTGGCGGCATCGATCTTGAGCTTCTCCGATGCCATCTCAATGAGGACATTCCGTGCCTCTGCCGCGGCCGTACGAAGCGCCTGCCCGAAGAACCTGGTCGACATAGATCCAAAGGTCCCCATGTCCCACGGACAGAGATCGGTATCTCCCATGACCATCTCGACCGAGTCGGGCGAAACGTCGAGCTCGTCCGCTAGCTCCTGGGCCAGCGAAGTATAGACTCCCTGCCCCATCTCGATCTTGCCGGAATAGCAGGTAACGCGGCCGTCGGCCCCGATCCGGAGATAGGCGTTGAAGTCGGTCGCGAGGTTCAGGCCGCTCCGCTGCTGCGCGAGGGCCTCGAGATCGTCGATCGTGAAGAGGAAGATGATCCCACCGCCGGCGATCTTCATGAAGTCGCGGCGATTCACGGCGAAATCGGTGACGTCATTCGAGGAGTCAGCCTTCCAGAATTGATCGTCTCTCATCTCAGAACCCTCCTTCCATTTGTTTCCCTGCGTCGGCAAGGGCAAGGAGGATGCGGTTGTGTGCACCGCAACGGCAGAGGTTGTCGTCCATTCCAGCGACGACCTCGGAAGGAGTTGAGCGGGGCTTCTTCTGGAGCAATGCATAGGCGGTCATGATCATGCCGGAGGTGCAGTACCCGCATTGCATCGCATCGTGTTCCATGAAGTAGTGCTGGAGAGGATGGAGTTTGCCGTCCTTCGCCAGCCCCTCGATTGTCATGACCTCTTTTCCACTCACTTCTCTCACGGAAGTCTGGCATGAGCGGACCGCTTCGCCGTCGACGACGACGGTGCAGGCGCCGCAGAAACTTTCGCCGCAGCCGAATTTCGTGCCGGTGAGCCCCAGGTCGGTCCGGAGAACCCAAAGGAGCTTTCGGTCCCCGTCAGCCATAACGGTGACGGGCTTGCCGTTCAACGTGAATCCGATTTTCTCTTCCATACTATCCCTCCTTCATTTGCCGAGTATTCAAACAACGGTCTTCATACCTCGGGAACCTTCTGCGTTATCGCTCGCCAGGAGCGGTTGGCGGGAAACCGCCGCTCACTCAATGATGATATCGTGTTTGTCGAGAAGTCCTGGCAGACCCATCAGCGAGAACTTCGCTTTGGCCACGCGGTTGAGAGCGGGATCGATCGAATAATTATAGGCGGTCCGAAGGTCAGCCCGCTCGAGGTTCGATTTCCGGAAGACGGCGCCAAGAAGGTCGCAGTTTTCGAAAAGAGCGCCGCTCAGGTCGGCATCGGCAAAATCGACTTCAAGAAGGCTGCACTCTGCGAAGCGCGTTTTCTTGAGGTTGAGCCTGGAGAAAGAAGAGAGCTTCAGGCTGCAACCTTTGAAGGTGACGGAGAAGCCGAGCTTGTTGCATTCGTCAAAGCGAATCCCGACGAGCTTGCACCCGATGAATCGCACGTTTCGCAATGCCGCGCCGGAAACTTTTGCCAGACTCAGGTCGCAATTGCGGAACTCACAATCGACAAAGCGCGATTCGGAGAGGCCGGACTTGCCGAAGAGACAGCGGTCGAACGAACAGCTCTCGTATTCTCCTATCCCAACATTCTGTTGGAGGAATGCGGTTCCCTGGAATTCAGGCGCTGCATTGCTTATCGGCATCGTTTCGATCGGGGAGGCTGTTGCGAAGAGTGTAATCGAAAAGACTCTGAATGTCAAGATGGGAGACGGGAAACGGGAGGCCGATAGGACTGAAATGTGGTCGAGGAGCTGCTTTGGCCTGCTACATCGGTTGCTATCCCTGGCTCGGGGTGAGCGTGTAACTTTGAAACACAATTGCAGCAGGGTCTTGGATCAGTTGCATTCTTGCGGCGCGCGCAGCGCAAAAAGAAACCGCCTTGGCCTGCTCGTCGAATCGCGTGACGTACGGCATAAGTCGAATCAAAGAACAGACCAGTCTTCTGACCATCTACCCTAATTCCGCGAGTACATCTTCCGTCTTACGCACCCTGCCGAGCCTGGGAAGAATCGTCCTCATCGGATACTCGTGCTCTTCTTTCGAGCGGGCGGCGCTGGCATCTTCCACAAAGATCTGCTGGAAGCCGTATTCGTAGGCGAATCGCGCTGTGCTCTCCACACCGGCATTCGTCGAGATGCCGCAGAGGACGATCGTGTCGATCTTGCGACGGCGAAGCTGCATCTCGAGCTCCGTTCCGTAGAAAGCTCCCCACTGCCGCTTCGTGATGACGATATCTCCACTCTCCGGCCCCATCTCGGGGACAATCTCTGCCCACTCCGGAGGCCGGGGTCCTCCCTGCATCGAGTTGTCGGCGATCGGCTGGAGCGCATCCTTACCGTCGGGAGACGGAGTCACCCTGACGAGGATGACCGGTATATGGTTCTTTCTGAACGCCTTCGCCAGCCTTGAAGCGTTTGCGATCACCGCATTCGACGGATAAGGTTGGGTCGGGATTTGTGCGATCCCTTTCTGAAGGTCGATGACCACCAGGGCAGTTTTGGATCTATCAAAGAGGCTCATGGCAATTCACAATAGATTTAGTGATTTGTGGAAATGATGGCGAGACAAAGGTAGCGCATCGGACCAGAAACTGCAATGAGGATCTCCGGTGGGTTGCGCCTGATTCTTGCGTATTGTGCTCAAATTGCCCCGCGATGACGATCCAAACTCAGTCCCAGCCCCCTGTCGCCGGTATTTTACCGTTTGCGTATTAGACAATGATAGAGTAGATTCGTTTGTACCGCTCGGGTGAATGAAGATCCACCCCGGACGGCTTTCAAGAAAGGGGGAACGACCGCGCTCTCTCCTTCCATTCACGGTGGCTTCAGATAGACCCTATTCGATACTCGCACACGCCTTTTGATTGCGAGGGGAAGATCTTCAATGAAACTCGCTTTTTTCATCGCGCCGGCGTTTGCTGCGCTTTTGCTCTTCCCGTCGTGCCAGCTTCCCGAGGAGGAGGATGACGGAAGCGGCATGTATTCAAGATACCCTTGGTATACAGCGGCCCACATCTTCCAGGTCGTCGAGACTTCACGGAGTTCGGTCGGGCTGCAGTGGAAGAACGCGTCCTATTCCTCCTCGGCCAATCCGACATACAATTTTGTTGACCGGTCCGAATCGGGCGGAGGATTTGTCACCTTCGCATGGCTGGGGGGAGATTCGACGTCATGCGCCGACATCAACCTCGACACGACGAAAACTTACCAGTACCGTGTACGCTCCATCTTCCCGGACACGGTGATCATCTCTGACACGTTGCGGGTCACCTACAGCCCTGCCGTCGCCCTCACTTCCTCCATGAGCATCCCGAGCAACTGCGCCAGCATCGATCTGTCGCCCGACGGCAGTCAGTTCGCCTGGCGCGACTTCAACCTCAGAATCCATCTCGAAGACCTGCAGAGCGGCTCTGAGATCAGGTCTTTCTCCATGGATGGCTATGCCCTGCAATTCAGCTCGCCCAACTATCTTTCCACGACGGCAAGTTACTACGACACCTTATCCGGCATGTTCAAGACCCATCTCCTCATCTATGACATCGGCACGGGGAGGCTTGCGCATGATTTCCAGCGGAACAAGAACCTCAACATGTACGGGATCGATCTGGGGGAACATTACGCCGTGGCGGCGGGGGACACACCTTCAGTAGCAGTATGGAGCCTGAGCAACGGGAATGAATTTGAGCCAAATTCAAACTCCATGATCGTAGAGAGGATCAGCATCAGAGCAGACGGATCTCTGGTAGCGGCAACCGCTTCAGGATGGGGGGTCTCCCTCATTCCAACCTCGAGCGGGTCTTCGCTCAGACGCCTTTCCGGCAACTCGCTCTATTATCTGCCCGTGGCATTCAGCGTAGACGGCAAGCTTGTCGCCGCGGCATCTGATCAAGGGACGACATGCTGGAACGTTTCAACCGGGGCGTGGGTCCTTCAGATCCCCAACTCCTCGGCCTCTTCTTCGACGGTGGCGTCAATCATCCTCAACAATCGATTCCTCATTACCGGGAACTACGACTGCACGGTGAAGATCTGGAACATTGCCAACGGTTCTCTTTACCAGACTCTCTCCGGTGGTTCAGATACCTTCACGCGACTCGTCCTGAGCCCCGATGGATCGAAGCTCTACGGCCTCAGCCTCCACAAACTCAATACATGGTCCCTCGCAATTGAGAATTGCTGGCACGGTCCCCTCACTCAGTGAGAGGTTCCCGCCGCGGCATGCATCAGATCCTTTGCCGGACCCCTACTCGACTTTCTCCAGCAACAACTGCCGTCCATCCTCCTTCAAGGCATCGTTGTAAAACTTCCTGAATGGTATATAGTTTTCCGGGATGATCGTCGTGGTGCTGTAGACGAGGGTCCGCGTTGCATGGATCTCTCCCTTTGCTGACGAATAGTCGACGTGATAGTTCCCCGTGGGACACGAGAGGGTGAGCGGTTTTGGGAATTCCTTCACCCGGTATCCGGCCGGGAGCTTCACCACCATCGTCTCGGCTGTCGAATCGGCTTCGACAAAGAGATAGGGATATGTGCGTGTCTCCGATGAGAGTGCCCGGTTCACCGGCAGTTTGTCGGTCCAGGGAATTCCCATGAGCTTGTACGATCCGACCTCTGAGACGAAGCGGGGCATGCGGAGGACCTGCGTATCTTCGCTCACCGAATCGAGGTGCGCAAGATCCGCGTAGAGAAAATCCTTCACTTCAACATTAGGGTACTCCTCGGCGACGATCTGCGTGAGGCTCTTAAAACATTCCGCCTTGCTTTTGTTCCGGTACCGCGAGCGCATCGCCGCGGCAATCGTGCCGGTGCGTCGGGTGACGCAGGTGAAGTCCATGCTGTTATCTTCGTTGATGACGGCCGTGCTCTTCCGGAGGAGATAATTCGGGTGGAAGGCTTTTGCGTCGAGGTAGATCGGCGCGGCGCCGGTGTCGACGATAGGCAGGGCGAAGGCCCCTTTGACGACGGATGGTATGCTCCCCACCGCGAAATCGGCGGCGGTGAGATCGATGTATTCCACCCTGCCGTCCAAACGAACGGCAACGATGCAGTGGTTGAACTCAACGCCCGGGAGGACGTTTCGATTGTGTCCATTCTCCCACGTGTTGACGAGAACGTAATTCGACTCAACCCCCATTTCTTTCAGCATCGCAACACAGAGCGTTGCCATATCCTTGCAATCGCCGAGCCGCTGGACAAGGACGTCCCGGGCCCGCTGCGGCACATATGCCGACTGTCTGAAGGGGACGCTGCTGTAACGGATGTTCTCGGTGATGAAATCGTGAACGAGCTTCACCTTCTCTTCATCGGTGAGGTTGGCTCTCCCGCCGAGGAGCCCCGCCACGGTCTCCCGGATCTCCGCCGTCGAGCGGCGCTTCGACCTAGAGATGTCCGAGAACCAGGCCGCGATATAATCCCACGACGGCACGCTGGAGATATAGAGGATCGTCGCAACATCCTCTTCCGAAGGCATCTCCTGTTCGTACCGGATCGCCGGCTTGTCTCTCATCTCCCACTCGTAGAGTTTCCCCTCCGGCGTCTCGGTGACCGACGGCTTGTCGTCCGCGAACTGCATCCGGTGCGCGAACCGGGTTTCCTTCGGGACGAGGAGAGAATACCTGCTGATGCGGACGGGGTAAAAGGAGGTGAAATAGTGTTCGTCCCAGAATTGCTGCGACAGCATTCCGCCGTAGTAGTTCTTGAGTTTCCAGCGGATGTAGATACAATCGTTCGGCTCGAGGGACTTGAAGACAATGTGCCCGTCGTCGACGTCCGCCTTCATCTCCGTTCCGTCCGGCTTGATCGTCGCGGCTTTCTCGACGATGAGAACCTGGTTGTAGGAATTGTAACCGATGCGGTACTCTTTATAGGTGTCGATCCCCCCGGTCGTGAAGAGTTTTACGAGAAGCTCAGAGGAGGCAATCGTCGCTCCCCGTTCGAAGACAACGCGCTTCGAATCATTGAGGAGAATCAGCGCGTCGTCGTTCTCGTACTGACTTCTCCCCGGGGCCGACCGGATGAGGCTGTCGACATCGTAGGATGGAAAGGCGGCGAAGCTGGGGCGTTGTCCCTCAAGTTGACGGAGAGCCTCTCTGCTGTCAAAGTCGCGCGGGTCAAAGCTGAGCGCGGTCCGGTACGCCTCGCGTGCGTCGTCGGAGCGCCCCGTGGCCGTGTAGACCTCGGCGAGCTTCGACCAGTAGAGCGAGCCGCCCGGGCAGAGCGCAAGGGCTTTGCGGTACGAAGCCTCCGCCTTTGCATAGTTCTTCTTCAGGAAATAGACCTGCCCCATGGTATAGAAGTATCCGGTCGATGTCGGGAACGACTCAACCGCTTCGTTCATCATCTTCTCCCACATGTCAAAGTTCCCCGCGCGGAGGTAGAAGTTCGCGACCGTGACGAGCTCCGGCCCGTCGTAGTGGTACTCGAGATGCTTCGCGAGGGTCGCCGCCGCCTTCGGCGCATCGTGGAGAAACTCGGACTCGATGAGCGCTTCGAGGTAGACGAAGTTCCAGTTGTCGGGATACTTCGTGTACGCCTCCTTGACGAGGGAGACCATCTTGTCGATCTCCTTCTTCTTGCCGAGGAGCCCCGCCTTCGCTTCGAGGATGTATCGCGGGTCGTAACCTTCACCGGCAAGCTGATCCACCAACTCCTCTGCCTTGTCATACTCTTCGTTGTGCGTCGCCTCTTCCATCCGGTACTTAATCACCTGGGGAAGGCGGGGATCGATCGAGGAGAGTTTTTCGACGAGCTCGTCGGCGACGTCGGTCTTGTTCCCTCGCTGATATGCTTCGAGGAGCAGGATGGAAAAGAGAGAACAGCGGGGCCATTCCTTCAGCGCGGTGCGCAGGATCTGTTCGGCCTGAGGCGCCTTGTCATCCCTCAGGTAGAGTTTCGCCATGAGCGCATAGTTTTCAGGCCGGTCCGGATGTGCACCGACCTGAGCCTTGAAAAACTGCTCGAAGGGATTCTCAAGGACCGTCGACAGAGATTTCGTCCCGGCGGGATATGCCCGAGGAGAGGCCGAGTCTTTGAGACCCTCAACCGGATCTCCTTTCTCATCGGTGATCCTGACGAGGAAATTGCATTTCACGATGTCGGAGAAGCCGCACTTGACGAGGATCCTGTTCCACCCTGCCTGGAGCTCCGTCCGCGCGATGTAGGTGTCGAGGTCGTCGTTGGTTTCGTCGGCACATTCAAGAACCACCTCGTCGTTTACGAAGGCCTTCAAGGATCCCGATGTTCCGACCCGAAGATCGACGGTTTTTTTCTGAGGCGAGTAGACGAAGGTATTGCCGTAAAAGATCGCCTGCTTCTGTCCAAAGTGCCGGGTGAAATCGACCCAGGTGTTGGGAAGCGGTGATGCGATGGGGAACCAGGATGCCGGAGTTCCCGCTCGCCCCTCGTACGTTGCTTTCGGATTATACTCCGTCTCCGGAGGGAAAACCTTGTCGTATCCGGATGCGGAAATATTCTCGAACGGACCGATGAGCATCCAATCGCTCAGCGCTCCGATCTTGTCCCTCCATTCATCCGCATCCGATCGCTCGTTCTTCCCTCGAAAATACTCCTCAAGCGCCTCTGCTATCTGCGCCCGGACGATCGGCGAGTGGTCCCCGGATTCCGCTACCTTCTCGAGATATTTCAGGACCCCCGCGTCGCGATAATAGTCTTTCAGCCTGAAACGAATCGTCTCGCTGAAGGTGAACAGATATGGGTCGATGGAATCGACTTTGTCGGCAAGGGCGGCGAACGTTTTCCAGAATTCCGGGTACGATTCGCGTGATTCCTGGAGAAGGGCAAGCCCGATGTACCCCCGGCTGTCACCGGGGTCGCTCGCAATCGCCTCGCGGAAATTCTTTTCCGCAAGAGCGTAATCCGGGATTTGCCAGGCTTTCCACGCCGCTTCAACGAGCGTGTCGCCCGGGCTCAGCGCTTTCGCGGAATTGCACCAGGCAATGGAAAGGATGATAAGAGAAATTGCTGTTCGTCTTCTCATGCTGATCTTTACTCTCGTAGATGTCTTTCGTGGATGATTCGGAGTTCCTCCGGCAACGCGGTCAGCGTGCGTGACTGGGGCGGGATCCATCCTGCAAATGAAAAACCCCCGTCATCGCTCGTCGAATCGGGAGGTCATCCGGTCCGCCCCCCGAATCGACCGTATCACGCGGGAAATATAGCTCGAAGTGCCGGAAGAAACAAGGTGACCGAATGCGTCGATGTCAGCTCTGTTAACGGAATAGAGCCGCCTCGCACCTTCTCCGCCAATAGGCCCGGTCTGGTGCGGCTTCCAAAAAGTAATATTGTGTTCTGAAACAGCATCCGCGCGTTTGGAGATGCAATGTGCTTTCTTGAATACAAGATCATAGAGATGAAGGGGGGCCTAGTTTCCATCCTCGCACGGCTCTCCGATTGCGCTGAAGAAGGTGAATCGTACCGGTACGACCGCCGTCGAATCAACAAACCCTTTCACGGCGAAGAGGGCGACGTAACGGGGTTCAATTTCGAACTCGCGGCTCGTCACCTCCTTGAACGCCGCGTTATCCATCGGCCCCCCCGAATAGAGAAATCGCAGAAGAGTACCGCGCTTCTCGATCCTCAAGGCCGAGTTGTGCAGGTTTTGCTTGACAATGGTATCCTGATTCTCTCCTAGTTGAAAGAGATTCTGGTGGGCGACCTCTTCAGGACGACTGGAGCCGCCGCCGGGCGAGCTGATCACCTGAAGAAGAACCTGCCGTGATTTCGCAAACCCTCCTGCAAAATCGTTATACGCGAGAGAGAAGCGAACGCTCTTTCCCGCGAAAAGGGTGTCCTCAAGAAGTAGGATTCCTGCCTGTTGCCAGTTCTGCTCCGGAACAAAATCCCTCATGTGAACTTCGATCGTGAAGCACTTTGCGGGAACGCTTCGTACGAGGAGATTCTGCACCGACGCCCCTCGCGCGCTGTCGGGCCAGCTATCTCCGAAGAGCGTGAAGAGAGAAAGGGATCCCGGCGCTTCCCCCCTCCTCGCCCAGTAGGAAGGATTCCTCTCGATCACCATCCAACCCCTGGATATGAGCAACGAGTCGCCGAGCGAAGCGAAATTCTCCGTAAAGGATTGAGGCTGAGTGAGGCGACCCCGCGAAAGCATGAGGAAGATCAGGAGAAGCAGAACCACGGCTCCGACAACGGCCAAAGGCGTGTAGCGTGGAGTTCGCCATCGCCGCTTTCCGATTGACTCAAATTTCGCCCTGTATTCGAACCAGTATGGGTGATGCCCCTCGTTCTTCTGCCGTTGAACCTCGTCGGTGCGGCGAGCATTGAGAAGATAACGCGCGAGTGTGTCGAGCGTCGCGACTGTGGGATTCTCTTCCCTGGCTGAATCCTTGTCGAGAACGTAGGCTGAGTAGTTCTTGAGGCTTTTCCATCCTACGACGAGGCCGGTCTTTTCGAGGATCGCATTGCTGAGAAGTTTGCTCTCCGGCTCGGAGAGGGGCGCCTTGAGGGGATGACCGAAACAACGGAGATGAACTTCCCTGAAGAGATTTTCGAACGCCGATTGTTCGTGTTTGTTCATGCGCGTGTGCTGAGCCCATCTGCCCGGGATTTCCGCCGGAATTCCGGAGCGTTTCCGCGGGGAAACTTTTCGGAGGACTTATATTGTCCGCAACGCCAATACAAAGGTCCCCGAAATGCCCAGGTGGAAATATATGAAATCCCGTTTACTAATTCCGATCTTCGCGGTCGCGCTTCCGTTGATGTCGCAGACGCTTCAATTCCATTATGACATGCGCCATTCCCTCGACGCGGCACGGAACCCGAAGAACTATCCGACACTCTATTATGAGTATTTCAAGGGGGACGACTCCGGCTCATTCCTGCTCAAGATGCAGAGCGACTTCACCGGAAGGAGGAACAGCATCGGACAGTTCTACACACAGGTTTCTCAGTCGTTCCGCTACTGGGAACCAAAGATTTGTCTGAAGGTTGAGTACAGCGGAGGTTTGGGGGTGACCGATCCGGGAGGTTACGGCTACTATCTCACCAATACCTTCTCGCTCGGCTGCGCGTACCCTTTTCAGTGGAAGGGAGGGTTCTTCAACGTCGCGATTTCCTATTCTTACACTGCGTTCACGCCGCCGAGTTACGACCCTTTGTTCTCCATTTATTGGTGGAAGGGGATCTGGAACTACCGGATCGAGTTCTGCGGCGACGTCGAGGCATGGACACAAAATCGTGACGGCGGGAATGGAACTTCGCCTTCAGGCACGGGCAAGGCTTTCTATCTCTACGGTCAGCCTCAGTTATGGATGAATCTGAACGAGCGTTTCTCGGTCGGGACGAAGCTGAGCTTCTACTATCATATCCTGACAGAGGAGAATCTCATACTTCTGTATCCAACATTAGCGGTGCGATACAAGATCTGAGTAACGTTATGATTTACCTGATTCAAGAGAGGGTAGTCGGCCATCCTGAGCGAACGAAGCGTTGGTTCAGGCGCGGAGAGAGTCTGGCAATGCCATGCCTTCGGCAGAAGGATGCTGGGGCCGCTCATGAGTAGTACTCACGGGGACACTACCGCGACCTGACCCGACGCGCTGGCGTCAGTGGCTGATGGCGAAGAAGTACGCTCCGATGACCGGTCCTCGCGGGCGGCGTCCGATGGGGCTCGGAAGCGCGTTCGCCGGAGGCGGACCATACATCGGCTGGAAAAGATAGGCGACATGTTTCACGGTATCGACGGTGATCGTCTTCGCGCCGGTCATCGTGGTCACCGTCCCGACGACGGTATATTTGTCGGGAGAATCCTCATGGACAATCGTCACGCTGCTGTCTCTGCCGGCCGGGATATAGATCAGCTTCTCCACCGGATCCCATCCGAGGGCGTCGACTCCCTCACCGTTCGGAATCGTTGCAACAATCTTCCCCGTTAGAGCGTTGACAACCGCCGAGTTCTTGCCGCATCCCGCGAAAATCCGGTCGGAAGAGCGGTCGTACGCAATTCCAGTGGGACCTTCACACGGAGCAAGAGACCAGGAGTCGAGCACCTTCATCGTCTTCGCATCGAGAACTTGGATCGTCCCCTTCCGCTCGTTGTTAACGAAGAGCTTCCCCTTTCCGTCGCTTGCGGCTCCTTCGGGCGAATCATCCTCAAGCTCGGCCTGCCCGACGATGATCCCCTGCGCCGGGTCGATTGCTGTCGCGGTACCAGGCTTGCTGTGATTTGTGAGGATGACACGGTCGGTAAAATCGTCGTACATGATCCCGTCCTGTCCTCCGGCGGGGATCCTGATCTTCCGGACAACGGTCAGGGTAGAGAGCTCGAACATTGTCACCGTGGAATCGCCGCGGCTTGTGATGAAGCCCAGGTTATGCTTCGGGACCAGGGCGACGCCGTGGTTGTTCGGAGTGTCGGAAATGTTTCCGAGAAGCGTTCCCTTCGTCCCGTCGAGCACCATAACATGGTCGCCCCGGGTGACAAAGACCCTGCCGGTTCCTTGTTCGGCGGTAAGATAGTCGGTTCCTCCTTCCCCACCCACGGAGAACTTCTCGACCTTGAATGTCTGCGCGTCAACGCTCATCCCAAGAACAAGCAGAAAAGCCAGAGCAACGCCTATGAACCTACTCATTGTACCCTCCTCGGAGTTTCTTTCTATTCTATGAACCACGCCCGGCTTGCATTCGTGCCGTTCAGGTTTCCGCCACGAAGACACGAGGGACGGGGCAGAATCGCGGCACCACCAATTCTCGCGGCGACATGCGGAAGAAATCGGGGCCGACAAAAAAATCTACAGTTTAGTCTCTCCAAAGGCAAGGAAGGTTCATGCTTTCAGGGAGCGGAGTCGATGTCCCTGGGATTCCCCTTCGGGAGATCACATGGAAGAGGATGGGGTGGGAGGCGGAGGGTGTTCAGAAACGGAGAGGTGAGCGGGCGCTGCGGGTATGCAGCGCTCGCTCCTTCACCTCTACCGGCTGTTTTCGAGCGCCTTCTTGATCGCCGGAGTCTCAGCCTTCTTCCGCAGATCTTCGGGGAATTCCGACATATCAAAGACCTGCCGGACTTCGATCACCGCTCCCGACTCCGCCTTCACCGCAGGACAACGCTTCGCCCATTCGACCGCCTCCTCTTTGGACTTCACATTGATCATCCAATAGCCCCCCACGACCTCCTTCGCCTCGACGAATGGTCCGTCCGTGACGATCTGCTTGCCCCCTTGAAACTTCACACGCGCGCCCTTCAGAAGAGGGTGCAGTCCGTCCAACGAAAGAAGGACCCCTGCCCTCGCCAGTTCGTCGTTGTACCGGGCCATCACCTCGACCGCTTCGGGGGGCGGCATGAAATTATCGCCGGCCTTCGTGTTTGCGGGGGCATTTCCCTGGTATTCGGGGGGAATCATGAACATCATGAATCTCATGGCAACTCCTGTATGGTGGTTATTGTTGGATGGAATGTGCCGAAGCGTTGCTTGTGTCCGGCTTCATGATATAGTCGAACGGCAAAGACGGTTTTCGACAACGGCGGTAAGATTTTTTCAGCCGAGTTCTTTTATCTTTTTCTCGATGAATCGCCTCTCCGGGCCCAGATTCGTCAGGGCAAGAGACTTCTTGTACGCCTCGATAGCCTCTTCCTTCCTTCCCAGGCGCCGACAAAGTTCCCCTTTTATAGAGTAGAGAAGATGGTAATCAGCAAGTTCTCCCTCCGCGACAAGGGAGTCGACAATGGCCAACCCTTCGGCCGGCCCATCCATCATGGCGACTGCCACGGCCCGGTTGAGCCGGACAACCGGCGAAGGGACGATCCGAAGGAGAAGATTATAAAGGCCTACAATCTCCTTCCAGTCGGTTTCGGTTTCGGACTGAGCGCGCGAGTGCGTCGCCGCGATCGCTGCCTGCAGAGTGTACGTTCCGAAGCGTCGCTGAGCGAATGCACGACTCACGAGCCCGACCCCCTCTTTGATCTTCTCCGGGTCCCAGAGCCGGCGATCCTGATCGCCAAGAAGCATCATTTCTCCTTTGGCGGAAGTGCGGGCAGCGCGGCGCGATTCCTGCAGGAGCATGAGGGCAAGGAGTCCCATCACTTCGGGGTCCGGGAGGATTTCGAGAAGGAGGCGCCCCAGACGGATCGCCTCGAGCGATAGTTCCTCTCTCGTGACCGCTTCGCCCGACGTCGGCGAATAGCCCTCGTTGAAGACGAGGTAGATTACATGGAGGACCGCGTCGAGTCTCTCAGGGAATTCCTTCGCCGGCGGAACTTCATACGGAATCCGTCCCTCCCGGATTTTCACCTTTGCCCGGACGATGCGTTGGGCGATGGTCGGGGCACTCGTCAGAAAACTTCTAGCGATCTCCTCCGTCGTAAGACCGCACACTTCCCTCAGCGTAAGGGCAATCTGTGCTTCAGGGGGAAGAGCCGGGTGACAGCAGGTGAAGATGAGCCGCAATTCGTCGTCATTGATCCTCTTATCGATTTCTTCGCCGGGGTCGGGATTCTCCGCCGCCACTCGATCCGCCATCCCGCCTGAATCGGAATCGAACCTTAACTCCCTTCGGAGTTTATCGATTGCTTTGAAGCGTCCCGTAGAGATGAGCCATGCGCGCGGGTTCGCAGGAACGCCTTCGGCGTCCCAGCGCTCAGCCGCGGCGGTGAAGGCCTCCTGGAGAGCCTCTTCAGCCGCGTCGAAGTCGCCGAGGAGGCGGATGAGCGTCGCAAGAATGCGCCGCGACTCGGCCCGATAGACCGCGTCGAGAGTCTCTCGAACTTCATGGAGGGAATTGTCGGCCAAGTTCAACCTACAAGTCGACCGCGGGCAATTCTGTTATCCCGAATCGCGATCGGCAGAGAGCGTTTAATGAATCGGATTGTGGAGACGCTACGGCAATGCAAATGACAGGGGGAGATCACAAAACTATTCCAAAGGTACGGAATTGTGATTCCCGAAGAAAGAGGCAGGGCCAGATCGAAGATCAAAGAGCAAAAAGCAAAGAGAAAAAATCATAGAAAACATCAAAGAGGCGGAGACACCTATATTGTCCCGGCAACTTGGGAGGAGAATTTCTTCTCTTTGCTCTGTATTTTTGATTTTTGCTATTTGATTTTTAATCTGATCATGGTTGGTTGATGAATTGATTTGCCTTCATCAATTGTGCGAGACGAGTGCCCCGTTTTGACGAACGGCGATCTTCGACTTTTCCGGCCCGGTGTGGCGCGGATGCGCCGGGCTGCGGCGTTGAGACACCGAGGCTTCGTCTTTGGCAAGGCGGAACTTGCCGACAAGTTGCTGGAGACCTTCCGTGAGTCGGTTGAGGTCTTCGGCCGCTTTGGCGATCTGCTGCGTCCCCTGCGCCGTCTCACTGGTCACGCTGCTGATCCCTTCGACATTCTTGGAGATTTGCTCGCTCGCGCTCGATTGCTCCTCGCTCGCCGCCGCGATCTGCGACACCATGTCCGTGAGAGTCTGGATCATCGAGACGATTTCTTTCAGCGATGCGCCGGCCCGGTCGGCCAGTTCGATTCCGCTCGTGACCTCCCTCGTCCCTTCCTCCATGGAATTGACGGCTCCCTGAGTATCCGACTGGATTGTCTTGATCATCCCGGCGATTTCCTTTGTCGCCTTTGTCGTCCTCTCCGCAAGCTTTCGCACTTCATCGGCGACGACCGCGAACCCCCGTCCCTGCTCGCCGGCCCTCGCCGCCTCGATGGCGGCGTTGAGCGCAAGCAGGTTCGTCTGATCGGCAATATCGTCGATGACTCCGATGATTTCGCCGATCTGTTCGCTCGACTTTCCCAGTGTTCTCACGGTCTGCGCGGACTTGTTGACAACCTCCGCAATCCGCTTCATGCCGACGACCGTATCTTCCACGACCTTCCCTCCCTGCTGCGCAGCTTCCTTGGCCTTCCGCGCCGTGTCGGCGGTGTTGCTCGCATTCTTTGAGTTTTCGACGATCGTTTTCGTCATCTCTTCCACGGCAGATGCCACTTCGCTCGCCTGGGAAGTCTGCTCCTGCGCCCCGGCGGCAAGCTCCTCCGTGCTCGACGAGATCTGAGAGCTTGCACTCGCGACGGACGCGGACGACTCCCCTACCGTGAAGAGCGTGTCGCGGAGCCCCGCGACCATTTCATTGAACGACCTCCCCAGGTCTCCGATTTCGTCGTTCGACGTGACTGGTACGGACTCCGTCAGGTCTCCCGTGGCAACTTGTGCCGCAGCATCGCGCATCGTGACAATCGGGTGGGAGATTCTCTTCGAGAAGATTGAAATCGTCACGACGGAGATGGCGATCGACGCCACGGCGACAAGGAGGATCGCCCGGGCCGTTGCTCCTCGGGCGGCATCCGTAAACTCATCGGTGTAGCTTCCTGCGACGACGATCATATCGAGAGGCTTGTAGTACCCGAACGCGGCTATCTTCTGTCTCGCTGAGGTCTCTCCTATTTCTTTGTTGATCCAGTCGTACGTCAGCACGGCAACTTCATCGTCACGAAGGTTCACGGCGCGGGCCATGATCTGCTGGGCAAAGTCGTACGATGCGACACTTTTTCCCTTCATCGTCGGGTGAATAAGGAGATTCCCTTTCGAGTCCATACCATAGATGTATCCGGTCGATCCCAGCTTGACGCTGAGCAGGTCTTTTTCGACCTCGGCAAGAGGCCGACCCGAATCATGGCTTGCCTGGATCGATCCGAGGGCGAGCCGGACAACCGGAGTCAGGTCCGATGATACCACCGACTCCATGCTCGAGACCGAACTTTGATACGAGAAGTAACCGAGGACGAGAACAGGAACGACGACAAAAACAAGGGTAATGAGGATGAGTTTGAGGCGGAATGTGAGTCGGAATGCTTTCATGACTTTCATCTCCAGGATTGGTAAAAACACCCCCCTTTCTGAAAAAAATTCTGATTGTGCTCACGTCTCCGTTCCCCTGCCACTGCACAGACGCCGCAACCCGCAACGAATCCTGGGAGAGGGGGACGCTGTCGTCTTGCCGGGTCCTCGGACTCGGGACGACCTTATAAGAACTCCCTCGGTGTCAACCCGGCACGCCTGTCGACCATTCTCCTTCCAATCACCAACCCTTCAGTGACAAGGACGAAGTTCACGTGCCTCGACCTTCCCATCACAAATCTCCGGCGGCAATGCCGAAAGAGGAAGAAATGCGGTGAACCGGTTGGCGTGGTCAGCGCTGTGAGAATTCACGCTGTGGGATTCTGCTGCCGGAGTGCGTTTCAAACCACGTGCCATCGTCTGCTGTCCTGCTATTTGTCGTGTTGGGTATGAGATTACCTGGATTATCTCACGTTGAGCTCCTCTTCTCAGCGAAGAACTATTGCGCAATATTCTCCATGTGGCGCATTTTCGTCAGTGTGTGCGGGTGGAAAGTTTCAACTGCCGCGAAGGGAGTAACAAGAGATCGCCGTCACCATCAACTTATTCCCGATGGGATCCAATATCTTGATATGGCTCTCTTCAAGTTCGACGTTCAACCTCCTCTCTAAAGGCCCAAACGCATTATGCCGGATCATGGCCCAGCGATCCAATCCGCTTTTCAATTGAGACGCTTTGACAAAGAATTTCTGGTTTTCGGGAAAGACGAGTTGGTTTCCGCGTGGTTTCATCACTTATTGAGGCACAGTTTTTGCAAATTCAACCACCCTGGTGTAAACTTTGCTCGTGTTGTCAGGTCGTCCGGGAGGGAGGTCCAGTAAAGATCCCCAGCAGAAGCCTCCTCATCCGATCCGATGAAGGAGGCTTTCTATTTCCGGGAGGATCGATACGTACATTTGGCCGGCATTATGCCACAGGTTTCGAATCACATGACACAGGAAATCAGCAACCTCTTCGGGCGCATTGTTGATTCAATCGCTCTTTCGAAGGACGGCATCGCGGCAGCGTTCAGCCGGGATTTCACCGGCCATCTCACCGACGCCGTCCGTCTTTTGATAGACCGGGACGAATGGATTGAATCTGCCCGCCGCGAGCTCGCGGTCGCTCAGGGAGCCAATGTCCACGCTTCCGACGTGGCAGTGAAGATGTTGGGAGCCAACGTGGCGATGGTGAGCGGCTTTCTCACGGACGGTTCGCCCGAAACAAAGGACGCTCTTCCCCTCAGAAGAGCGAGCCTCCAGTTGATCCTTCGGGCAGAGATGAACGAATGGAAAGTTGTGCAGGCAAATCTCTCCTGCATTTCCGCGGGGGATACCGGGAGCATGGTCCATTCCACCCCCGGATCGGGAACGATACCGGCGGCGGATTCTGCCGAGGGACGGATCCTCGCGCTCGAAGCCGAGCTCGAGCGCTTCAGGCTTGAACAGGAGCGATTCAGGCAGCTCGTGGAGCTTTTTCCCGAGTCGATCTTTGAGGCAGACCTCAAAGGCCGGCTCACCTTTGCGAACTCGCACGGCCTTGAGTGGTTCGGGGTGAGCGAGGAGGACGTTCGGCGGGGCGTCAACATCATCGAGCTCGTCGCCCCCGAACAGCGTCCGATTGTGGAGCAACGGATCCGCGAGCGCCTCGCGGGAAAAACGGGAGGGTTCCTGGAGTATACGGCCGTGCGGAAGAACGGCGAGGCGTTTGACGCCATGGCCTATTCCACTGCAATCACAAGGGGCGGAAACATCATCGGCCTCCGCGGCTTCATCCTCAACATCACCGAGCGGAAGCGGGCGGAGGAGGCCCTGAAGTTTGAACGGCTCCTTCTCCGGACCGTCATCGACAACATCCCCGATCCGATCTATGCGAAGGATCTCCTTTCGCGGAAGACACTCGCGAATCTTGCGGACGTCCGGAGCCTCCGGGTCTCCTCGGAATCGGAGGCGCTGGGGAAGGACGACTTCGCATTTTATCCGAGAGAGCTCGCGGAGCGTTTTCATGCGGACGACCGCTCGGTGCTCCAGTCCGGGGAACCCATCCTCAACAGGGAAGAATTCTCGTACGACCGGGACGGGGGACAGCGATGGTTTCTCACTTCGAAGTTTCCGTTGCGGGATGCCGAGGGGCGGATCATGGGCCTCGCCGGGATCGGACGCGACATTACGGAGCGGAAGAAGGCCGTCCAGGAGCTCAGCGAGAGCGAATCGCGCTTTCGCCAGCTCGCGGAGGCGGCTGCGGAAGGGATCGTCTTCAGCAATGATGGGATCATCGTCGACGGAAACGCCCGCCTCGCGGCGATGATCGGGTGCGAACTGAAAATTCTCGTCGGGAACCCCGTCGCCGGCCTGATCGCTCCCGAGTCACGCTCTCTCTTCCTTGCTCGGCTGAGTTCCGAGGATGAGGCGGTTGTCGAGCTTGCTCTGTTGCGGAGCGACGGCCGGCAGCTTCCGGTCGAAGCCCGAAGCCGGCGGATGACCTGGGACGGCAGGACTATTCGCGCGGTGTCGTTTCTCGATATCAGCCGGCGAAAGAAAACGGAAGAGAGGCTACGCATTCTCTCACTCGCCCTCGAACAGAGTCCCGCGTCGATCGTCATTACAGACACATCGGGGGTCATCGAGTATGTCAACCCAAAATTTACCGAGGTCACCGGATACCGGCTCGAGGAGGTCGCGGGAAAAAAGCCGAGCATCCTGAAATCGGGCGAGACTCCGCCCGAAGAATATCAGCGCCTGTGGGAAGCGATCACCTCGGGCAAAGAGTGGCGCGGGGAGCTTCACAACAGGAAAAAGAACGGCGAGCTTTTCTGGGAACTTGCGATCATCTCCGGCGTCAAGGACGAGCAGGAGAACGTCACCCACTTCCTCGCCGTGAAGGAAGACATCACCGAGCGCAAGAGCGCCGAAGAGGCGCTCCGTCAGTCGCAGAAGCTCGAGAGTATCGGGACTCTCGCCGGGGGAATTGCCCACGACTTCAACAACCTCCTCAACGCCATCATGGGGCAATCCTCCCTCGCGCTCGGTAAACTCCCCAAGGAGAGCGCCGCCGGGACCAACATCGCGAAAGCCCTGAAGGCAGCCGAGCGGGCATCCGACCTCACGCGTCAGCTTCTTGCCTATTCCGGCAAGGGAAAATTCCTTACCGAGGTCCTGGACCTCAACCGGCTCGTCGAGGAAAACGCCCAGCTGCTCGAACTTTCAATCCCGAAGACGACGAAGTTACGGTTCCATCTCGACCCCTCCCCGCTGCTTCTTAGCGGAGACGCAAGCCAGATCCAGCAGGTCATCATGAACCTCATCATCAACGCCGGCGAGGCGATGGGGTCAAAGCCGGGACACATTACGATCCTCACCCGTCACCGTGATCTGCGGGAAAGAGATTCCGAATACTGGAAACACACGCATAGTCCGTTACCCGCGGGCCGTTATGCCGCTCTCCAGGTGAACGATACGGGTGAGGGGATGAGTCCGGAAGTCCTCGCGCGCATTTTCGACCCGTTCTTCACGACGAAGTTCACGGGCCGCGGCCTGGGACTTGCCGCAGTCCTTGGGATCATGAAAGGACATCATGGAGGAGTCCGGATACAAAGCCGGGAAGGTGTCGGGACCAATTTTGAAATTGTCTTCCCGGCCGTCCATGGCCCGGGTGTGTCGGGTCCGCAGGGGATCGCGGCTCCGCCGCCACTCGACGGAGGCGGGAAGACCGTTCTCGTCATCGACGACGAGCCCGCGGTCGTCGAACTCCTAAGAGACATTCTCGTCGACTCCAATTTCAACGTCCTGAGCGCCCTCGACCCGTCCGAGGGAATCGATCTCTACCGCCGCGAGCATACCCGCATCGCGCTCGTCGTGCTCGACTACTCGATGCCGAAGATGGGAGGATTGGAGGCGTTCAGGGCGCTCACGGAAATTGACGACACGGTGAAGGTCATCCTCTGTTCCGGCTACACCGAGGAAGAGATCAGATCCGCGTTCGGCGAGGTGCGTCCGGAGGCGTTCATGAAAAAACCGTACCGTCCTTCTGAATTTCTCGAGCGGATCAGGGGGATGGTCTGAGAACCGGAGAAGGGACCGTGAAACCGCCGCCTCCGTCGTCCGTAGAAAGGGGAACGGAACGGCGGTCACGAAAAAGAACCGGAGGAAATATTCCGTGGATGCCGGCAAGTTCTTTAGTTTCTTTTAGTTCTGTATTTGCAGAACAAAAAGAAATTCAGTATCTTGCGTGACATCATGATGCTGAGCCGGAGTACGTATGAAATCAACTAGCGCACGGCATGCCAAGGAGCTGGTCGAAAAGATCGGCATCGCCGTCGAGAAAGCCGGATTCCAGCCGGCCGTCGGGCGGGTCCTCGCATCGCTTCTCGTATCGGACCCCCCTTACAGGACATTCGACGATATCCAGCGCTTTCTCGGAATCAGCAAAAGTGCGGTGAGCACGGCGCTCAACGCGCTCATGGCCCGGGAGATGGTGGATTACATCACCCTGCCGGGAGACCGCAAGCGGTATTTCCAGCTCGCCGCGCCGGGGCTCATCTCACAGATGAAAAGAAAGATCGGGCTCCACTCGGCGCTGCCGGAGCTCTTGCGGGAAGTGGTGAAAGCCCGTTCCAACAAATATCCAGAATTCAACAGGAGTCTTCTCGAGACAATCGAGTTCATTTCCTTCATGGAGAAGGAAATTAGCGCAGCAATCGAAAAATGGGAAACGCTGAAATTGAAGAAGTCGTAGGGGTGTACGGTCGTTCAATTCTCTCAACCGTCGTGAAGTCCACCCACCGGTAACAGAACCGGGTGCGGCCCTGCCGCTGCCGTCGCCATGACGGCATTACCGGTTCCCCGTGGGACAGCATCTCCTCATTCCGCCCAGAGCACACCCGCTCCTCCGCACAGGGTGAGCCCTCTCCTCCGCGCGCTGCGCATGCTCCGCATCATTCAACGGGACATTCGCAATGTCATTCTCTTCACACCTCGAGGCAATGATGAAATCCGGACGCCGTTTACTCGCCCCCTTCCTGTTCCTGTTCTCAGCCGTGGCATTTGCGCAGGAACAAGTCGTCTTAACGGTCGATCAGGCGATCCAGACCGGTCTGGAGAACAGCAAGGCACTCCACGCCTCCCGTTACCGGCTCAACGCGGCATCCGCGAAGGCGAGCGAGACTGGAACGCTCGCTCTGCCGTCGGTCAAATTCTCCGGCCTTTACACTCGACTCAGCAACGTCCCGCCGGAGGCGGTCGACATGCCGGCCAATTCGTTCGGTCCGGGTTTCCCTCCGACAGACCTGTCGCTCACCCTGTCGCCGACTATCCTCGACATTTACAGCCTCAAGGCAACCGTCCAGCAGCCGCTCTTCACCGGCGGCAAGGTTTCCGGGGCGATCGACGCGGCGGGATACAGCGCGGAGGCTTCGGAGCACGACCTCCGCAAGGACGAGGCAGACCTCGTCTACACAATCACCTCGGCGTACTGGAATCTCTACCGGGCGGTCGAGTTCAGAAAATTCGTCGATGAGAACGTCAACCAGATGATCGTTCACGACTCGGACGCGGTGAACCTCCTGAAGCAGGGGATGATGACGATCAACGACGTCATGAAAGTCCAGACACAGCTCTCCGAGGCGCGGGTCCGGCAGATCGACGCCGAGAACAACGTCACGCTGGCGATGTATGCGCTTAACAACACCATCGGCCTTCCGTTGAAGACCGTCATCGGGATCGGTTCGACGATCAGGACCGACGAGCGCAACTGGGGGGATGTCGACAGCCTCCTCCGCTGCGCCTTCGACCGGCGCCCCGAGATGCTCGGGATGAACGCCCGCGTCCGTGCGGGCGAAGCCGGGCTCGCATCGGCCCGCGGAGGATGGTGGCCGCAGTTCTATCTCGTCGGCGACTACGATTATCTCCGGCCGAACCAGCGCTACTTTCCCGTCACCGACAATTTCAAGGGGACCTGGGATGTCTCGCTCGCCGTTTCGTTCGACATCTGGAACTGGTGGCAGACCGGGTACCAGACGAACGAGGCGCAGGCCCAGCTCGCCCAGGCCCGTGAGGGACTTTCGATAACGCAGGACGGCATCACCCTCGAAGTGACGCAAAGCTATCTCGGCATCCGGAAAGCGAGGGAGCGCAAGTCGGTCTCGGAGCTCGAGGCGCGCCAGGCCGAGGAGAATTACCGGATCATGGTGGGAAAGTATAAGCAGGGGCTCGTCGCAAACTCCGAGCTCCTGGACGCGGAGGTCGCCCTCCTCCAGGCGCGGCTAAACGTCACACAATCACTTGTCGATTACGAACTCGCGATCGCGCAGCTCACGCGGGCGATCGGCGGATAACATCGGTTTCAAGCGAAAAGGACCTCCTTCTATGAGAACAAGAACACGCATCGCACTCATCGGCGGCATTGTCGTCGTCATCCTTATTGTGCTGATCGCCCGAAACCGGGCAACCATGAACGAAGCCTCTCACGGAGACGGAATCGTCACGGCGATCTCGGTCTCGGTCGTCCCCGCGGAGATGAAGCCGGTGAGCCGCCAGATCGCCGTCGTCGGCACGATTGCGGCGTCCAACGACGTCGTCGTTCTCTCGGAGGCTCAGGGACGCGTCCTGAAGCTCGACTTCGAGGTCGGACAATACAAGTCCGCGGGGTCGGTTCTGGTCGAAGTCGATAGTGAGCTCAAAGGTGCGACGTTCAAGGCGGCACAGGTGACGTACGAAAAGGCGAAGAAGGACCTCGACCGCTACGAAGCGCTCTACGCCGAGCATTCCATCTCCGATTCTCAGATCGAGCAGGCGCGCTGGACGTACGAGTCGGCGGAAGCGCAGTATATCGTCGCACGCCGCCAGCTCAACGATACAAAGATCACGACGCCGATCTCCGGCATCGTCACGGCCCGATACGTCAACGTCGGAACGATGGTCATGAGCGCCCCGCAGGCGACCCAGATCGCGAACATCGTCGACATTTCCCGGGTAAAGGCGAAAGTGAGCGTGGCGGAAAAGGACGTCCTCAGTCTCCGCGTCGGCGACCCGGCCGAGGCGGCGAGCGACCTCTACCCGCACACTTCGTTTCCCGGTACCGTGTATACGATTTCTTCGAAAGGAGACGAGGGACATACGTACGCGGTGGAGGTCCTTCTTAATAACCCCCGCCAGCAGCTCAAGGCGGGCATGTTCGTCGATGTCACCTTCTCGCCGAAATCCGCCGGGTCGGCCCTCATCATTCCGCGTCAGGCGATTCTCGGCAGCTTGCAGGATGCAAAGCTCTACGTCGTGAAGGAGGGGACCGCGAAACTCCGCGCCGTGACGACCGACGGTCAGTTCGGCACCGATGTCGAGATTACCGACGGTGTGAAGGAAGGAGAACTCGTCGTCGTCGACGGGCAGGACAACCTGAGCGACAACATCCCGGTCGTCATACGAAAATAATGAGCCTGAAGGAATACTGACATGACGATTACCGAATTATCCATCAAGCGGCCGACCCTTGTTGTCGTCGTCTTCACCGTCCTTGCCGTCCTCGGCATCTTCGGCTACTTCCAGCTTAAGTATGAGCTTCTCCCGAAGATGTCGATCCCCGTTGTGACGATCACGACCGTCTACCCGGGCGCCTCACCGTACGAGGTCGAGAACAACGTCAGCAAAATTCTCGAGGATGCGGTCTCGGGCGTCGACAAGATCGACGACGTCCGGACCACCTCCTTCGAAGGGATGTCCCTCATCATCATCGAGTTCAAGCAGGACGCGAACATCGACTTCGTCGTCCAGGATGTCTCGCGGAAGGTCAACGCCGTCCTCGCCCAGCTTCCGACCGACGCGAAACAGCCGACCGTCTCCAAGATCGCGTTCGATGAAATCCCCGTCCTCCGGATGGGGGTGACGAGCAGGATGGATGCCCGCGAATTTTACCAGTTTATGAAGGATCGCATCCAGCCGAGGATCTCGAAGATCTCCGGCGTCGCCCAGGTGGCCCTCTCCGGCGGCGAAGAGCGCGAGATCCGGGTGAACCTCAGCGCAAAGAGACTGCGGGGCTACGGCCTCTCGATCCTCCAGGTCATGCAGGCGATCCGCAACGCGAACATGGATTTTCCCACGGGGAATTTCAAGGACTCCGATGAGCAGTTTGTCGTCCGCATCGCCGGAAAGTTCCGGTCGATCGACGACCTCCGCCGGCTCATCGTCGGGCGCACGCGGGCGGGCGGAGACATCCATCTCGCCGACATCGGGGAGGTCCAGGACGGCAGGAAGGATTTTACACAGATCAACCGGATCAATGGCATCACCTCAATCGGGATCCAGATCGTGAAGCAGTCGGATGCGAATGCCGTTGTCGTCAGTCAGCTCGTCCGCGACGAGCTTGTAAAGATGCAGGAAGAGTACGCGAAGGAGGGGGTGAAATTCGACATCGCCGAGGACACCTCGACCTTCACCCTCGACGCCGCCAACGCCGTGAAGCACGACCTCTTCAACGCGGTCCTCATGGTCGCCATCGTCATGCTCCTGTTCCTCCACAGCATCAGGAATTCGCTCATCGTCCTCATCGCGATCCCGTCGTCGCTCATCACGGCATTCCTCTTCATGTACGCGCTCGATTTTTCCCTCAACGTCATGACGCTCCTCGGGATGTCGCTCGTCATCGGTATTCTCGTGGACGACTCGATCGTCGTCCTCGAGAATATTTATCATCACCTCGAGAAGGGAGAGGAGCAGCGGGAGGCCGCACTCCGCGGCCGGAACGAGATCGGCTTTGCCGCCCTCTCGATCACGATGGTCGACGTCGTCGTCTTCCTCCCCCTCTCGCTCGTCAGCGGCATCGTCGGGCAGATCATACGGCAATACGCTCTTGTCGTCGTCGGGACGACCCTCACAAGCCTCTTCGTCTCCTTCACGATCACCCCGACCCTGGCGTCGAGGTTCGCAAAAGTCGAGCGGCTCTCCGACAGGACACTACTCGGAAAGTTTGCCCTCGCGTTTGAAAGATATTATCACCGGTTCTCCGAGTTCTATCAGCGGACCCTCCGATGGGCCCTTGTCCACAAGGCCCGCGTCGGAGTTGCAACGACGGCGATCTTCCTCGTTGCGCTCCTCTTCCCCGCTCTCGGGCTTATCGGGAACGAGTTCATGCCCCAGTCAGACCGGGGAGAGTTCAGCGTCTCGATCGAACTGGAGCCGGGAACCTCCATCGAAGAGAACAATCAGATGACGCTCCGCATCGAGCGGATTTTCGCCGGAATGCCCGAGATCGAGAAGGTCTTCACGGGAGTCGGTTCGCAGGCGATGGGTTCGCTCTCGCTTTCGAGCGACAACCTCACGCAAATCAACGTCATGCTTGTCCCGAAGGAGCTCCGCACGAAGTCAACGACCGAGGTCGGCGAGGAGATCAAGGCGAAGCTGAAGGAAATTCCGGGCTGCAAGGTCTACGTCAACCCCATCGGCATTTTCGGGTCGGCAAACCAGTCCTCGATCCAGATCGCCGTAAACGGCACCGACTTCACCACGATCACGCAGGCGGCGAAGCAGGTTGCCGACATCCTCACGGCGGTCCCCGGCACGACCGACGTCCGTCTCTCATCCGAATCGGGCAAACCGGAGATGCGGATCGAGATCGACAGGGCGAAGATGGCCCAGCTCGGCCTCTCGGTGGCCGACGTCGGTTCGACGCTGAGAGTTGCGCTCACCGGCGACGACCAGTCGAAGTACCGCGATGGGAGCAACGAGTACGACATCCGGATCCGGTTCGACGAGTACGACCGGCGTCATACCGACGACATCGCCGGCATCTGCTTCGTCAACAATCGGGGACAGCAGATCGAGCTGAGCCAGTTCGCGTCGGTGTACCAGTCGTCCGGCCCGACAAAGCTGGAGCGGCGCGACCGCATCGGCATCATCTACGTGAACGGCGAGACCCTCGGACGCCCGACCGGGACGATCATGGAAGACTTCAAGTCCCGCATCGCCGACGTCCAGCTTCCCCCGGGAGTCACGCTGACCTACCTCGGGATGGAAAAGATGCGGGCGGAAGGATTCTCGAGCCTCTTCCTGGCGATGCTCACCGGAATCCTCTTCATCTACCTCATCATGGTCGCGCTCTACGATTCGTACGTCTATCCGTTCGTCGTCCTCTTCTCGATACCCCTTGCGATGGTCGGGTCGATGATCGCGCTCGCGGCAACAGGAAAGGCGCTGAGCATTTTCACGATGCTCGGCATCATCATGCTCATGGGGCTCGTGGCAAAGAACGCCATCCTTCTGGTCGACAGAACAAACCAATCGCGGATCGATCACGGACTCTCGGTCTATGACGCGCTCCTCGAGGCGGCACAGTCCCGTCTACGGCCGATCCTAATGACGACGCTGACGATGATCTTCGGTATGCTCCCGATCGCTGTGTCGACGGCCGAAGGGTCGGAGTGGAAATCGGGGCTTGCGTGGGCGATCATTGGTGGATTGACGAGCTCGTTGTTCCTGACCCTTGTCGTCGTCCCGGTCGTTTACATGAAAGTGGATGAATGGAAGGAAAAGATCCCGGCCTTTTTCAGCAGGCCTTCGGACCTCGTGAGGCGGTTCAGAAGGAAGGAAAGTTCGTAAGATTCGTACTCCCGCCGGGGCGGGATGATGATTCCCGCCCCGTGATAGGGCCGATTCTTATGGAAGTGTCACGCTCGTTTCGCTCCCCGTGTACTTGATTACCCGATCGGCCTGCGCCGTGATCCCGAGGCCGGTCCCATGCGACTCTCCCGCCACGACAACATCGATCGTCCGTTCACCGAGCATTCCCGGAAACGCCCCTTTTCTCTCCCCCACCGTCAGCCGACGCTGTGCGTCATTCCAGCGGAAGGTGATCGTTGAAAAAACTCCTTTTTCGTAGTCGTAGTTGTCGTTCTCGTCTTCATAGAGGGTGAACTGCGCATCAGCCCCCGGATAGATCCGTAGCTCGAGCGGGTCGGCCGGCTTCTCGGTCGCGTAGTGCAGGAACGGTCCCATCGGAACAATCGAGCCGGCCCTGACAAAGAGGGGGATCCTTTCGATCGGTGCATCGACCTTCACCGTCGATCCTCCATTGTACTTCACACCGGTCCAGAAGTCGTACCATCCGTTGTTCGCCGGCAGGTAGACCGCCCTGACTTTCGCCGCAAGGGGGGCGGATTGTTCCTTCGCGAAGATCGAGGGGGTCTTCCAGAAAAGACGCATCTTCGCGGCACCAGTCGAGTTGTTCTCCGTTTCCGCAACGAAAGTATATTCCTTTCCCGCAATAAGCTCCACTGGCTCCGTGTACTGCTCGACACTCGTATAGACCATCTTCAAAGTGTCGCCGTCGAGGATGATCCTTTTGGGGTCGTAACTCACGAGATGGAACTGGTACTTTCCGGTTTCGAGGGGGACGAGTTTGCCTCTCCACTGCACCGCGTACATCGAATCGGTGACGTATGGCGGCCTGCCGGTATACCAGGTAAAGTCGATGTTTGCATCGATCGTATCGCGGCTCAGGCTCTTCCGCGTGTTGTCTTTATAGTATTTCGCCCGCAGGCCGGGAGCGCCTTCGTCTGTCCTGAAAAACTCCGGCCCGACGAGTACGCTCTGCTGCGGCGGGCGGTAGTACATGAACTCCGTCACCGGGCAGACCATCAGCGACGGGCCGAACATGTACTGATCACCGATCGAGTAGGTGCGCGCATCATTCTCGAAATCCATCGGCAGGCCGCGCATGATCGTGTACCCGTTCGCGGTAACGTCGTGGGAGAGTGAGTAGATGTAAGGGAGAAGGCGGTAGCGGAGCTCGTCGGCCCTGAGGATCGGCTGCGTGAACTCCCCCATCTCCCAAATCTCGCGGGGTGTCTCCGACCCGTGCGATCGGAAGATCGGGCTGAAGACGCCGAATTGAAACATCCGTGCATAGAGTTCCTGGTAGGCGGGATCCTTCCCGCCGTTCATGAAGACGCCGTCGTAGGCCCCGAGGACGAACCCGCCGATATCGAAGGTCCAGTAGGGGATGCCCGACATGCAGTGGTTGAGGCCGGAGGCGATCTGCTTCCGGTAGACCTCCCAGCTCGCGCCGATGTCGCCGGTCCATGTTGTGGCGGCGTTCCGCTGCTGTCCCGCAAACATCGATCGGGTGAGGATGTACGCCCGGCGGTCGGAGGTTTCGTTCCTCCAGTTCTTGTAGATGGCGGAGGTCATGACAAGGGGATAAGCATTAAGATACCGCGCCCAGGATCCGAGGTGGTTGCTTCCCATCTTCTTCAACTCGTACTCGCTCGACGCGGTTGTCATGGCGTTGACGACGTCGGGCTCGGAGGAATCGATCCACCATCCGTCGAGTCCCTGCGAATAGAGTCCATCGTCAAGATACCGGCAGTAGAGGTCGTTCGCGGCGGGGTTGAAGGCGTCGTAGTACTTGAAGCCGGCCCAGCCGACCGGCTTGTAAAGGAAGCCGTGGCTCAGCATGTCCGCGTAGACAGGCGTGTTGGGACCGAGGGCCGGCCAGATTGATATGATGATGTGGAAATTCATCGCGTGGAGGCTGTCGCACATTTTCTTCGGCTCGGGATAGAGGCTCTTGTCAAAGAACATCCCGCCCCAATTGGCCGCACCGTTCCAATAGTCCCAGTCCTGAATGATATTGTCAATCGGCATGTTGAGCGCGCGGTACTTCGCCGCAACCGCGAGAACTTCATCCTCTGTTTTGTAGTGCTCCTTACTCTGCCAGTAGCCGAATGCCCACTTGCCGTACATCGGAGCCTGACCGGTCAATTCGCGGTACCCTGCAATGACGGAATCGATGTTGGCCCCGGAGACGAAGTAATAGTCGACAGCGTCCGCGACATCCGACCAAAGCGACGCGCCATCCGGTTTGTCGTCGAAGACGGTCTTTGAATAATTGTCCCACAGAATTCCGTAGTTCTTCGTCGAGACGAGAAAAGGATTGGCATCCTCGGTGTTCGATTGAACGAGGATCACCCTTTTTCCCCGGAAGTTAAATTCCCCGGACTGCTGCTGCCCGAGGCCGTAGACTCCTTCCCCCTCAGACAGTTGAAAATCCTGCCGCACGCTGCACCCGGAATCACCATCATAGACCACCGGTGCGAATTCCGGCGTCCCCTTCTCCGACAGGATGGTCCCTTTTTGCGCGGGAGAACGGAATTCAATTCCCCCTCCTGGCGTCCCGAGGCGTACGGAGAGACGCTTCGAGCTCACCTCAATCTCCCCCTTCTCTTCCTCGACCTCAACGCCCAGATCCGCGTCGGGATTTTTAATGACCGAGAGGCTTGGCCTTGTCGGGGCATTGGGGGAAATCCATTTCGTCACCCGGACGATCGATTCATCGTAAAACTGGATTCTCACGGTGAAGCCGGGTGCGTGATACTCGATTCCGTTTTTGACTTTCGGAACCTGAGCATTGAGTTGGCCGATCGTAGCGATAAAGATGACTGAAAGGAGGGGGGTTGAAAGAATGGAGTTGAAAATTCTCATGGGAAGCCTCGAATAAAATGCTCAAAACATCGACGGAAGAGTCTGCCTTTCGGCGCGGAACCAATATAGCACATTCGAAGAAAGAATACAGAATACAGGAGACAGAAGACAGTAAAGACGAAGAGAGGATCCAGCAAGTGGCACCTTGCAATCAGACCCGCCCAATGCTTGTCATGCCCGAACGTTTCTGTCGGTCCCAAACGAATCCCTTCGGAGGCTTCCAGGAAACGGGAGAACGGAGGTGGGAGAGAGCGGTGATCATGGCGACCGGATGCCTGAGAGTGTGTTGCAATACTCTTTTCACTTGACGGCGGATTCGCTACATTCAGGCGTCAGACATTCCTCAAGAACTTCGGTCGCAGGAATTATTATGATGAAATTACGTCTCGTTGCCGGAACACTCTTTGCTCTCCTGATATTGCAGTGCCTCCGCGGGCAGGAGTTGCGCACGGTCCAGGTTCAAACTGCCGACGGGGTTCTCGAAGGAGTCATCAGTGCCGACGGAAATGTCCGGACCTTCAAAGGGATCCCGTACGCCGCTCCGCCGTTGGGGCCATTCCGCTGGAAGGCGCCCCAACCGGTGGTTCCGTGGAGCGGTGTTCGGAAGGCGGTCAACTTCGGAAAACGGGCCATGCAGGTCCATATTTGGGACGATATGATTTTCCACGACGACGGTCCGAGCGAAGATTGCCTCTACCTTAACCTCTGGATGCCCGAGAATTCCCGGGGCGCGAAGCTTCCCGTCATGGTATGGATTCACGGCGGCGGCTTCGCCGCGGGGTCCTCGTCGGAAGGACGTCAGGACGGGGGGAACCTCTCAAAGAAAGGAGTCCTCGTCGTCAGCATGAATTACCGGTTGGGGGTGTTCGGCTTCCTCGCTCTCCCCGAATTGTCAAAAGAGTCGGACCATGGCGCTTCGGGCAATTACGGGCTCATGGACCAGCTCGCGGCGCTTAAGTGGGTGAAGGCAAACATCGCGACGTTCGGCGGAGACCCGGACAACGTCACGATCTTCGGCGAGTCCGCCGGCTCATCATCCGTGAGCGCGCTCGTCGCCTCGCCACTTGCGAAAGGGTTATTCAAGCGGGCGATCGGTGAAAGCGGCGCTCTCTTCGGCGGGATGAGGAGCCGCGAGGATGCAGAGTCGTTGGGCACACACTTCGTCGATTCCGCGTTCGGCAAAATCTCCCTCGAGGAGCTTCGGGCGATGCCCGCCGCAAAGATTCTCCAGGCCGCCGCATCGAGACCGATGTCCGAATTCAAGCCCGTCGTTGACGGGTATTTTCTGCCGGAGAGCTGCGACTCGATCTACGCCGCCGGCCTTCAAAACCAGGTGGCCCTTCTTGTCGGCTGGAATCGTGATGAGGGAAACTACGATGCGTTTTTCGGGAAGATCGATCCGACCATGGCAAACTATCGTGTAATCGCGCGGTCAAAATTTGGAACGCGGGCCGATGAATTCCTCCGTCTTTATCCGGCATCGACCGACGCCGAGGCCAAACGATCGGCGCAGGATTACGAGACGGACCGCGCCGCCAGGCGTGCGGGCTGGAAATGGTTGGAGGCGCATCTCAAAACCGGCGGCTCTCCTGTCTACCGGTACATCTACGACCATCCACTCCCCCTGCCTGCAGACGCAAAACCTGGGACCGAGCCGATGGCCCCTCATGCGTGCGAGATCGAGTACGTTTTCCTGATGCTCTCGTCGAAGCAGCTTCCATGGCGCCAGGATGACTACACTGTTTCCGAAATTCTCGCGACGTACTGGACCAACTTCGCCAAGACCGGCGATCCCAACGGAGAGGGTTTGCCGCAATGGCCGATGTACACACCGGCGGAGAACTACCCCGTTATGCACATTGACGTCTGTCCGGCCGCCGCAGCAGACATGCAGAGGGAGCGCCACGAATTTGTGGATCGGGAGGGGATCCAGCAGTAAGACTCTTTCGGAAACGCCTTCGCAGAAAACTGCGCGAGGCGTTCTCCCCTTCATCTTTCTTCGTTTGATCCCTTGAGATTTCGGGTCGATGTGCCGATATTCAGAACGAGGAAGACCGGACAGACCGCCTCTCTTCCGGCTGTACCGTGTGATCTCATTCTCCTTCTTCCGCTGACATGGGGAACGTTCGCGTTCTGCGGCCAATCCGCTGAACTGTTGGGGACTCTCATGAACAAACCAACCCTCATCATCTTCGCCCTCGCAGCAACAATCGCTCTCTCCTCGCCGTTGTTCGCCCTTGATCCCCTGAAGTCGATCGCTCAGTACGGTCAAAACATCTGGCTGAGAAAGAACGGACTTCCGGCAAACACCGCGAACACTGTCATCCAGACCCGGGACGGATATCTCTGGGCCGGGACATCCGCGGGACTCTTCCGCTTCGACGGCGTCAATTTCACGAAG
>DATJQP010000126.1:0-6891 GCA_035505655.1 Bacteroidota bacterium
GCGGACAAGCGGTCGAGCAGAGAAATTGAGCCGGGCTGGTTTCGCAGGCGGGACGGCGCTCTCGTCATGGTCTTTCGCGATCAGCAGAGTACGTTCAGGCAGCTTGCCTCTGTGAGCCGGGACAGCGGTGTCACCTGGGGCAGACCGCAGATTGTTGATATGCCCGATTCAAGGTCGAAGCAATGTGCGGGGAATCTGCCGGACGGAACCGCGTACATGGTCAACAATCCGTCGGGGACCAAAGACCGCCTTCCGCTCGTCATCACGCTCAGCAAGGACGGATTTCTTTTTGACCGAGCGTATGTACTCCGGAGTGGGGGTAAAGACCTTCAACCGATGAGGTTCAAAGGGAAGTATAAGAGACAAGGATACAGTTATCCGAAAAGTGTCGTGTGGGGGGAATATCTCTATGTTTCGTACGCCACGAATAAGGAGGATGTTAAGATTACACGTGTACCGCTCAGCCATCTGATGTCTCCGAGGTAGCCTTCCACCAAAACCAGCCAGCACGATGACGGAACGATCGCCGGATCGGGCCTTCGGACCAATTCGCGGCCCTGTCGCCACCACCGCCTTCCCTCCGCAATTGCACTTGACATTTCGTTCCTTCTTTCATACCTTAAAACGTGCAAATCGTGCATAACAACCAAATCGGTCATTTGCGATGAAGAGCATATACTCGACGGCGGAGTTGGCCGAAATTCTTAATGTCAATGAATCCACGATCAAGCGCTGGTCGGATGCAGGAGATCTGGCGTGCATGAAGACGAGGGGCGGACACCGAAGGTTCTCGGCCGGGTCTATTATGGAGTTTGTCCGGCAGAACAATATGTCGGCATCGGTTGCGGGGGTCGACGCATTTCCGGATGAGGACTTGCGGGCTCATCTCATCGCCGGCAATTTTCACAGGCTCGTTCCCGAGATGAAGAAGGAGATGCTGGCAGGAAATGTTCAGGGTATCGTCAGGATGCTGAGGAGTGCGTACGTCGCACGGCCGGATCTTCTCGCGCTCATCTCGGAGCTCGTATTCCCGCCGCTCGTTGAGATCGGCGAAGCATGGCATGCAAAGAGCCTCTCCATCGATCGGGAACACATTGCCTCCAACAGCCTGCAGGAAGCGCTTGCGGAATTCAGCGGAGAGCTCCACCGCAAACCTGCAAACGGGCTGAAGGCCGTCACTTCCTGCTCCGAAGGCCAATGGCACGAGGTCGCGATCAGGTGCGTCGGCTACTATCTCGCCGCTGAGGGATGGAGTGTCGTCTCTCTCGGGCAATCTCCACCCACGGCATCGCTCGTTCATGCAATCAAGACAGAGAAACCGGATCTCGTCGCACTCAGCGTGGTGACCCCTGCTCACGAACGCGCGCTCCTCAACGAAGTGAATCGGACGATCTGCCCCGCCGCCCGCCGGGCCAAGGCGCGCCTCGCTGTCGGAGGACCGAATATCAAAGCCCGATGGAGCGGAAAGGTGCGCGCCGATTATCTCTGCGATACCATCGATGAATGCAGGATATTTTCGGATCCTGCTCGCTACTTAAGAGGACATTCTTCATGACGTACCCCGCACGACTGACGACTATTGGTTTCCTTGTGATGACCGTTCTTGTTCTCGGCGCAAGAAACTTCGGCGCGGAGAATCCACGACAGACCGGAACACTCACGGGAAAAGTCATCGACCGATCGACGAACGAGCCCGTGGTCGGGGCCAGCATTGTCGTTGTAGGGACGGCGCTCGGAACCTCGGCCGATGCCAATGGAAACTTCCGCATCGACGGAATACCCATCGGCATGTGCTCCGTGCGAGTCTCGGGCGTTGGATACACGCCCTTTGTAGAGACGGATATTGTGGTCTCCGTTGCCAAGCCCGCCCAGGTTTCCATAGGGCTCGCAAGCACTGATGTGAAAGTGGAAACCGTCGATGTCACCGCCAGCTATTTCCAGAAGATCTCCGATACGCCGGTGAGCACGCTGACGCAGTCCAACGAAGAGATCCGGAGACTGCCGGGGGGCCTCGAGGATGTCGTCCGCGCGATCTCCATCCTGCCCGGTGTCGCCCAGGTGCAGGCGGGACGCAATGACCTTATCGTGCGGGGCGGAGCGCCGTCAGAGAACCTCTTCATTATCGACAACATTGAAGCGCCGAACATCAATCACTTCGGCACGGAAGGATCGAGTGGAGGACCGCTCAGCTTTATAAATCTCGACTTCATCGAAAACACGACTTTTTCGACCGGAGGATTCGGCGTGCGGCACGGGGACAAGCTCTCATCGGTCCTCGATATCCACCTGCGGGATGGCCGGACCGATGAGATCGGCGGGAAGGCGACGATCTCGGCAAGTCAGTTCGGTCTCAATCTCGAAGGTCCGACCGACAAATCCGGGGACTTTGTTTTTTCAGCGAGGCGAAGTTACCTGGACTTTGTCTTCAAGGCGGCAGGCCTGGGTTTTGTTCCTGAGTACTGGGATTTTCTCGGAAAGGTTCACTATAAACTTGGCGAGAGAGACAAGCTGACCATTCTCGGCGTTGCGGCGCTCGACGACGTGCGGTTCTTCAACAATACCGCTCAACAGCGGTACGACAACTCGCGCATTCTGGGGAGCAACCAGAACGAAGCGGTCTCCGGAGCGACGTGGCAGCACCTGTTTGACAACGGGTTCACAACGGTGACACTGGCCGAAACGTACATGGACTTCCAGTACGGTCAGGCAGATTCGATGCTTGTGCCTTTGTTCAAAAACAACTCTATCGAACGTGAGTCATCTCTTCGCTGGGATGTTCTTCTTCACGCGTTCCGGGCGACAGAACTTTCGTTCGGCATCCAGGGAAAGGTTCCGGACTTTTCCAGCGCCCTATTCCTTCGCCCCTTTGTGACAAGCTACGGGGATTCGCTTGGGGTCAACGCTTCGTATGGAACAACAGCATTCAAAGGGGCGCTCTACGCTCAGGTCTCGGAGGATCTCGGCATTGGCCGGATCACCGCCGGCGGTCGTCTGGACTATTTCAATCTCATCGAAAACAAGTTCGCCTTTTCTCCGAGGGCCTCGGTCACCGTTCCCCTCGACGGTGCCACCAATGTGAGCGCGAGCGCCGGGACCTACGAGCAGGCTCCGTCGTACATCTGGCTCGTTGCGAATGCCGCCAACCGGGGTCTCCAGTTTGTCAAAGCGAACCAATATATCGTCGGGATCGATCATACCCTCTCGTCGGACACCAGGCTCTCGCTCGAACTCTACCGGAAGGACTACGCCGAGTATCCCGCCAGCCTCGTTCGTCCGTACCTTGTGCTGGCCAATACCGGCGCAGGGTTCGGCGGATCCGAGGAGGGGTTCGCCTCTTTCGGGCTCGACCCCCTGGTGAGCAGAGGGACGGGAAAGGCGACCGGGGCTGAATTCCTGGCGCAGAAAAAGTTCTCGGAAATTCCGTGCTACGGAACGGTGAGTATAAGCTACGGGACCTCCCGCTTCACGGCGCTCGACGGTGTTACGCGCCCTTCGAATTGGGATCAGCGTTGGATCGTCAACGTTGGTGGAGGCTATATGCTGGGGGAGAAATGGGAGTTCAGCGCGAAGTTCCGATTTGCCACCGGCCGCCCGTTCACACCGTACAATCCGGATGGAACGCAGAACATCGCGCTCTATAACACCGCGCGGGTGGGAGTGAATCACGGCCTCGACATCCGCGTCGATCGCCGATGGTCCCTGACCAGCTGGGTTCTTGTTACTTATGTTGATGTTCAGGACGTCTACAACAGGAAGCCGGTCGATGTTCCGATTTACAATGCCGAGACTCACGCTCTCGAGCAGCAATCGACGATCGGCATTCTTCCATCCATTGGTATAAGTGCCGAGTTCTGATTTGTCGCCCCGGTGCCGTCGGGACTCCTCATCCTTCAACCTATTCTAGGACGATACAGCTAGACTGTAGTCCCCTTGAGTCCGCCGTAACCTCTCACTTGTTCCTTGTCCTTCCATAGGTTCTCTCCAATTGTGTCAACCTATTTTAGGACGTCACAGAGACAAGTTGCTTAACGGAGAGATCTTTGATACAATCACGGAGGCGAAGGTTGTAACGGAACGCTGGAGGAACACCTACAACAAGATCAGGCCAGACAGTTCACTGAACTACAGACCACCGCTGGGGGCAGATCAGCTCCGGACCCTCCGAAAAAACCGAACGGCAGGCGGCTAAGGGGCGGCCGCATGAGTACCCGCTCTTTTCCCTTGCTTTCGTGATCCAATAGTGCTATTTTTCTAAAAAAGGTGCTACCGTGAAAACACTCATCCGATTTGGCGTCTCCATGGAGGGCGGGCTGCTCGCCAAGCTCGACGCAATGATAAACAAGAAAGGATACACGAACCGCTCGGAGGCCATCCGCGATTTTGTGCGGGAGAACATTGTCCGGGAACGCCTCCACAACCCGAATTCCCGGGCATTCGGCGTTCTGTCCTTTGTCTATGACCACCATGTCCGGGAGCTGGAAGGAAAGCTTACGGACTTCCAGCATGAAAACTTCAAGGCCATCGTCTCCACCTCGCACGTCCACATCGACCACGACAACTGCCTGGAGGTCATTATCTTGAAGGACAGGGCCGGAAGGATCGTCGAGGTGTCCGACAAAATCCTCAGCTTCAAAGGCGTTAAGCACGGCAGACTCAGTGTCACGCTCACCGGAAGAGAATTCTAGGATTCAACCGAAAGGAAAAAAATGCGCAAACGAATACACTATTTACCGCTCTTCTTGCTCTCTCTGACGACAACATTCTCACAACCGCAGAAGACAGATTCCACAAAGGTCTACTATGAAGAGCCGGTGGTGGTGACCGGGACCCGGGAAGGACTCAGCAGAAAATATGTCCCGGCCTCCGTCACCGTTGTGAGTTCGAGCGAACTGCAGTCGAGCGGACAACTTTCGCTCCTTGATGCGGTGAGCGAGCAAGTCCCGGATCTCTTCGTCTCACGGCGTGGCGTCATCGGTTACGGGATCGATAACCCGGCCGGCACCATCAGCATTCGTGGGTTAGGCGGAAGTCCAGATACAAAAGTCCTCGTCATGATCGATGGCGTTCCTCAGTTCATGGGGCTCTATGGCCACCCGCTCCCCGATTCCTATCTCAGCCAGGACGCTACGAGAGTTGAGATCATCCGCGGTCCTGCGAGCATGCTGTACGGCACGAACGCGATGGGAGGAGTCATAAATGTGATCACGAAAAAGCAAGAGGAAGAGGGGTGGGACTACTACGGCGGCACGACCAACGGTTCCTACAACACCCAGGAATACAGCCTCGGCACGGGGTACAAGGATGGCAGATACAACATTCTCGTCTCGGGCGAACATGATCAAACGGATGGACACCGGCCGTACTCGAGCTTCAACACGAACGACGGCTACCTCAATGCAGGGGACAAGCTTAATGAAAACCTGGATCTTCACCTTACCGGAGCCGTCAACAAGTTCAGAACGTATGACCCCGGACCCGCGTCGGCGCCTCTCATCAATACCTGGTACGACGTTTTGCGAAGCACAAGCAGTCTCTCCCTCGATGACAAGTTCGCCGAGACGGATGGGTCACTCAAGCTCTTCTACAATTACGGCCATCATTTGATCGCCGGCGGTTTTCATTCCGATGACCGGAACCTGGGCGGCGTTGCATATCAGAACTTCCGCACATCGGAAAGCGATGTTGTTACGGTCGGAGCCGATCTGCAGCATTACGGTGGGAGTGCGGTTGATGCAGCGACTGATTACGGGAGATATTACATCGATGAAACGGGAGTCTATGCGATGGTGGAACACTTCTTCCTCGAGCACTTTATGGCCGATGCGGGGGCTCGCTTCGTCCATAACTCGGTCTTCGGCAACCAAATCGTTCCATCGGCTGGCATTTCATGGGCGGCGAACAGCCAGACAACGTTGAAAGCGTCCGTTGCGAAGGGGTACCGAAACCCGAGCATCGGAGAACTCTACATGTTTCTTCCGGTCGAAAATGCGAACCTCAAGCCCGAGGATATGTGGAATTACGAAATCGGACTTATCGAGACGGTATCCGATCAGCTCGGGTTCGACCTCACGGGGTTCACAGCGAACGGAACAAATCTTATCCTCGTCGAAGGAGTTTACCCCAACATACAATTCACGAATTCTGGGACCTTCAGGCACAAGGGGATTGAATTTGCCGGGCATTACAGGCCCCTTACCTCTCTGAGAATCGATGCTAACTACAGCTATGTCGAACCCGGAGAGCAGACCTATACCACTCCAAAGCACAAAGCATACATCGGATTGAATTACGTCTACGAGCGCACCACGGTGAATCTCTCAATGCAGCATGTTGCGGTTCTCTATGGTGCGGATGGCTCGCAAGAGCCGCTTCCGGATTATTCTTGTCTTGATGCGCGCATCTCATACCAGGCATTCGATTTTGCGACCATCTACCTTTCCGGAGACAATCTGCTCAATAGCAGCTACCAGACGATTTTTGATTACCCGATGCCGGGGAGGACGCTTTTTGCCGGAATAAACTGCGCGCTCAGGTAGAAAATAAGAGAGGATTAAAGACCATGAGCATGATAAAGAATGCTGTATTGTTTTCATTGATCGCCCTGATTACATTCGTCCCTTCGATTCGCGCGCAATCCACAAACAAGAAGCCCGAACCCAGAATCATCCAACTGGATCCTTCCGCAAACGATTCGATGGAAATCCTCGCCGGTCCGCCAGGCACCTCCACAATGCACTCGGGCTACATGGTCCTCGCGCCGGGAACGTCGGTGGGGGCGCACAGCACGCGCGGGTATGAAGAGACTGTCATCGTCCTGGCGGGCTCGGGAGAGATGAGGATTGTGAATGGGCAGACATTGTTATTGAAGCCGTACTCGGTGGCGTACTGTCC
>DATJQP010000127.1:0-13208 GCA_035505655.1 Bacteroidota bacterium
TTCGTTGGCACCGACAACTGTTCCCACGACCGGGTTCAACCCTCTCACTTTTTCCCTTCCCTCCGGATTTCTCTTGAACAGGACCGATACACTCTCCGGCAAGCGCATCGTCCTCATGAATCAATATGATTCCACGGGGAGCTTTTACAAGCTCAAGGCATTTACCTATGCAGGAGGAGGCTTTGTCCCGATCGATTCGACCGCCCGGGGTTGGGTACCCCGGGATCTCCGGCATGGATTCGGAGACGCCAGACTGACGTCGCTCGTTCAGGATCAGGGGGTGACCGAGATTCTCAGCTCGAATACCGTGGGGAGTTCGCTCTTCAGCACGATCTCCCTTGCGGAGTCAACCGATGTCTGGGCAAGCCAATTGTATGATTTCGACGGAGATGGCAAGCTCGACCTTATCGCACGAAGCAGCACGCAATACCTTATCTATCAGAACATGGGGGAGAATCGTTTCAACCTGGTCGCACGTCTCGATGACCCGACACCGCCACTGCCGGGGGACGCTGCAAATCAGTTCGGTCCTCCGCGGTGTCTCGTCGGCGACTTTTCGAGGACGGGAAATGCTGAAGTGATCTTCGCCGACTACGATGGCGACGTCGTTGTGTACCGGCAAGCGGACAAACAAACCGCGCCTTTCCAATTCCAGCTCATCTGGACCGATACGACAAGCCTGTATGAAACGAGTGACTTCCTTGCCGCCGGAGATTTCGAAGGGAACGGTAACCTCGACTTCGCGGTGGCTGGTCATTCAAACCTCGACCTCAATGTTGACCGCGAGTATGATCCCCCCACATGGGATATAAGGATCTTCTCGAGGCGTCCGACCGACTCGGCGAACACATTCTCCAAGATCTGGGATCAGACGGTTTTTGGTGTCAAAACGGGTTTATCCTATGACAACGGCCTCTCGACCGGGAGAGTTCTTGGCGCTGCGCGGGACCAGCTGTTTCTTTCTCTGAATCCGTATCTTTATCTGGTGGATTACAATTCTTCATCGCGCACTTTTCAACCGGTCTGGATGCACTCCGCGAGGTCGAACGCCGTCCTTTCGTATGATTTTGCAGGAGATGGGGTCAGTCAGTTCGGGTTCAATACTGGCTCTGCGGTGGAGTTCTTTGAATCTGCTGCCGCATCGACACGACCGCAGACCCCCTGGAATATCACCGCAGTCCCTCTCACGGCACATTCCGTTCGGGTACAGTGGAGCTCTGCCTCGCCCTCAGGGCTTCATCGGGTCTACCGGGACACGGTGTCACCGCCGAAGAGTCTACTCGGCAATACGGTCGGAACGAGCTTTGCCGATACCACTGCTGCGGCCGGTAGGCCGTACTGGTACAGCGTTTCACTTGTCGGGTCGTCCGAGAGCCTACCCTCCGCCCCGGTGATGACCATCGCACATGCGCCGTCGTCGATCGATTCCGCCGCCGAACAATCGATCACTCAGGTCTCGATCGTATCGAGGTGGCCGATTGACCAATCGAGGCTGCAGGACGCCGTCATTCTCCTTGACGATTCAGCAAAGGCTTCTTCCATCGCACCTCAATCGCCTGCGAAGCTTCTCCTCACTTTCGGGATGCCGATCTCTCCAGGCCCTCACTTCCTGCACGTACGGAACCTGGTCGATCTCTACGGCCTCGAAGCGGACACCAGCCAGCGATTCCAGTTTACGGCCGCTTTGCGTCAGCAGCCGACCTTCTACCTCCGCCAGGCCTCGTTCGCCTCTCCGAGTGTTCTTTCGCTGGAATTCAGCGATACGATCGGAACTTCCGGTTACGATGTTTCGAATTACCGATTCTCGAACGCGGTGAGAGTCTTCGCGCTGAAGAATGTGCAACGGGACACGACCTCTCCGACGCGCCTGCTCCTCGTGTTGCAAGACTACGAGCACCTGGCCCCGGTCGGTTTTCGGATGGAGCTCGCGGCGAGTGAAAAGATAGAGAGTTCAAAAGGGCAACTTCTGAACGACGGAAAAGGGGAGGTGGTGTCGCTGGCCTTTGAGGTTGACAATCTCGACCAGCTTATGGTTTTCCCCGATCCTGTCCGGTACTCTGTCTCGGACATCAACCGAAGTCATGTCACCTTCGCGAATGTTCCGCAATACTGCAGGATTGACATTTTCAGTGTGAACGGTGTGAAGGTGACCACCCTGCTTGGGAGTACTCCCGCCGCCGGCATCCAATGGGATCTCAATGATTCGCACGGGAGGCCGGTGGGATCAGGAGTCTACATTTACTTCGCCACACAGCTTGATCAGAACAACAATGAAGTCCGGACGAAGAAGGGGAAACTTGCGATCATACGGTAGGCCGTGAGACAAAGGATCTGGACAATTTCGAACTTCCTGAGCCTCAGCAGGATTCTGCTGATGGCCCCGGTTGTCTTTCTTTTTCTTGCGCAATCTCCCCATCATCGCGAGTTCTCCGTCCTCTTGGTTCTTCTGGCTGTCACGACAGACGCGCTTGACGGCTACTTTGCAAGACTGTTTCACCAGGAATCGGAGGTCGGCAGGATCATCGATCCCCTGGCCGACAAAATCGATGTCGGAATCATTGTTGTATTGCTCGTCATTTTTGGTGATATTCCCTTGTGGTTCGCCCTCCTTGTGCTCATTCGGGATATTGCCATATTCGCCGGCGGTGTGTACATCAAACGTCGCAAGGGAATAGTTCTTCCTTCAATCATGGCGGGCAAGTTTGCCGTCTCTTTTGTCGCGCTCACTCTCACATTTGCAATGCTACGGTACAGAATGTTTGATCTTGCCGAGGAGATATCGCTCATCGTGAGCACCGCGCTTCTTGTCGTTTCTTTCGGGCTCTATGTCCGTCGATTTGTCTCGGTGCTCTCTTCTTCCAATGGAGGTCCGAAAGGATGAGCCTTCTTGGTCGATTCAGCATCTCGAGACTCCGTGACGGCCTGGCGAAAACAAGAGAGGCCGTAGCCACGAAAATCAGCCGGCTGGTGTTCGCGAAGGGAGTGGTCGATGACGATTTCCTTGGGCAGCTTGAAGAGATCCTTCTTAGCGCGGATGTGGGAATGGAGACGACTCAAAAGATCCTCGATGAGCTGAAGGAGAGGAGCAGAGAAAAGAAGTACGAAAACCGGGCCGAACTCGATCGGTTGGTTCGGGAGAGCGTCGAGCATGTTTTCGATCCTATCTCCTCCGTTGAGGATCCTTTCGCCCTTCCCGGCGACGCGCGGCCGTACGTGATCATGATCGTGGGTGTCAATGGAGTAGGAAAGACGACGACGATCGGCAAGCTGGCGCACAATTATAAGGGTGCGGGAAAGTCTGTACTCATCGGTGCAGCCGATACTTTTCGTGCGGCTGCGAATGAGCAACTTGAAGTGTGGGCCGGGCGCGCCGGCGTTGGGATTATCCAACAGGCCCATGGGTCAGATCCGGCCGCAGTCGCATTCGACACGGTTCGTGCGGCGCAGACTCGTGGCGCTGAGGTTGTCATCATCGACACGGCGGGGCGGCTCCATACTAAGGTCAACCTGATGGAGGAGCTCAAGAAGATCAAGCGGGTGATTCAGAAGAGCCTCCCGCACGCGCCGAACGAGGTTCTCCTTGTTCTTGACGCAACGACTGGCCAGAACGCCATCCAGCAGGCCCGGCAGTTCGACGCGGCGGTGGGGCTGACCGGTCTTGTCTTGACGAAGCTTGATGGAACGGCGAAGGGGGGAATTATTCTGGCCATCAGCCGGGGACTGAGGATTCCGGTCCGGTTCATAGGAGTCGGCGAACAGATCGACGATCTCCAACCGTTCGATGCTCACAGCTTCGTCAACGCGCTCTTCAATGGCGGGGCGGAGGGGAGCGGGACACCCGCCGCCGGAAGTTCGAACTGACAACTATTTTCCATTACTGAGGACGACACGAACTCGACGCCAAATACGACGATTGCGATACTCCCCGAACAGCTCGCGAACAAGATCGCAGCCGGAGAAGTTGTGCAACGCCCCGATTCCGTCGTCAAAGAGCTTCTTGAAAACTCAATCGACGCCGGAGCAACTTCAGTCTCCGTGATTATCAAAGAGGGGGGCAAGACGCTTATCGAGGTTGCGGACAACGGCCGAGGAATGAGCGAGGACGACTCGATCCTGGCCTTCGCCAGACACGCAACATCGAAGATCAGTTCATATGACGACATAGAGAATATCCGCACCCTCGGCTTCCGCGGAGAAGCGCTTGCCTCCATCGCCGCCGTGGCCCACGTGGAGCTGCGGTCGCGCCGCCCGGAGGACGAGGTCGCCTCATGCATCCGCATTGATGGTGGAGTTGTCAAGGAACGGACGAAGGCGGGCGACCAGCCCGGCACGTCGATCTTCGTCAGGGATCTGTTTTACAATACACCGGCGAGGCGCAATTTCCTGAAGGGGAACAATGCCGAGTTTCGCCATATCTACGACGTCATCCAGCGGGTTGCACTTTCCCATCCCGAACTTGCCGTGAAGTTCATCAGCGATGGGGAGGAGTTGCTGAACCTCAAGCCGGGCCCGATCGAAGAGCGTTTGAAAGGCCTCTATGGGGAGAGGCATTTCGAGACCCTCATCCGCGTCGGAGAGAATTCCGAGTTGGTGAGCATCTCCGGTTTTGTGGGAAAGCCGGAGTTCGCGCGGAAATCGCGGATCGACCAGTATCTTTTTCTTAACAAACGGCCTATCGCCAACAGAGCGATCAACCATGCAATCTTCTCGGCGTACGAACATGCCATAGAGAAGGGAAATTTCCCTTTCTACCTGATTTCACTCGAAATCGACCCTCGGAGAGTCGACGTGAACGTCCATCCATCCAAAATGGAGGTGAAGTTCGCCGATGAACAGGGAATTTATCGGCACGTACTGGCCGCAGTACGAAATGCCCTGGGGACCGGCTTCAATCTCCCTTCCCTTGAAATGGAAGAGAGAGGTGGCAATTCGCGATTCACCGCACTCCGGCATGCTCCGCTTCCGAGACTTGGTACCGGTTGGGCGAACGCAAGAACGGGCTCTGGGGCGTTTGTCCCCGAACCCACACGAGGCGAAACATCCTTTTCTCCGGATGAGTCGTCTCTGGACCGGCTCTTCTCGGGAGTCCCGTCGGCACTTCCGCCGCTTGCCACACCGCGTGGAAGTCTATCGAGTCAGCAGGAGCTAAATTCCGAAACAATTGATGCACACGGCATTTGGCAGCTTCACAATAAGTACATTCTTGTTGAGATTGATTCGGGTCTCATGATTATAGATCAGCACGTCGCGCACGAACGTGTCCTGTATGAACGGGCCCTCGCAAGCCTGAATCAGGCTGTTCCCTCTTCGCAGCAGCTCCTCTTCCCTCACACATTTCAATTACAGGCCGGCGACTTTGCTCTGGCGAAGGAACTTCTTCCACATCTTATCGGGTTAGGATTTGCACTGAAGGTCTTTGGAAAGAATACGCTTGTGCTGGAAGGCGTTGCGGCAGACGTTAAGCCCGGGAAGGAAGGGAGAATCGTTCAGGATATCTTGGATGAATTCAAGAACAATCAGCTTCGGGTGAAACTCGACGCACGAGACAATGTGGCCAAGTCCTATTCCTGCAAGGCCGCAGTCAAAGCCGGTGATAAACTTGCGGAAGCTGAGATGAGAGGGCTCATCGACAGCCTCTTCCGGACCTCGATGCCCTACGTCTGTCCGCACGGCAGACCGATCGTTGTAAAGATCTCTCTTGGGGAACTCGACAGAAGGTTCATGCGGACATCTTGAGAATACGTTATCTAATCTTCCATAGGATAAATTCACAAAAAGAGTTATAAAGTTTATCGTAGAATCAGTCCAGGCCTAAAAGCGAAGGGAAGAAGCGAATGGAAGGTGCAAGGAACGGGGAGAGCAGGCGTGCCAGGCAGGAGTGGGAGGCAGCGGCCCGAGTGTCTGGGCTTAAAAGGAATGCAGACTTCACGACGGTGAGCGGCTTCCCGGTCGACCCGCTCTACTCGGAGGATGATCTTCAAAACCTGGATTTTGTCAGGGATGTGGGATACCCGGGAGCATTCCCTTATACGCGCGGAATTCATCCGACGATGTATCGTGGGAAGCTCTGGACGATGCGGCAGTTCGCCGGCTTCGGCACACCCGAGGATACCAATGGCCGGTTCAAATATCTCCTCGAACACGGCCAGACGGGCTTATCGACCGCCTTTGATCTTCCTACTCTGATGGGAAGAGACTCAGACGACCCGCTTTCCGAGGGAGAAGTCGGTATTTGCGGGGTCTCGGTCAGTTCTCTAGCGGACATGGAGATTCTCTTCAAAGGTATTCCGCTCGACAAGGTTTCGACCTCGATGACGATCAATGCTCCGGCCGCCATGCTGCTTGCATTCTATATTGTCGTCGCTGAGAAGGAGGGAGTGAATCCGGCGTCTCTCAGGGGGACGGTTCAGGCGGATATCCTCAAAGAGTATATCGCTCAGAAGGAGTGGATTTTTCCTCCCGTTCCTTCAATGAAGATTATCACCGACATGTTCACGTACTGCGCAAAAGAGCTTCCGCAGTTCAATCCTATCTCCGTCAGCGGCTACCACATACGTGAGGCCGGCTCAACCGCAGTGCAGGAGCTGGCGTTCACTCTTGCCGATGGCTTTGCGTACGTCGAGGCGGGATTGCGAGCGGGTCTGGACATCGATGAGTTCGCCCCTCGTCTCTCGTTCTTTTTCAATTCGCATATCGACTTCTTCGAAGAGATCGCAAAGTTCCGTGCGGCACGAAGGATCTGGGCCAGGAGGATGAAGACCAGGTACGGGGCGAAGGATCCCCGGTCCATGATGCTCCGGTTCCATACCCAGACGGCCGGGTGCTCCCTAACCGCGCAGCAGCCGGAGAACAATATCGTGCGGACGGCGTTGGAAGCTCTGGCCGGCGTCCTTGGCGGGACACAATCCCTGCATACGAATTCCATGGACGAGACCCTCGCGCTTCCTTCGGACAAGGCGGTGAAGATTGCGCTAAGGACCCAGCAAATTCTTGCTTATGAGACCGGAGTCGCCAACACCATCGATCCTCTCGCGGGGAGCTATTTTGTCGAGTCCTTGACGAGCAGGATGGAAGAAGAGGCGGAACGGTATTTTGAGAGAATCGACTCTCTGGGGGGCGTCATCGCCGCGATCGAACAAGGGTTCTTCCAGCGGGAGATTGCCGAATCCGCATACCGGTATCAGACCGATGTCGATCGGAACCGGAAGACAATCGTCGGAGTCAACGAATATGCGGACGAAGCGGAAGACCTGGAGATTCCGATTCTCACGATATCTCCCGAAGTTGAAATCAAACAGAAAAAGCGGCTGGCTCAACTCCGGAACGAACGAGACGCCGCACGTGTCGGGGAAGCGCTGGAGGGGATTCATGGAGCGGCTTCCGATGGTTCCAACCTTATGCCGTCTCTTCTCAAAGCGACGCGTGCTTATGTCACCCTGGGTGAAATGTGCCAGACCCTTGCGGAGCATTTCGGCGTCTACGAGGAACCGGCGGTATTCTAGTGCCGCTTCTCCAAAGCGATCTTGTCTCCACATACAGACAGGGCAGGTCCATACTGCACTCTTGATATTTTCGGGCACAATATTATTTTTTGGAAGCGTTGGTGGGATTTGAAGGGAGGAGCCCCGCGACATTCAAAGGAGCGCGCAGATCCTCATGAAGCATCTCTTCCATCTACTTCGACCGTCGCAATGGATCAAGAATCTCTTCGTCTTTGCACCGCTTGTCTTCTCAAAGCATCTCTTTGAACCGAGGTTCTTCTTCACCGCCTTAACAGGCTTTGTCGCCTTCTGCCTCGTTTCAAGCGCGGTGTACATCGTCAACGATCTGTTCGACATTGACGAGGATCGCGCCCATCCCGTCAAGAAAACAAGACCGATTGCGTCCGGAGCCGTATCGGCCCGGACGGGCGTGGCGACCGCGGCCGTCCTCGTCGTCGTTTCCGCCGTACTCTCGTCGAGGCTTGAGCCATCCTTTGCCCTCGTTCTCTTCCTTTATCTCCTGATCCAATTCTTCTACTCTCTGGCCCTCAAAAGGGTCGCAATCCTGGACGTCTTTATTATTGCGTCGGGTTTCATGCTGAGAGTTCTCGCCGGTGCTTTCGTGATCGGTGTTCTGATCTCGCAGTGGATCGTTCTCTGCACTCTCTTTCTCTCTCTCTTCCTTGCGATGGCAAAGAGGCGCGGAGAGCTTGTTCTCTTCCAAAAATCGGAAGGGACATCCGAGCGAAAGGTCCTCGAACACTACGACGTTGCGTTCCTTGACAGCACCATGATGATCACCGCCTCGGGGATGGCGATTTCGTATGCCCTCTACACCGTGGCCGAGAGGACTGTGAGCGTCTTCGGTACCGAGTACCTTATCTTTACGACTATCTTCGTGCTTTTCGGCATCTTCCGATACCTTTATCTCGTCATGCGGAAAGACATGGGGGAGAATTCGGTTGTCATCATCCTCAAGGATGCGCCGATGTTTATTAATCTCTGTCTCTGGTTTCTCTCCTGCGTTTTCATTATCTACCATTGACCAGATCCGGTTTTTGTTCCCTGACTTCGCGGGAACAAACGAGCCTCAGCGGGAGTTCTAGTCATTGATTGCCAAACGTTTCAAGGAGGTCCGGATGCTTTACACGAAAAAGAATCAACCGCTCGAATCGGAAATTACCCCGGAGAGCGTTTATCGGAGCCGTCGCAGTTTCATGCGATCCGCTGCGGCATTTGCAGGGGCTGCCGCAGCATGGTCGCTGCTGCCCGGAGGACTGGAACAAGCGCTGGCTCAGGACGCGAAAAGCTGGTCTCCCGCTCATCCAAGCGCGTTCAACACGTCCGAAGAGCTGACACCGTACAAGGACATCACTTCCTACAATAACTTCTACGAATTCGGCGTCGACAAGGACGACCCGTCGAGGTACGCGGGAACGCTGAAAACATCTCCCTGGTCTATCTCCGTCGAAGGGCTCGTGAAGAAACCGCGTGTTTATACGCTCGACGAGGTTCTGAAAGGTGAATCCCTCGAGGATCGGATCTACCGGCATCGATGTGTCGAGGGATGGTCAATGGTCATCCCGTGGCTCGGGTTTCCCCTCTCGGATTTCATTCGACGGGTCGATCCGCTTCCGGGGGCACGTTTCGTCGCCTTCGAAACAAAGTTCGCCCCGGATGAAATGCCGGGGGAGAAGACCAATGTCCTTCAATGGCCGTACGTGGAGGGATTGCGAATGGATGAAGCGATGAATCCGCTGACTCTTCTCGCCGTCGGCCTCTACGGAAAGCCGTTGCCGAATCAGGACGGCGCTCCCATCCGGCTCGTGGTTCCCTGGAAGTACGGTTTCAAAAGCATCAAGTCCATCGTCAAGATCAGCTTCGTTGCGTCGCAGCCGCCTACGTCGTGGAATCTCGCCACGCCGAACGAGTACGGATTCTATTCGAACGTCAACCCGGAAGTGGACCACCCCCGTTGGAGCCAGTCGCATGAGAGAAGAATCGGAGAATTCTTCAAACGGAAGACCCTGATGTTCAACGGATATGGCGATCAGGTGGCCTCGATGTACGCAGGGATGGACCTTCGAAAATATTTCTGATAAATCAATCGGTGCGAAAACTGTCAAGCTCTCATGCCGGTTCTCTCGACCTCACTCACGACTAAATCCCTGGAGGGTTCGCTGTTCCCGCCTTTTTCACCCGCCATTCTGCTTCCAGGGTCAACGACATTCTAAAGATGAATAGTCGAACTACGACGGCCATTCTCAAGACAGCGATCTTTGTCGGCTCCCTCGTGCCATTGGCACTCCTTGCGTGGGACGGATTGAACGACCGATTGAGTGCAAACCCAATTTCAGATATCACAAATACGACCGGTCTCTGGACGCTCCGCTTCGTTGTGGCGACACTGGCGATCACGCCTCTCCGCCGGATCACCCGCTGGCATTGGCTCGTGAAGTATCGGCGTATGACCGGCCTCTTTGCTTTCTTCTACGGGTCGCTTCATTTCACGACATACATTTGGCTGGATCAGTTCTTTGACTGGAACTCGATCCTCCATGACATCCCGAAGAGACCCTTCATCACCGTCGGTTTCACTGCCTTTGCGCTGATGATTCCGTTGGCGATAACATCGACGCAAAAAATGATCCGTCGCCTCGGAGGCAGAAAGTGGGACCTCCTCCACAGATTGGTGTACGCGACAGGAATCTTTGCGGTCATTCATTACATCTGGCTCGTGAAGGTCGTCACGGGCCGACAGATCGCTTACGCTGCCGCTGTAGGGATTCTCCTCCTCTTCAGACTTGTCTGGGCGTCCCGGGCTGCGTTCCTCAAAAGCCGAACTCAAAAGCAGGCGACGCTCACTGCCTGATGTCCTCAAGAGTTGTCCTGCGGCAGTTCGTTCGCCTGCCACTGCAACCTCTTCCGTCAAGCGACACCCTTAAGGACCACGCCCTTCATCCCTTTGCGCCGTTCGCTCGCTGACGGGAGCCATCCTTTGAGCTTTCGCCGAAAATCCATATATTACGCCAGGCTTCCCCGAATTCTCATCAAGGATTAAAAGAATGTCCCGTTCACGTGTTGCCGTTCTCAAGACAGATCCGTCCCGCGTCCTGGAAGACTACGACAGGTTGCTGGAGCTCGGAGGGGCGGCGGAGGCCCTCTCCCGCGGCGCGACGACGATCCTGAAAGACAATATCAGCTGGCATTTCCCGTACCTCAGCGCCAACACGACACCGTGGCAGCTTGAGGGGACCATCTGCTCCCTCAGAAAGATGGGATTCGGCGACCTTGTTTCGGTCCACAACAACACCGTCGTTACCGACCCGTATCGCGGAGAGAAGCTGAACAAGCTGGCACCGTTGTACGCAAAGTACAATGTGTCGGAAAAGTACAATTTCATCCCGGACGAGATACGATGGATAGAGTACGTTCCCAAAGCAAAGATGCTCGCCCTCGACAAGGTGTACCCGCGGGGGATTCACATCCCTGAGTTTTTTGTCGGGAAGAACATCGTTCATCTTCCCACGGTGAAGACCCACATCTATACGACGACCACCGGGGCGATGAAAAATGCCTTCGGCGGACTGCTCAATACGAGGAGGCACTACACCCATACCTGGATTCATGAGACGCTCGTTGACCTGCTGGCAATTCAGAAGGAGATCCATACGGGGATTTTTGCCGTCATGGATGGGACCATATGTGGATCCGGACCGGGGCCCCGCACAATGACACCCGTGGAGAAGGACTATATTCTTGCGAGTTCGGATCAGGTTGCCATCGACGCCGTAGCGGCAAAGATGATGGGTTTTGACCCGTTGAGCATCAAGTATCTCAGGTTGGCGCACGATCGAAAGCTGGGATGCGCCGATCCAAGGGAGATCGAAATCGTTGGTGAAGGGATCGCGAACGTAAATTTTCGTTTCACGGTGGGGGACAACCTGGCGAGCCGGGCGGGCGATTTCTTCTGGTTCGGTCCGATGAAATCGGTTCAGAAACTCTTCTTCCATACCCCGTTGGTCTACGGCTTTGTCTTCGGATCGTACTTCTACCACGATTACCTCTGGTGGCCGACTAAGGGAAAACGGATGATGCGGAAGGTGCGCATCGATTCCAAATGGGCCCGTCTCTTCGACACCTATGGAGGTGAGAGCACCTCGGAATGACGCCGCGAACAAGAGCTGAACTTATCCTGCTGGCCACCACGTTCATCTGGGGCGGGACGTTCGTCATCATGAAACTCGGTTTCGCGGATGTCTCGCCCTTCCTGTTTGTGGCGATACGCTTCTCGCTCGGGTCGCTCATCTTCTATGCGCTCTTTTTTCGCGGCCTCCGTCGGTTTTCGGCCAGCACGATCAGAAGGGGAGGAGTGCTCGGAATTCTTCTTGGCGTCGGTTTGGTGCTCCAGACCTACGGACTGCGGATCACGACGGCCTCCAAATCTGCCTTCATCACCGGGATGATGGTGGTCTTCACGCCGATCGCGCAGCTTTTCATCGAGCGTAGGATTCCGAAGATCGGAAACATCATCGGAGTCGGGGTCGTGACGGCGGGGCTCTATTTCCTCACACTGCCGAGTGGTTCGGGGCTGAATCTTGGGGACATGCTGACGCTCCTCGGAGCTCTCCTCTTCGGAATCTATATCGTTTACCTCGACCTGTTCACGAAAGAGGAACCTTTCCTTCCTCTCGCGTTTCTCCAGATTGTCGTCACCGCGCTGATTGGATGGTCACTGGTTCCTTTCGAGTCGACGCATTTTGAATTGACGTGGAATACCGCCCGGTTGTTTTTCTACACGGCATTCCTCGCCACGGTGATCACAACATATACTCAGACACGGTTCCAGAAAGATACGACTCCGACGCGGGCAGGGATCCTCTTCACGCTCGAACCGGTGATCTCCGCCGTCCTCGCGTACTTTGTATTGGGGGAGGTTCTTGGGATCCTGGGGATCATTGGCGGAACGATCATCGTTGCGGGTATTCTGATCTCCGAGTTCTCCGACAAGTTCATAGCAAACTTTCACTGGAAGCTGAAAATCGCGGAGGAGGAATAGCTCCCGGGCAGAGGGACTGCGACATGGAGATCCACGCCTCAATAACGGTTCAGGGATTGGTGCAAGGGGTCGGCTATCGCTGGTTTGCGAACAGGCATGCGGTTGCGCTGGGATTGAAGGGATTTGTGCGGAACAACTACGACGGGACGGTCTACGTCGAAGCGGAGGGGGACCGTTCGCTTATCGAGGAACTAATTGTTCAACTGAAAATCGGGCCGAGGTCGGCACAGGTCAAAGACCTCGCCGTGGAGTGGAGCGATGCGAAGAACCTCTTCCTCGGCTTCTCGATACGGTAGCGAGGGAACAGATCCACATTCAATGAGCATATCATGAATAGAGTCGGGTTTGGCTTCGACGTTCACCGGTTGGTGCCGGGCAGGCGTCTTGTCCTGGGGGGCGAGGAAATTCCGTCAACCAGGGGCCTCCTCGGTCATTCGGACGCCGATGTCCTCCTTCACGCGATCGCCGACGCCCTGCTCGGTGCGGCGGCGCTCGGGGATATCGGAAAGCATTTCCCGGATACCGATCCTTCTTTCAAGGATATCTCAAGCCTTCGCCTCCTTGGTGAGGTCGCGCGGCTTATCGCCGGTCAACGATTGCAGGTGGCAAATATCGACAGCACGGTCGTTCTCGAATCCCCAAAAATATCGTCTTACGTGGACAAGATG
>DATJQP010000128.1:0-5044 GCA_035505655.1 Bacteroidota bacterium
ATCACGGGGGCCGGGCGCACCGACGCCGGTGTTCATGCCCGGGGGCAGGTGGCGAATTTTAAGATCGAGTCGACGATCGCCACGACCGACCTTCGAAGGGCGCTCAACGGTCTTCTCCCCGCCGACATCGTGATCCACGCAGTGGAGGAGGTCGACGATCATTTTTCCGCCAGATACAGCGCACGGGAACGGACCTACCGCTATTTCATTTCCTCAAGACTGACGGCGATTGAAAGACGCTTCTGCTGGCAGCTCTTCTACCCCTTGGACATGGAACGGCTGCAGGAGGCGAGCGGAATTATCGCGCGGACAACCGACTTTCAATCCTTCTGCCGCGCGAAATCAGGAGTCGACAACTACCTCTGCACGATCAATGAGGCGAAGTGGGAACTCCTGCCGTCCGGAGTCCTTGTCTTTGTTATCAAGGCCAACCGGTTTCTTTACGGGATGGTTCGCGCCCTCGTCGGAACGATGGTGGACGTCGGGAGAGGATATCTCAGCGTCCAGGAATTCAAGGAGATCATCGAAGCAAAAGACCGGAGGGAGGCGGGGATGGCCGCTCCTCCTCACGGGTTGTTTCTCGAAGAGGTCCTCTACGGCGAATCGTCCCAAGAGAGGTTTCCCGCGTCAAATTGATTATCAGGCGTCCAAGCGTTACATTGTCATCCATGATAAGAGAAGCTCTCCATAAGCTTGTTGAGCATAAGGAATTAACGCGTGAGGAAGCCCACGCCGCAATGAGCGAGATCATGTCGGGGAACGCCTCGGAGACACTGATCGGCTCGTTTTTGACTGCCCTTCGGGCGAAAGGTGAGACCGTCGCCGAGATTGCCGGCTGTGCCCAGGCGATGCGCGAAAAGGCGATCCGCATCGAGACGAAACGTGAAGACGTTATCGACACTTGCGGAACCGGGGGAGACACATCCGGAACGTTCAACATTTCGACCGCAGCAGCTCTTGTTGCAGCCGCGGCCGGGGTTGCGGTCGCGAAGCACGGAAATCGTGCGATTTCGAGCCGCTGCGGGAGCGCCGACGTGTTGAAAGCTCTCGGCGTGAATATCGAGGTTCCCAAGGAAACCGTAGAGCGATGCCTGGATGAGGTTGGGATTGCCTTCCTCTTCGCGCCTCTTATGCACGGAGCGATGAAATTTGCGAGTCCGGTTCGCAGAGAGCTCGGTATGCGAACCGTTTTCAATATTCTCGGACCGTTGACGAACCCTGCGGGGGCACGTCGTCAGCTCCTCGGAGTGTTCGACCGGAAACTTCCGGAGCCGATTGCCAGGGTTCTGCTTGAGCTTGGATCCGAGAGGGCTCTGGTCGTCCACGGAGAGGGAGGGCTTGATGAGATTTCCACCGCCGGGAGGACGCTTATCAGCGAACTTCGTGACGGCCGGGTCGAAACCTATGAATTCGATCACATGGCAGTCGGTATTCCTGCTTCGTCAATAGCCGATATCGCCGGCGGAGATGCTCAGCTCAATGCGAAGATCATCGAGGATGTGTTGTCCGGGGTGAAGGGGCCGAGAAGAGATATTACCGTGCTCAATGCCGGCGCCGCACTTTTCGTCTCCGGAAAGACCGGTTCGATTCGTGAGGGAGTCCGGATGGCGGAAGAGACGATTGACACCGGGAAAGCAAAGGCGAAGTTGAAGGAACTGGTGGCCTGCACAAACTGAGCCGGTCCGACCGGGCTCATTGACGCTCTGAATCCCAAGAATCAAAAGGATTGATGAAGGAGAACGAAGAAAAGGATAATCTCCCGAAAGCGCACCCGTACCTTGATTCGTTCATTGCGCGCCTTCTCAGCACATCAAAGCGCAGAAGGCTCAAGTATACTGCGGACGATATCAAGCTCCTCCTCGAAGAGGCGCGGCAAAGCGGCGCCATCGACCCGACGGAACACGAGCTCATTGAGAGCGTGCTCGCCTTCACCGACACGACCGTCAAGGAGATCATGGTCCCGAGAACCGACGTCGTCGCGGTGGAGCTCTCCGTACCGAGAGACAAACTGATCCGCGTCGTCATCGACGAAGGGTTTTCGCGCGTGCCGGTGTACCAGGGATCGATCGACAACGTCGTCGGGATCGTCTACACGAAGGACCTCCTGAGCATGTTCGAGCACCGGGATGTCATCATCCTCCAGGATATCGTCCGGCCCCCGTACTTTGTCCCGGAAACGAAAAAAATCAGCCTTCTCCTCCGCGAGCTTCAGACCAAAAAGCAACACATGGCCATCGTCATCGATGAATTCGGCGGCACGGAAGGGATCATCACGATGGAAGATATCCTTGAGGAGATTGTCGGCGAAATCCGCGACGAATACGACGAGGATCACCGCGACGTCGAGACCTCCGTGGACGGCTCGGTGGTCGTCAATGCCGGCATGAGCATCCACGACTTCAATGATAAATTCCACGCATCGATACCCGACGATGCGGATTACGAGACTCTCAGTGGATTTCTTCATAAGCGTACGGGTCGCATCCCCGACCTCCTGGAAGAGATTCCCTTTGACAATCTCAGTTTTGTCGTTGTGAAGAAGAACGAGAGAAGGATTCGCCAGGTTAAGGTGAAAACGACGGGCCCGCGAAAATCGAGGGAAGCCGGTGAGTAAGCTCAAGGAAATTCTCGACCATAAGCGGGCGGAGGTGGCGGCGCGCAAAGTTGAAGTGCCTCTTCTCGGGGTGGTCGAATCGCTTCAACAGGCGCTTCCGTCAAGGCCCTTCGCAGATGCAATCCGGTCGTCGGCAACCCGCTCCCTGGCCTGCATCGCGGAGATCAAACGGGCGTCGCCGTCCAAAGGGATCATCGCGAAACACTTCAGGCCCGAAACGATCGCAAAAGAGTATGAGCAGGGAGGGGCCAGCGCCCTCTCGATCCTCACCGATGAGAAGTTCTTCCTCGGGAGTGCCGAGTACTTGCGGAGTGTGCGGGAGAGGACATCGCTCCCGATCCTCCGAAAGGACTTCATCGTCGACGAGTATCAGATCTACGAGAGCAGGGTGATGGGCGCAGATGCCATCCTTCTGATCGTGGCGGCGCTGAAGGAGTCGGATCTCCTGAAGTTTATGACTCTTGCGCGTGATCTGGATCTCGAATGTCTTGTCGAGTGTCACAAGAAGACCGAAATTGACAGAGCCGTGAATTGCGGCGCGACCATGATCGGAGTGAACAACAGAGATCTCGACACGTTTGAGGTGTCACTCGAGACATCCGTGATGCTGAAGCGCTTCATTCCAAACGCCGCCGTCTCCGTCAGCGAGAGCGGGATCAGAAATGCACACCACGTCGACCTCCTCCGCGAGGCGGGGTACGATGCAATCCTGGTCGGCGAGGTTCTCATGTCGCAAGAAAACCGCGCCCGGGGCATTGCCGAGCTCCTCAGGACACGCGCATAGGGTCCCGATGGAGCATCTGTTTGTCAAAATATGCGGTATTACCAGGGCGGAGGATGCGCTTTCGGCCGTCGAAGCCGGAGCGGATGCAATAGGGTTCAACTTCTATCAGGGGAGCAAACGATTCATCTCGCCGGGAGCCGCTGCGGCCATCGCCGCGACGATGCATGGAAAGACGGCGAAGGTTGGCGTGTTCGTGAATCCGACGGTTGATGAAGTACGGGCCGTCCTCGGGGAGGTTGGGCTGGATGTGCTCCAATTTTCCGGAGAGGAAAAGCCGTCGCTTTTGGCGGAGTTCTCGACACCGGTCTACAAAGTTATCCACGTCCGCGGCTCCTCTTCGCTTGCGCAGATGGATGACTACAGAGCGACTGCATACTTGCTCGATACATTCGTACCCGGCGAGTTTGGCGGCACGGGTGTTCCGTTCGATTGGAAGCTGGCAAAAGATGGGGGAGCAGGGCGGAAGATTATCATCGCCGGAGGGTTGACACCGGAGAACGTCGAACAGGCCGTCCGGGCGGCTGCACCGTTTGGTGTGGACGTCAGCGGCGGCGTCGAGGTGAGCCCGGGGGTGAAGGATCCGACAAAGATGGAACAGTTTATCCTGCGTGCACGGCGTGCCGTAAATTCTAATGTCGACAAATCGAATGCCAGACACTAAGAGAGTGCCATACCCCTACGACCTTCCGGACGCCGCGGGCCATTTCGGCCCGTACGGTGGGCGCTACATTCCCGAGACTTTACTGCCGGCCGTCGAGGGGCTTACGAAATGCTATGAAGAAGTCCGCAATGATCCGGAGTTCCGAAGAGAGTACGAACATTATCTGAGGGACTTCGTCGGCCGCCCGACTCCGCTTTATCTTGCCGAACACCTGACACATCAGGCGGGTGGAGCTGCGATCTACCTCAAACGGGAGGATTTGTGCCACACCGGCGCGCACAAGATCAACAATACCGTCGGCCAGATCCTCATTGCCAGGCGAATGGGGAAGAAGCGGATCATCGCGGAGACCGGCGCGGGTCAACATGGTGTTGCGACGGCAACCGTATGCGCCCTCTTTGGCCTTCAGTGCATTGTGTACATGGGGGAAGAAGACATGGAGCGGCAAGCCCCTAATGTTTACCGGATGAAACTTCTGGGAGCTGAAGTGCGCCCGGTGACCTCCGGAAGCAGGACGTTGAAAGATGCAACGAGCGAGGCAATCAGGGATTGGGTGACGAATGTCGATACGACATTTTACATCATCGGTTCGGTCGTCGGAATGCATCCTTACCCGATGATGGTCCGTGACTTCCAGTCCGTCATCGGGAGGGAAACGCGGGAACAGCTTCTCGAATCCACGAAGAGACTCCCGGACGAGATCATCGCCTGCGTCGGAGGAGGGAGCAACTCCATGGGCATTTTCTACCCATTTCTCGGAGACGTTCCAAAGGTGAAGCTTGTTGGAGTGGAAGCTGCCGGCCTTGGGCTCGATTCCGGCAAGCATGCGGCCGCCCTTGCCATGGGGAAAAGAGGTGTCCTCCACGGAGCCATGCAGTATCTCCTGCAGGATGAGAACGGACAGGTTCAGCTGGCTCATTCGATCTCAGCCGGTCTGGACTATCCCGGCGTTGGTCCCGAGCACTGCTATCTCAAGGACGAAAAG
>DATJQP010000129.1:0-52528 GCA_035505655.1 Bacteroidota bacterium
GCTGACGGCGATGCTTGCCTCGTTTACACTGTTTCTCTCATTGTCGGTGCCTGATCAGTCCAAGCTTGATAGTCTGGCGTCGTCTGTCTCATCGGCTGCCCGGCAGCAGCAAAACCTTGGGACTCTTTCCCGGGACCTCACCTCCACGATCGAAAAGAATTCTACGATCAAAGGACAGGTGAGGGTCGTCATGACGGATGCCGGCATTGAGCTTCAATTCGGGAGCAGCCTGCTTTTTGCCCCCGGAAGCGCGACGTTGAAGCCGGAAGGATATGAGGCGATCTACGACATCGGGAAGATTCTGGGATACTTTGTGAAGGCAAGAAATGCCTATGTCGCGATAGAGGGGCATACAGACGATACGCCGCTGCGCTCCACAGCCGAGTTCAAGTCGAACTGGGAGCTATCGTCCGCGAGGGCAACGGAAGTTTTGCACTATCTTCAGGACACGGTTCAGATTGAAGGGAAGAGGCTCTCAAGCACGGGGTTCGCGGATGCCCGGCCGGTAAACAAAGAGCGTGATCCTGTCACCGGTCAGTTTACGGAGAAGGCACGCAACGACAACAGACGGGTCGTCATCAGGATTTATTATCACCTCGAGGTCTAGGCGACAGTGGGGCACTGCAAATACAAACTTCTTGGATCAACCATGAAAACTCGAGCTACTGGTGTGGTTTTTCTGCTCATGATGCTGTTGCAGGCGAAGCTGTTCGCCTTCGACATGGAGCTGGAGAAGAAGAAGATGGAGCGAGATCTCGAGGATCGAATCTCCTCGGAAATCCGTCGTTACTTCACTGACCTCAACTTCCTCGTGACCGCCGAGGTAACGCTCGTTGACCTGACCCCACCGGCAAAAAAACAGCAACCGACCGACAACCGGGATTTTCTCCTTCCGGGAGTTTCCGGATTTCAGTCCCAGACGCCGGCTGAGCAGACGCAGGAGCCCGAGAAGCAGCAGTTCGGCATCGAATCGATCGTCATCAAGCTCCTGATCGACAAGAACCGTACCCCGGAAGAAAAAGATCTCCTGACAAACATCGCATTCTATACCGGCAAGCTCAACAAAGTTCGGGGCGACAGAGTCGATATCCAGGAGATGTCCTTCCCGGCGAGCACGCTTCAGCTTCAGCGGGAACAGCAACGCGCCGATCAGGAGCGACGAATCGCGGAGCTCGAAAAACAGGATTCCGCCCTCCTTGCAGCTCAACAGAAAACGACGAGCGAAGTCACCCCGAAAACCGCTGAGCAGCCGACCTTGAATACCACGACGCTCCTCCTGGCGGCATTGGGGGTGCTGATCCTCATCCTCATCATCGTTCTCCTGGCCCGCGGCCGAAAGGCTCAACCTGCCGAGATGCTCCCTCAACAAGGGATGCAGCCGATGGCCTCAGGCGTTCCGGGTGGTGGGGCGGGAGAGGAGTTGGAGACGGGAGCGCAACCGGTGATGCCGGAGCCGGGAAATGAATTCCAGGAGGCAATCGAAGTCGACAAGATCCGCTCAAGCCTCGTCGTCACGTGCGCGGGTGAATCCGACTTGACGTCGAACGTCATCCGTGATCTCATTCCGGACGCAGGACAGCGCGACAAACTCACCGTTATCATCAATCAGCTGGGAAACAATGTCCTACAGGTGATGCGGGATCATTTCTCGATCGAAGAGATGCGTGCGCTCCAGAACCTCACACTGGAGAAACAGGAACGAACTCCTGCGGAGGTGCACGAAGCTCTGTCGTTCTTCCAGAATCAGCTAGCCGTCAAGAGGTTCTCGGAAGCACGGTCTGCAAAACAGAATCCCTTCGCCTTCCTCGAGAAGCTCTCGGAACCGCAACTCTACTTGCTGATGAAAGATGAGCCGCCCGGAATCATCGCAATCATTCTTTCGCAGCTGAGTACACCCGTCGCCAGTTCCATGCTGAAGAACCTGCCGTCGATGCAACAGGGGGAAGTTGCGCTGGAATTGGGCAAATTGCGCCGTCTGACCTCGGATACATACGTTTCCGTGGCAAAACAGCTCGCTGCGAAGGCCGCCACAATCCCGGTCATCAACAACGTGCAGGTTCAGGGGACTGACCTCTTGCTGGATATCTTCGATAACATCGATGAAAACTCCGAATCGTCGATCATCGAGTTTATCAAGGTCGTCAACCTCGACCTCTACAGGGAAATCTCCAGCCAGCGTGTCTCCTTCAGTGCGATCAATCAACTCGATGAGAGCATGCTGCGTCAGATTGTGAAGGACATCTCCGGCGACGAGATCGCGATCGCCCTTAAGAACGCGCCGAAGGAGATCTCCGAGAGATTCCTCTCCGTGCTGCCTTCAAAATCGAGGATCATACTCGAAGATCGCCTCACATCGATGAAAGCGGTTTCGCCCGACGACGAGTTGAAGGCGCGCCGTCGCATTACAAGGATGGTGAGGCAATACATCAAATCCGGCGGCGTGCCTGCGATCAGCCAGGCCCCGGTGGAGACTGGAGAGGAAGAAGCCGGAGAACCGCAGGTTCAGTGACAATTTCGTTCCCTTCAATATCAGAAGAGCACCTTCCGGCAAGGTGCTTTTCTGTTTTTTGGGGAATTTCAGGAGCCTTCGTCCGTGTTGAAATGGTATGAGAATCGGCACTATCAGCATGTCAGAGGACAAAACCAGAATCGTCCGCTCGGCGGACTGGTTTCGCAGAAACGGAGTCGAATGGGAAGAAAGGAACGGATGGCTTATCCCGGCGTCGTTTGGGTCGTTTCGATCTGAACTGGAAGCTCTCCGCGCCGGACGAGGGGTGATTGACTGGTCGGACAGGGGTGTGCTCGAACTCGAAGGAGGCGATGCCCTCGACTATCTGAACAGAGTCTCGACCAACGAAATCGTCGGTTCAAAGTTGAGCGGCGGTCTTCAGACGCTCCTCCTGACTGAGAAGGGGAGAGTCATCGACTCCGTCCTGTTACTGAGGAAGGAGAAGGTCATCCTTATCACCAGTCGCGGGGCATCGGATCAGGTCCGTGGTTGGCTGGAGAAGTTCATCGTTGCCGATGACGTCACGGTGCACGACCGCACGGGAGAGGTCGGGCTTTTCGTCCGGTTGCTTCCCCCTCCGGGTGCGGCTCCTCGTGGAGAATCGTTTGGAGATCCTTCTGTCCAGATCCCCTTCTTTTCGATGAAGGGTGAATTGTCTTTTATTGAGGAACCAGAGGCTTGGTTTGAAGGCCCCCTGCGGGATTCGGGATATATGCTCGTCGGAAACCGCGCTTACGAGCGTATAAGGATCGAAGCGGGAATTCCGTCATACGGAGGGGAGATGACAGGAGAGTTCAATCCTCTGGAGTTGAACCTTCGCAATCAGATCAGCTTCACGAAGGGATGCTACACAGGGCAAGAGGTGGTTGCCCGCCTTGACACTTACCGGAAAGTGCAACGCCATCTTTGCCTCCTTCAATGGCCTGCTGAGAAGCGGGAGGGTAATGTCACTGATCTGATCGGCGAGGGGAACCCCGTCGGACGCGTGTTGAGCAGGACCGGGCCCGTGGCTGGGGAAGAGATGGTGTTCGGTCTGGGAATTGTCAGGAAGGAGTTCGCCCGTACCGGAGAGCTCCTCGATATCGCTGGAGCGGGGATCAGTGCGGCCATCACCCGGGTTTTTAACGACTGAATTTCTCCGATGGAAACCATTACGGTCAATGGGACAACGAAGAAGGAACGATACGAGGACCTTGTCCCGCAACTGAAAGCCCTTGTGAGTGGGGAGGCAGATCCCATTGCCAATCTGGCCAACGTCAGCGCCGCTCTGTCGATGGCGTTCCCGGAGTTTCTCTGGGTCGGGTTCTACCTGATGAGGGAGGGCGAACTGGTCCTGGGACCTTTTCAGGGGAGTGTAGCTTGTACGAGAATCAAACTGGGACGCGGCGTCTGCGGAACTTCTGCTTCGCGGCGTGAATCGATTATTGTAGAAGATGTTCAGCAATTCCCCGGGCACATAGTGTGTGACCCGGCGTCGAGGTCGGAGATTGTCGTCCCAATGTCGGATCATGCCCGGGTCTACGGTGTTCTGGACGTCGATAGCGGAAGTATTGCGACCTTCGACATCACGGACCGGAAATACCTTGAGCTAATCGTCAGCGCGATCATTACACCGATGCTTGCCAATGGCGCGAAAGACTAGAAGGAAGACGATCCCCCAACGGCCGATGAAGGCATACAAGAATGCGGGATTTCTCGGCGGCAAGGACGCACGGCCGATAAGGATTCTGTCAGAATTTCTCGAGCCATTGAGCAGGTTCAAGTATTATGGGGTCCGTGATATCATCGTCTTTTTCGGCTCAGCGCGGATCAAACGACCGGTCGAGGCGAAAGCGGCATTGAGGGCAGTTCAGCGAAAAATGTCGCGGCACGCGCGTGCAGGACGAAGCCTGAAGGAGGAGTTAAAAAGCGCTGAGGTCGCGGTCGCGATGGCGAGGTATTATTCCGAAGCTGTCGAACTTGCGAAACTCCTCACGGCGTGGTCCATGAAACTGAGACAAAAAAACCGTTTCGTGGTGTGTACGGGGGGAGGGCCGGGGATCATGGAGGCGGCGAACAAGGGGGCCATCCTGGCGGGCGGCCGGTCGATAGGGTTGAATATTGCTCTTCCGGCGGAGCAGTTCCCGAATCCATTCATTTCTCCGGAGCTCAATTTTGAGTTCCACTACTTCTTCATGCGGAAGTATTGGTTCATGTATCTCGGCAAAGCATTGGTGGCATTCCCCGGAGGATTTGGCACGCTCGACGAGCTTATGGAATTGCTTACCCTCCGTCAGACTGGGAAGATTAAGAAGAAGATGACAGTGATTCTCTATGGAAAAGAGTTCTGGGAGCAGACTGTGAATTTCGCCGAACTTCGCCGGCTCGGCATGATCAGTCGATCTGATTTAAAGTTATTTCAATTTGCTGATAGCCCGGCGGAGGCCTTTAAGTTGCTGAGGGAAGGCTTGAGCTTAAACTATCCTGACGAGGCACCTTTTTAGTATCATGAAAATACTTGAGGAAAAAGAAATAACGCGTTTAAAATCGCTGTGTTATCTTCTTAGCGATGACGACGAATCTATCTATAACACCGCACGCAATCATCTTCTTGAAGCAGGAGTTGGAGCGCTTCCGTTGCTGCAAGCAAATCAGGATGCGAGCGACCCGGTGCTCAGGGAGAGATCGAAGGGGGTATATGATGAGATCTGTTCTGTGCTGTTCAAGGAGCAGTGGCGATCGTTCGTCGCCACATCCAGAGGGGTGCTCGATCTGGAGACGGGAGCATTTTTGATCCCCAAGCTGGCGTACCCCGAGACGGATATGCGGATCTTCTCCGACCTGTTGAATTTCTATGCCAATGAATTTCAGGCGAGGTTAGATGCGGGAGCAACGCCTGAAGAGATTGTTCACTCCGTTTCCCGCTTCTTTGCTGAGGAGAAGGGCTTCGGAGGACGGGACGCCGACTACTACGACCCTGACAACCATTTTCTCCAGAGAGTGATTGAGCGGAAAAAGGGTGTGCCGATCAGCCTTTCTGTTGTGTACCTTCTGGTTTTAGGCCGCCTAAATCTGCCGGTCCACGGAGTTGGGCTCCCGGGCCACTTCATTGTGCGGTTAGACTTGGGGGAAAGTCCCATCTTCGCCGATCCATTCGACCAGGGCCGAATCATCTCCGTCGATGAATGTCGCCAGCGAATGAATCGAATGGGATATTCATTTGGAATGCAATATCTTGAGCCCGTTTCGACGAAGCAGATTCTTGAAAGGATGCTGCGGAATCTCCAGCTTGTGTTTGAGAAAAGGAGCGACAGCTCAAAAGTCGAATTGCTCACCCAGTGCATTGATATTCTCAGTCTTAGTCATTAGATTTGTAACAGAGGGGGTGAATGGTTTCGACGGGGTCGGGGATTGCTAGACATAAGCATACCGTGCAATCCGTGTCGCACGATAATCCACGCGGAACAATCATAAGTGCAGACTACAACTACGCACTCGCTGCTTAATTCTTAAGTGGCGCATCTTCCCGGAGCAGCACCCGACATGCATCGGAGAAGGTGTCGACTTCTGTCGGGTATACCGATATCGATTCTGGAGAGATGTCGGTCAAGTGACCCCCCAGATAGCCTCCGGATCGGTGAGTTCATCCACCAGACCGGGGCGAACGAACACGAGATGAACTGAGTATGGAGAAGGTCTAGTGGTTCTCACTTCGGACCGGGGTTCGAATCCCCGCACCTCCACTTCTTTTTTATAGCACTTCGATGAATAGGGAAGAGTCTCGGCCTGTCCAGTTCACAAAGATGTCTGGAGCCGGGAACGATTTCGTCGTGGTTGACAACAGAACCGGGCAGGTGGCGGATCCTCCTGATTTTGCCAGGAGGATCTGTCACCGGCGATTCGGGGTCGGTGCCGACGGATTACTCCTTCTTGAGCGAAGCGAGCGCGCAGATTTCGCCATGAGGTACTACAACGCGGACGGCAGCTATGGAGGCATGTGCGGAAACGGGGGGCGTTGCATCAGCCGATTCGCGTTTGAGACTAATGCGGTTTCGTCTCGTGAAATGAAGTTTGAGGCGCTTGACTTCATGTATCGCGCCAAGATGCTGGATGGAGGTGTTCGCCTTTGGATGAAAGATCCGTCGGATTTTCGTCTCCACCGATCGATCGACTTGGCGCGGAGCACTGTGAATTTCCATTTTGTCAATACCGGATCGCCGCACTGCATCCTCTTCATGGACGAAAATCGACATCTCGGCACGGCGCTTGACGGAATCGACGTTGACTCTTTGGGGAGGGAAATCAGGAATCACCGGATTTTCGCGCCGGAGGGGACGAACGTGACGTTCCTGGAGAAGAAGGCGGAAAGTCTTTTTGTTGCAAGGACGTATGAACGTGGCGTTGAAGAAGAAACTCTTGCATGTGGTACCGGGGCTGTCGCCTCCGCCGTCGTTGCCAGGAGTGTGAAAGGAGCGGCGGCGCCGGTGAAGATCAGAGTGAAGAGCGGAGAGGAACTGATTGTAGGTTTCGTGGTCAATGACAGAGGCGACTTCAGGGAGATCACGCTTGAGGGGAGTGCGCATATCTCGTTCAGGGGAACCGTTCACTACAATTCTGCAACCCATTCCATAGCCGACATCTCTTAGTGCTCCCAACTTTTTTTGTTGTTAATCCTCATTCCGGCAAGGGGGATCCGAAGGGAGTGGTATCTCTCATCCATGAGCATTTTAAGGACAAAGGGATCCCTTATGAGGTCTTCGTCTCCGGGAGGCGCGGAGATATCCCTGAGACTGCAGCTGCCGCGTCGAAGAAGTTCCCAATTGTCGTCGCAGCCGGAGGTGACGGGACAGTCAATGAAGTGGCAAACGGACTTATAGGGACCAGCGCTGCGATGGGGATCGTGCCCGTTGGATCGGGCAATGATTTCACGAAAGCGGTGAAGTATCCATCCAGGCCTTCAGATTGCCTCGAAGTGATTGCAAGACAGAAGCGATTGTCTATTGACGCAGGCTACATTAAGGCCATCGCCGATGATGGAGATTCTAGGGAGCGATATTTCGTCAATGCCGCCGGCATTGGATTGGATGCCCTCGTCGCCAGCAGGGCGGCAAACATTGGGTGGGTCAGAGGCGTCACGAAATACGCAATCGCGGCATCCGGAGTGCTCTTCAGTTATAAGCCCGGGATCTCGATCGCTGAGAGCCATGAGTTCAGAAGCGAGGGGCGGCACCTTCTCATATGCGTAGGGAACGGAATTTGTTCAGGGGGAGGTTTCTATTTGACCCCGCATGCGAAGCTTGATGATGGACTCTTCGACGTTTGCATGGCGAAGGACCTCTCGACACAGCAGATCATGAAAATTCTGCCCTTCGTTTTTGTTGGAAAGCATGAGAGGTTTGCGAACATCAGAATGGAACGGACTGCGGCCGTCAAAATAAGGTCAGAGGAGAATCTTGCGGTCCATTTGGATGGAGAGATACTCGGTTTGGCGTTCAGGCAGATGGAAATCAGCGTACTGAGAGGAGGCCTGGATGTCGTCATTCCGTAGTGCTCAATAAATGCAATCACGATATAATATGTGTTATGTAAAGTTATGAGTGATGAAGAACTCTGTTGGAATATGGACCTTCATTGCCCAATAAACCGTGGCCTCTCCCTCCCTTCGCACCCTAAACTTTGATCTCCCCGGGCGACCCGTGCCTGATCTCGATCCTGTCTTTTCATGAAAGCCCGGCTCCCTCCATCATCCTCGAAATGGAATTGAGATACCCATCCGCGGCATGATTCCTGGACAGAAGGTTTTTGCCCTCCACCCTTAGCACCGCATCTGGTGTCACGACGCCGATCTTCTGGGCGGGCACCCTCATCGCCTGAGCGAGCTCGTATATCCGGTTTCGATTGCCGGCCGGGGCCGAGATAACAATCCTTCCTTGTTCCTCTCCGAACAGAAGGAAATCTCCCCGTACGACTGGCATTCCACGAAGAGAGATATCGCAGCCGATATCTTTGTGCTCCGCGAAGATCAATGATTCAGCAAGATTCACCCCCAGGCCGCCCTCGGAAATATCGTGTGCTGAGTTTATTAAGCCGCTTCTGATAAGGCTCAGGCAACACTCGTGGAGCCGTTTCTCCTCTTCAATGTCGAAGCACGGTGCGTCGTTGCCTTGCATGTGGAAGATTTCGGAAAGGTATTCGCTCGCGTTGACGTCTCCCCGGGGCGCACCGAGGAGAATGATCTCATCTCCAACTTCCTTGAAGCCGATCGTTGTAACATGTTCTTGTCTCTCGACTAACCCGACGACACCTATGACCGGCGTCGGATAGATAGAACCCTGAGGGTTCTCGTTGTAGAAACTGACATTTCCCCCCGTCACCGGAAGATCCAGGGCGCGGCAAGCCGATCCTATCCCGGCTACAGCCTCTTTGAACATCCAGTATGATTCCGGCTTGTAAGGGTTCCCGAAGTTCAGACAGTTCGTTATCCCTAACGGTGTTGCGCCCGAACAGACAACATTCCTGGCACATTCAGCTACGGCAATTTGTGCTCCCACTTTTGGATTGAGGAACACGTAACGGGCGTTGCAGTCGGTCTTCATGGCCAGCATTTTCTCCGAGCCATCGATCCGGACGACAGAAGAATCCGAGGGCGGCCCAACCCTTGTTCCCGTCCTCACCATAGAGTCATACTGTTCGTATGCCCAACGTTTGCTTGCGATGTTCGCCGATGCCAGAAGTCGCTGAAGGATTTCTCCCAAGTCCTTTTGCTCAGGCAAACTAGCGAAATCATATGATCTTTTAGATCGAAGATAGGCGGGCTCCCTGACATCTCTCTTGTAGACGGGAGCTCCACCGCCCAGCACCAGCGTCTTCGCCGGCACTCTTGCCATCTCTTCTCCTCCCTTGGAAATCGAAACAAATCCGTCCGATGTCACTTCTCCGACAACGACGGCGTGAAGATCCCACTTCTCGAAGATCTCCTTGATCCTGCCGACACAACCCCCCTTCGACACCAGAAGCATTCTCTCCTGGGATTCGGATAACATGATCTCGTACGCAGACATATCCTTTTCTCTTACGGGTATAAGATCGAGGTCAATCCGCATGCCGGCCTCCCCCTTGGCGCTCATTTCCGTCGTCGAACAGGTGATGCCCGCAGCTCCCATGTCCTGGACTCCCACGACGAGTCCTTCGTTGATCACTTCAAGAGTGGCTTCGAGGAGGAGCTTTTCAGTGAACGGATCACCCACCTGGACAGAAGGCCTTTTGCTCTCCGATTTCTCCGAGATCTCTTCAGAAGCGAAAGTAGCCCCGTGAATTCCATCCTTGCCGGTCGACGACCCAACGATCATCACCGAGTTCCCCTCTCCCTTTGCAACCGCCGAGGTGACCTTCGAATGTTCGACGATACCTACGGCCATGGCATTGACCAGAGGATTGCCCTGATAACATTTGTCAAAGTAAATCTCTCCGGCCACGGTTGGCACGCCAAAGCTGTTCCCGTAGTCCCCGATCCCCTTCACGACCCCGCGGAAAAGGTGCCGCGCCTGAGGATCCGTCAGCTCACCGAACCGGAGAGAGTTCAGTGACGCGATCGGCCGTGCTCCCATCGTGAAAATGTCCCGCATGATTCCGCCCACCCCCGTGGCGGCTCCCTGGTACGGCTCGACGGCGGAGGGATGATTGTGGCTTTCGATCTTGAAGGCGACAGCAAGCCCATCGCCTATGTCAACCAGGCCAGCGTTCTCTTCCCCCGCACTGACCAATAGTCTCCCCCCTGATCTCGGAAGCGTCTTCAGGAGAGCAATCGAATTCTTGTAGCTGCAATGCTCACTCCACATGACGCTATAGATGCCAAGCTCCGTGAAGGTTGGCGTTCTCCCCAGAATCTCGAGGATCTGTCCGTACTCGTCTTCGGTGAGCCCGTGCTGTTTGGCGAGATCGAGCGTGACTGCAGGTTCGTGTGATATCGATTTTGTCATGGACCGTGGACTAACTTATTGAATTACAAGTAATAGTTGACCTTTATCTACCGTCTGTTTTTCCTTGATAAGAATCCTGGCAACGGTTCCCTGCACCCGCGATCTGATTTCATTCTCCATCTTCATCGCCTCGAGGATCAACAGGCCATCGCCGGCGTTGACCGTTTCTCCCTCGGAGACTTCAAGCCGGACCACAAGACCCGGCATAGGTGCTTTCACTTCAGCCCCCACGCGGGCGTTCGGGGTTGCGTTTGTCCGTGCTCCCCTTTTTTCAGCAGACTCAACCTCGACGCGAAACAGGTCTCCTTTCAGGCGAACCTCATACGCCGACTCAACCTTCGCCACAGTGGCATCAAAAGATCTTCCAGAAAGGACCACGGAGACTCTGTTCGTCGAGATCCGCCGCACGTCGACCTCGACCGGCCTTCCATTGCACGTGATTCTTCCATCCTCGCCGAAATTCCAGATGTAGTCCTCTCCGCCAACCGTCGCTATGAGTTCCGTCATGGGCTACTCATCCCACATCGTTTGTTTCCAGCGATTTGAATTCCGCGCGGCAGCAGACCCGGAGCCGACAGCGAGCAGCTCGTGAAGATAGCTTGATGCTGCAACAAAGGATGCGACTAATTCGACTTCTCTGTCAAGACTTACGCGATTCGTCGAATAATATTTCTGGACGAAATCTATGTCGTAATTCCCTTCGATGAACGCAGGGTGCGATAGCGCAAAGTTGCAGAAAGGAATCGTCGTGGATACTCCAGATATCCTGTACTCGGAAAGCGCCCGCAACATCTTTCGGCGTGCCTCCTCCCGATCCGTCCCCCAGGCAACGAGCTTCGCGAGTAGGGGGTCGTAGAAACGCGAAACCACCGAGCCTCTCATGATTCCTGAGTCATTCCTGATCCCCCGGCCTTCGCTCGGCGCATACTCCTCGATCAGCCCCAGGGAAGGAAGGAAATCATTCGCGGGATCCTCGGCGTAGATCCTGCATTCGATTGCATGCCCGTTTGCTTTGATCTCTTCCTGAGAAATGGGCAGGCTCTTCCCTTCCGCGATTCTCAGCTGTGTTTTCACCAGGTCGAGGCCGTAGACGCATTCCGTCACCGGGTGTTCCACCTGGAGACGGGTATTCATCTCGAGAAAGTAAAAGTTGTCGTTGGCAACCATGAATTCGATTGTCCCCGCGTTCGTGTATCCGCATGACCTCGCAGCCTCCACGGCCGCCCGTCCCATTTGCTCACGCATCGCAGGACCGATGCGGGAGCCTGGGCACTCCTCGATCACCTTTTGGTGCCTCCGCTGGATGGAGCACTCTCTTTCCCCGAGATAAATCACATTCCCCTGGTTGTCAGCGAGGATTTGTATCTCGATGTGACGCGGCGACTCGAGCAGCTTCTCGACATAGACATCGCCATTTCCAAATGCTTTCAGCGCCTCGGACTCCGCCTGACGAAGAGCTGAAAGGAGATCATCCTCCCGTTCCACCTTTCTCATCCCTTTTCCGCCTCCCCCATAAACTGCTTTGATCAGAAGTGGATAACCGACTGTCCGGGCTTGAGCTAGCAGGGTCCCTGTATCTTTTGCCATTGCGCTCATGCCTGGAACGACTGGAACCCCGGCGGAGTCCATGAGACTCCGGGCGCCGGTCTTGCTTCCCATGGCTCTGATCGCTGACGCCGGAGGACCCACAAAAATAAAACCGGCCTCCGAGACCGCATCCGCAAAGTCTGCATTCTCAGAGAGAAAGCCATAGCCAGGGTGGATCGCATCGGTATGTGTGCTCCGGGCCACGGCAATCAACTTGTCAGAGTTCAGGTAGGTATCCTTGGGAAGATCGCCTTCAAGGGAATACGCCTCATCGGCATTGAGAACATGCGGAGCTGCGCGATCTGTGTCAGAATAGACTGCAACCGTCTGGATTCCCTCCTCCGAGGCAGAGCGGATGATCCTCAGAGCTATTTCGCCTCTGTTTGCAACGAGGAGCTTTCGGATTCTCCGGTCTCCTTTCATTCTGCAAGCTCCACCACTGTGACACCAGCTCCACCTTCATTCCATTCTCCAAGCCGGTAGGATTTCACTCGAGAGTCGGAAGTAAGAAATGTGCCGACCTTTTTTTTCAGCGCGCCGGTTCCCTTTCCATGGATGATGTCAACTCGATGCAATCCAGCTAAGATTGCGCTGTCCAAAAACTTGTCTACGATAGCTAATGCCTCATCCCCATAGAGCCCGCGAACGTCTACTTCTCGACTTGCCGACACTTCGACAATGGCGGCATGTGACGCTTGGGCGTTCTCAGGCGGGGTCGATACCGGCTCAATCTCCGCCACGTGCAGTCGCATTTTTATATTCCCCACGGCGATCTGAACTACGCCATTGTCGTCCGGGCCCTTGAGGAGTTTGCCGACCTGGCCGTTCGACCGTAGCCTAACTGTGCTCCCATCTGCATAGTGGCTCCCGGTGTGAGTGATGCCCGGCTTCTGGCTATCGATGCTCTTTTCGATCTCCCCTAGGTCGGACGCAAGCGCTTTGATTCCGGCCTTTGACTCGTTGATCGACTGCCTGTCAGCTTGCCGTTGTCGTATCTCCCTTACGGAGCGTTCGATCACCGAGTTCGCCCTGTCGAGGATCTCCCTGGCTTCCTCCACGGCATGCGCTTTGATCTGTGCGATCTCTTTCTTCAATGCATCGAGCTTGGTTTCATAACTTTGGGTCAACTCTTTTAATTTCAGACGCTCGGACTCGATCGATTCCAGTTTTGCGGAGAGGGTTTGAGAACGCGACTCCAAGTCAAGGATGAGTTTCTCAAGCCGCGACTTCTGTTCGCCTGTCATCCTCTCAGCTTCTGTAAGAAGGTCGGAGGGGAAGCCCAGTCTCCTGGCAATCTCAAGTGCATAGCTGCTTCCGGGGACGCCCATTCGAAACCGGTAAGTTGGGGTGAGGGATGACTGGTCGAACTCCATCGCACCGTTCTCCATCCTCTCGGCTTCGTGAGCAAATGCTTTCAGCGAGACCTGATGAGTAGTTGCGATCGTCAGTGCTCCGGCCCGCGTCAGACGACCCAGGATGGAAGCCGCAATCGCTCCACCTTCCGCAGGGTCGGTCCCAGCCCCGATCTCGTCGATCAAGACAAGGCTCCCCTCCCCCGCGCTTTCCAGAATGTTTTTCAGCCTCAGAATATGAGAACTGAATGTGCTGAGGTCATCCTCAATGGACTGATCATCCCCAATATCGACGAACAGGTTCGAGAAGAAGGGAAATTCGGAATCGGGGGAGACCGGAACATGGATACCCGATTGGAGCATGAGGACCAGAAGCCCGACTGATTTCATGGCGACACTTTTCCCTCCGGCGTTCGGGCCCGTGATGAGGAGAGTCGTAGTCTTCCCTCCTAACTCCAGGGTGAGAGGGATAACTTTCTCTCGCGGATGACGGAGCAAGAGCACCGGGTGTCTCCCCTCGACGATCTTGAGCGATCCGGATTCTTTGAGATGGGGTTTATTTCCTTTGATTTCAACAGAGTATTTGGCTTTTGCGTAAACAAAATCTAGATGCTCAATAACCTGAAGACTGGCAGTGACTTCGGGAGCGACTTCCCGCACTTGCGAAGTCAGCACTCTGAGAATCCGGTCAATTTCGCGCTGCTCTCTGAAATGGAGTTCACGGATTTCATTGTTGAGCGAGAGGGTCTCGACGGGCTCGACGAATACCGTCGATCCGCTGGCCGAAGAGCTGTGGACAAAACCGGGCACATTCTTCTTCTGCTCGACCTTGACCGGGATGACCATCCTCCCTTCCCGGGTGGTGATGATATCGTCCTGGGTCAATCCCTGATCCGAAACTTCACGAAGGATTCGTGAGAGTTGCTTACGAAGAGTGTCGTACATTGAGACGATGTCCGAACGAACGGCTTTCAATTCTTTGCTTGCGGAATCCTTCACTAAGCCGTTTTCATCAACGGCCTCTGCGATGTTATACTCAAGGACTTTATTGATGAAGATTCCGGCCGAGAGTGCCGCCAGCTCACGATAGAGGTCCTGACGTTTCAACAGGTAGGAACGTAAAAGCCTGGAGGATTGAAGCGTTGAGGCGACCTGGAGCAATTCGGGAGGGGTCAGGGCACTGTTTTCGGCAGCGGCGCGCTGGAGAGGTTCCCGGATATTCTTGATTCCATCGATGGGGAACGGGTCATCGCTCTCGATGAGGCGTTTCATTTCGCTGACGAGGTCTAGCTCGTGCGCGACATCCTGGAGGGAATCGAGGGGTACCCCATGCTCCGCGGCGTGTCTGCCGAGATCCGAGGAAGCGTAGGCCTGCAGCTTGTTGAGTATCTTTCTGAACTCAAGCTTCTCCGCTGCGGACCGAAACTCGATCATTGATGGCTGGGGTGTTGTTGGATGCTGGTCGCTTTCTTCCCTGCGCTGATGATTTCCTCGTAGAAGTCCGACGACTCGGGAAGAAAGGTATTGATGCTATCGAAGACCTGCGGTGCGAGATTTTTCAGGGGCAGGTAGAGGGCCGAGGAGGATTTCGTTTCCTGGGAGGGAAAGTGGAAATAGATGCTTGTGAAGATCAGGAGCATACTGATGATGATCCCCCCTTCCAAAAGTCCCACGATCACTCCTGCAAGCTTGTTCCAAAGCCCGTCGACGATCTTTTTGATGGCGACCTTGTAGACGATTGCCTGGATCAACATGATCCCGCCGACAATCGCAAGGAAGGCAAAAATTGTCGCCGGGCCTTCGCTCACTCCCATCGGCACGAAAATGCTCTCACCCGCGCTCGAAGCGTACTTCGTGGCGAGGATGAGCGAGAACGCCAGACAGACAAGGGCGATAATTTTCTTGATGAACCCGCTTCTCCATCCAGCGAACATGAAAAGAGCGAGGATGACGAGCAGAATAGTATCGAACGTGCTCATGGGCTGCCTCCGAGGGCCTGCCGCACGAGCTCCGAAATCAGCGCAGAGTCAACTCTCCCCTTCAGCTCCTTCATTGCCAGCGGCATCACCTTGCCCATCTCTTTCACGGAAGCGGCACCCGATTCCTGAACGATCCGATCCACGATTGCCTTTGCTTCTTCACGAGTAAGCTGTTTCGGAAGATATCCGGCGATAATCTCGAGCTCTTTCGTCTCCTTCTCAGCAAGGTCATCCCTGCCGGCCAGCTTGAATTGCTCGATCGCCTCCTTTCTTTTTTTGGAGGCGGTCGCGAGGATTGAAAGTTCGTCGTCCCCGGTCATCTCACGTCCGAGTCCTTTCTTTTCGAATTCAAGGATCTGGGCGCGTATCATCCGGAGCGTTTCCAGCCGGAGCTTTTCGCCCTGCTTCATGGCCGCTTTCATGTCGTCGGTGATACGTTGCGTGAGACTCATGTCTGGTTTTCAGATAGTGATTCAGATTTTCCCGTAGACCCGGAGCGTCACACCGTTGACCGCCGAGGCGGCCTCGGAAGCCAAGTACAGGATTACATCCGCGGCTTGCTCAAGGGGCACCCAGGTACGGATTTCTTCCTCCGATGCGGAAGACCGGTTTGCCTCCGTCAGGAGGACGCTCGGGGCAATCGCGTTGACGGTAATGTTCTTCCCCGACATCGCCTTCGCCTCCGCTCCCGCGATCGCGGTAAATGTTTCGATTGCCGCCTTCGAAACTCCATACGCCCCGCGTCCCGCGGAAGGTTCAAGTCCTGCCATCGCGGAAACATTGATGATGCGCCCGAAGCCCGATTTCGCCATCAGGGGAATCGCACGACGGGTGGACAGAAAGACGGTCTTCAAATTCAGGCCGAACATGAAGTCCCATTCCTTCTCGCTCAGGTCGGCGATATCCTTTTTCGGCATGTATCCCCCCACCAGGTTGCAGAGAATATCCAGCGTTCCCTTCCGGTTGATCAGCTCGTCGAACACAGCCGAAACCTCCCGCTCCTTCGAAAGGTCCCCCCGGAGCGCAAGAACATCGGGAAAGTCCGATCCGAATCGGGCACGCTCCTCTTCGGAAAAATAGGTTACCGCCACCTCGGCTCCCTCCCGGAGAAAGAGCCGGACCACGGCACGTCCCAGCTCGCCGGTCCCTCCCGTAATAAGCGCCACTTTCCCTTTTACCTGCATAATTAAATATATTATTCGTGCAGACGAAAATCAATGAGGCAAATTGATTCTGAGCACTATAGCGAGTATATTAAATGCGACACCAATCACTGCCTGACAATGGACTGGATCGATTACCGACAACTGCAAAACACCGATGCAGGGATATCGACGTTGTTCGCCGACTATCTCGACGATTTTGGGAAAGTGAAGGAGTTCTACGCCGGAGACTTCAGGGATAGGAAATCGTGGAAAAAGGTCATCAATCGGGTGCTTGGCCGGCAGATCGATCGCTCAACTCTCGTGCGGGTGCTGACAGAGCAGAACAAACAGAATCATTGCGGGATTAAGACTCTTGCAAACATTGACCTCCTCGGCAACGATAATACTGTGGCCGTCGTCACCGGCCAGCAGATAGGTATCTGTACAGGGCCGTTGTACACGATTTACAAAGCAATCACCGCAGTGAAGCTTGCGGAGCAATGCTCTGCTGAACTGCCCGAGTACACCTTTGTGCCGGTGTTTTGGGTGGAAGGCGAGGACCACGACTTCGAAGAGATCAATTCGCTGAATGTTGTGACGCTTGAAGGACAGATCGAGAAGGTCGAGTACCTCCATGGCGGAAAGCCCTTTGAACGCAACCCCGGCCCGGTCGGCGCACTTCCGGTCGATTCGTACGCCGAGAAATTCTTCGACACCCTCGGCACGAAACTCCAGGAGACCGAGTTCAAGGCCCAGCTTTTTGCTTCCCTTCGGGGACATTACCGGTCCGGGAGCACGATGGGAAAGGCTTTTGTGGGGCTTATGCATCAGTTCTTTGAAGAGTCGGGCCTTATCTTCCTCGACCCGAACGACGCGGAACTGAAGAAGATCGTCAGGCCGGTTTTCGTCAAAGAGTTCTCTGCCGTGACGAAGACATCGCAACTGGTCATCGAACGGAGCGCGGAGCTGGAGGAGCGCTACCACGCCCAGATCAAGGCGAAATCCCTCAACCTTTTCATGTTCCACAAGGGGGGGCGCTACCTCATTGAGCCCCGTGAAACCGATTTTAGCCTCAAGGGGACGCGGCAATTCTTCACCAAGGAGGAACTTGGCGGGCTCATCGAACAGTCGCCGGAACTCTTCTCTCCAAACGTGGTCCTTCGGCCCCTGTGCCAGGACACGCTGCTTCCGACGGCCGCCTACGTCGGCGGACCTTCCGAGATCGCCTATTTCGCGCAGCTTCAGCCCGCCTACGAGTTCTTCAACCTCCCGATGCCCATCATCTATCCTCGCGCGAGCGTCACGATCCTCGAAGAGAAGATCAAAACCGTGCTTGAAAAGTACCAGATTGAGATCGCAGAGCTTTGGTCGGACATCGACCCGCTCCTGCTGAGGATCGCCGAGCAGGTATCCGAAGTGAAGGTCGACGCACTCTTCGAACAGTTGCAGCGCCGGGTGAAAGAAGCGATCGCCGAATCCAGGTTTGGCATCCAGCAGATTGATTCCACACTATCGGGGAGCGTGGACTCGACCCTCTCAAGGATCGAATCTCAGCTTGGTGTGTTGAAGGAGAAAACTGAAGCGGCACAGCAGCGGCGGCAGGATATCACGCTCAAGCAGATCAAGAGGGCGTCGGCGCACATCTTCCCGAACTCGGTTCTCCAGGAGAGAGCGTTCAACGTCGTCTATTTCCTCAACAAGTACGGGCCGGACTTCGTCCGCTGGCTGAGCGGCGAAGTTGCCATCGACCGCTTCCAGCATCAGGTTATCGATCTCTAGCCGATCCCTAGAGCACAGCTTCGGACTCCGCGTCGAAGAAATGTGCGCTGGCGAGGTCGAAAGAGAATTCGACGGAAGAACCGGCCCGCGGGACTTCGTCCGAAGCGACCCTCGAAACGTAGCGCGTTGCACCCCCCGTCGTGAAGTGGATAAAGATCTCATTCCCCATCGGTTCAACCACTTCGATTTTCGCTTTGCATCGCGGCAGGACAGCACGCTCGCCCTTTTTCACGAGCGCGATGTGTTCGGGCCGCAACCCCAGCCACAGTTCCCTCCCGGTGCGTCCTGAAAACTTCCTGTGAACCCGCTTCGGGAGAGGAAGAAGGACGCCGGTTCCCTTCTCCTTGAACGCGAGCCCCTTTGACGAGATCAACGATCCTGCCATGAAGTTCATCGAGGGACTTCCAATGAACCCCGCGACGAACTTGTTCGCAGGCTTGTTGTAGAGATTCAACGGTGTGTTCGTCTGCTGGACGAGACCGTCCTTCATGACGACGATTTTGTCCCCCATCGTCATCGCCTCCGTCTGGTCGTGCGTCACATAGATCATCGTTGCGCCGAGGTCCGTGTGAAGTTTCGAGATCTCGGTGCGCATTTGGACCCTGAGTTTCGCGTCGAGGTTGCTGAGAGGTTCGTCAAAGAGAAACACCTTCGGCTTTCGGACGATAGCCCGTCCCACGGCGACGCGCTGCCGCTGACCTCCCGAAAGGGCTTTCGGTTTCCGGTCGAGGTACTCTTCGATGCCGAGAATCCGGGCAGCCTCATGGACCCTGCTGGTGATCTCCCCCCTGGGAAATTTTCTCAGCTTAAGACCGAACGCCATGTTGTCGAAGACCGACATATGCGGATAAAGGGCGTAGTTCTGGAACACCATGGCGATATCCCGGTCCTTCGGAGCGACGTCGTTGACGACCTTCCCGTCGATGGAAATCGTCCCGGACGAGATCTCTTCGAGTCCGGCGACCATGCGTAGCGTCGTCGATTTGCCGCATCCCGAAGGCCCGACGAGAACGACAAATTCCTTGTCGGCAATGTCGATATCGACATCTTTCACCGCGACGACTCCCCCTTCATACACTTTACGGACTTTTTCGAGATGAACGCTGGCCACGATGGTTCTCCTTCAATGGGTAAGGTGGTGGAGGGTTTCCCAGAACGATGGGTAGGAGATATCGACGCATCCGGAATCCTTGATGAGCGAACTGCCCGGGAGGTTGGCGGCGGCGACGCCGAAAGACATTGCTATCCGATGATCGCCGAAACTATCGAATTCGGCCGGCCGGAGCTTTTGCCTTCCCCCCTCAAACGCGAACCCGTCTTCGTACTCCTCCACTTCGATCCCCATGAGACGAAGGTTCTCGCACACGGCCGCTATCCGGTCGCACTCTTTGTTCCTCAGCTCAAATGCGTCACGCACCTCGAACAGACCGTTGGAGAATGCACCGGCGACCGCCAGGATCGGTATCTCATCGATGACGTTGGGAATGAGGGATCCGCTGAGCCTGACGTCCGATGAAAGATCCGAACTTCTCACTGCCAGGTCGGCGATCGGCTCTCCGCCGGCCGTCCGTTTGTTCTCGATGGTCACCCTCCCTCCCATCGTAGCAAGGAGGTCGAGATATCCGATGCGCGTCGGGTTGACGCCGACGTTTCGGATGAGAATATCGGCGTCTCCCGCGATGAGGGCGGCGACGACAAAGAACGCCGCGGACGAAGGATCTCCCCCCACAACAAACTTTCGGGCGGGTATTCGCATTCCTCCCGAGACAGTCACCTCCGTAGATCCGTTGGAGTGAACGTGGGTGAGGCCAAGCATCCGTTCGGTGTGATCCCTCGAAGGCTGGTGTTCAACGACCGTGGTGGCGCCCTCGGCATACAAGCCGGCAAAGAGCACGGCCGACTTCACCTGGGCACTGGCGACGGGGAGCTCGTAGGTGATTCCATGGAGCCTTTCAGGAGGGAAGATCCTCAACGGGGCCGTAAACTTGTCGGTTCCCACGATCTGCGCCCCCATTTCCGTCAGAGGGTCGATGATCCGCTTCATGGGGCGCCGGACCAGGTATTGGTCTCCGCTGATCTTCGTCGGGAAACGCTGCCCGACGAGGATCCCGGAGAGGAGTCTGATCGTCGTCCCCGAATTCCCGGCGTCGAGGGGCCCGGGAGGCTGGCGAAAACCGTGCAGTCCTTTCCCTTCGATCGTTAGAGTCTCACCTTCAAGCCGGGCGTCCGCTCCGAGGGTGCGCAAACAGGCAAGCGTGCTTCTCGGATCGGCCGCGTCAAGGTAGCCCAGGATTTCGGTCGTTCCTTCGGAGATGGCTCCGATCATCATCGCACGATGGGAGATCGACTTGTCTCCCGGGACAGTGATCTCTCCCCGGAGTCGCTCAACCTGGCAGAGCGCCTTGTCCATGCGTTATCCTCGCCACGAGCACGGTCTGTGGGGACCGGCCGATGATTACGACTGATGAGCAGATTCGTGCTTCTTCTTGTCGCCAAGAAGAACCGCCTTACGGCTAAGGTTTAGCCTTCCCTTGTCATCGATCTCGACCAGCTTCACGTCGAAGACATCGCCGACCTTGCAGAAATCTGCGACCTTCTCAACCCTCTTCACGTCGAGTTGAGACACGTGGACGAGACCCTCTTTGCCCGGGAGGATTTCAACGAAGGCTCCAAAGTCCATGATCTTTTTCACCGTCGCGGTATAGATCTTGCCCACTTCCGGGATCTCCGTGATTCGACCGATGAGGGCAAGGGCTTTGTCGCTCGCTTCTTGCGACGTCGCGGCAATGACGACCGTACCGTCGTCCTCGATATCCACTTCCGCTCCGGATTCCGCCACGATGCTGCGGATATTCTTGCCGCCCGGACCGATGACCGCGCCGATCATATCGACCGGAATCTTGATCGTGGTCAGGCGAGGGGCATACATGCTGAGACTCTGCCGCGGCGTTGAGATCGCGGCATCCATCTTGTCGAGCTTGTGAAGACGACCGGCTTTCGCTTGTTCGACGGCACGACTGAGGATCTCGAAGGATATTCCCTTGATCTTGATATCCATCTGGAAAGCGGTGATCCCGTTTCGAGTGCCGGCGACCTTGAAGTCCATGTCTCCGAGGTGATCCTCATTGCCGAGGATATCGCTCAGGATTGCGACACGGTCTCCCTCTTTCACAAGCCCCATGGCGATGCCCGCAACCGACCTTTTGAGCGGCACGCCGCCGTCGAACAGGGCGAGGGAGCCAGCGCATACCGTCGCCATCGACGAGGAGCCGTTCGACTCAAGGATATCGGAGACGATGCGAACGGTGTAAGGGAATTCCTTTTCATCGGGAATGAGGTTTTTGAGAGCGCGCTCCGCAAGATTGCCGTGCCCGACTTCGCGCCTTCCGACCGCAAGCCTTCCTGTCTCTCCAACGCTGAAAGGAGGGAAATTGTAATGGAGCATGAACCGGCGAGTCGATTCGGGAAGAAGACCGTCGAGAATCTGTTCGTCGAGTTTCGTTCCAAGCGTTATCGTCGTGAGTGATTGTGTCTCTCCGCGTGTAAAGAGGGCGGATCCATGCGTGCGGGGAAGCAGGCCGAGTTCGATGGAGATCGGGCGAATATCGGTGAGCCCTCGCCCGTCGAGTCGTTTTCCCTTAGAAAGGATCATCTCACGCATCTCGTACTTCTCGATGTCGTGGAGGATCTGCTTGATCGCTTTCTCCTGTTCCGGGAAGCGCTCGGCAAGTGCGGTCAAGACTCCGGTTTCAATCTCCCCATCTGCCTTTGAACGCTCGTCCTTCGAGAGAACCGTATTCACCGTCGCGCGGATCTTTTCCCCGACGAGCGACTTCACGGCCTCGAGAAGCTCCGGGTTGATCTCCGGCAGCGTCACGACTCGCTTTGTCACGTGCAATTCGGCGGCAAGCTCTTTTTGGAGGACGCAGATCTTGTGGATCGCGTCGTGTCCGAACTTCAGCGCGTCGAGAAGGTCGTTTTCGGAGATTTCCCGTGCCTCGCCTTCGACCATAACGATGGAGTCCTCGGTGCCGGCCAGGGTAATGTCCATGTCGCTTTTCTCGAGCTCGTCAAACGTTGGATTGATGAGCATCGATCCGTCGAGCCGCCCGATACGGACCTCGGCGATCGGGCCGTCAAACGGAGAGTCCGACACCATGAGGGCTGCCGATGCCGCACACGCTCCGAGTACATCGGCGTCGTTCTGCTGGTCGGAGGAATAGACATTGACGATGATCTGAGTTTCGTTTCGGTATCCTTCAGGGAACATCGGCCGTATGGGTCTGTCGATGAGTCTTGCGGAAAGCACCTCCTTATCCGTCGGCCTCCCCTCCCGTTTGAGAAATCCTCCGGGTATTTTGCCCGCCGCGGCCATCTTTTCCCTGTACTCGACCTGGAGCGGGAAATAGTCGCGGTCTTCCTCGGCGTCCTTCGGAGCGACGACGGTCGCGAGGACCATCGTATCTGCGTACCGTGCCATGACGGCGCCGTCCGCCTGTTTTGCGAAGCGTCCGGTTTCGAGCGACAATGTATCGTTTCCTATTTTTATCTCTTTTCGTACCACCATAGTTGTAGCTTCATTCTGTTTGATTCATGGTTGCGCCGACTTAGTCCGGCGCTTCTGTCTCCGCCTACTTGCGGATGTCCAATTCCTGGATGATCTTGCGATAGCGTTCGATGTTCTTCTCCATAAGGTAATCGAGGAGCCGCCGCCTCTTGCCGACCATTCTCAAGAGGCCGACGCGTGAGTGGTTATCCTTTTTATGCGCACCAAAATGCGATGAGAGCGAATTGATGTTGGCGGTGAGGATTGCGATCTGCACTTCCGGAGTCCCGGAATCCGACGGCGACTTGCCGTACTTCTTGACGAATTCCGCCTTCTGAGCCTTTGAGATGGACATGCCTGCTCCTTAGAGTTGAATGTTGTTATAGTTGACGTGTCTCAAAAATCTTCTGTCCTTCAATTTTGTCCCGGTTCATCTCCTTTACGAGGTCGTCGGGCGAGCCGAACTTTCGCTGTTCCCGAATCCACTCGACGCACTCGACCGTCATCCGTTTTCCGTAAAGGTCCCCGTCGAAGTCGTAGAGGAAGACTTCGCACATGCGGCGATGCCCGTCGAAAAACGTCGGCAGGACCCCAATACTCAGGAGACCCCGATGTCGTCTCCCTTCCACAGACGCGGTGACGGCGTAGACGCCGTTTGCAGGGAGAATCTTCCGCGGTTCATCGATCGTGAGGTTCGCCGTCGGAAAGCCGAGCGATCTGCCACGCCTGTCCCCCGCTGCAACGGAACCCGAAAACGAATACCGTCTCCCGAGAAGCCGATTGGCTTTGCCGAGATTCCCTTCGGCAAGGCACGTGCGGATAAGAGTGCTGCTGACGATCTCATTCTCCACGAGAAATTCCTTCTCGGCGACGACGGAGAACCCGAATTCTCGTCCCAACTCAAGGAGTTCGGCGGGACCCGCCTCCCTGTCTCGGCCGAAACCGTGATCGTAGCCTTCGATGACCTCACTCACCCCGATTCCTCCGATGATGTACTCCGAGTAGAAGTCCCGGAAAGACTTCCGCGAAAACTCGAAGGTAAACTCGATGACGAGCGTTTCGTCGACTCCGAGGGCGGAGAAGAGGTCAAGCTTCTCTGAAAGAGTGGTCAATAACTCGACCGGTCCCGAGGGAGAGGTCCCTTCGGCGCGTTTCCTCTGCACAACCTCTTTCGGGTGAGGATCGAAGGTCACGAGGACGCTCCTGCCGCCCCGTTCCTTTGCGCTTCGCACGACATCTCGGATAATCTGTTGATGAGCGACATGAACCCCGTCAAAGGTCCCGATGGACAAGACTGTTCCCTGAAAGTACTCGACCTCACTGAGTGACCGTGCGACGATCATCGCCGGGCCTCCGCCATCAGCCTTGAGCGCCGTTGGCTGAGCGAGTAGAGACCGTCGAGGTCAAGCGCCTGGGTAAGTGAAAGATCGCCTATCCGGACTCTTCGAAGCTCCGACAGGAAAGCGCCGCATCCGAGTTCTTTGCCGCACTGGTCGACGAGAGACCTCACGTACGTTCCCTTCGAACAGACAACGCGGAATCTCACGAAGGGCGGGGCGAAATCAAGGATCCCGAGATCTGAGATCGTTACCTCTTTTGGCTGCCGCTCGAGCGATCTTCCTTTTCGGGCGTATTTGTAGAGGGGCTTGCCGGAGTGCTTCGCCGCGGAATACATCGGAGGGACCTGCATCTGGACCCCGCGGTGCGATTCAAAAACGGCTTTGACAGCCTCAAGGGTCACGGAGGAATAGTCTTTCTGGTTTTCCCGGGGAGTCTCCGAATCGAGACTTGCGGTTGTCGCACCCAGCGTCATGACACCCTCGTATTCCTTTTCGCAGCCGGAGTATCGGTCGATCTCTTTCGTTCTCCTCCCGGTACAGAGGATCAGCAGGCCGGTCGCCTTTGGATCAAGTGTTCCCGCGTGGCCTACCTTCTGCACATGAAAAAGATCTCTCACCCGGTGCACAACATCGAACGAAGTCCAATCGAGAGGCTTGTCGATAAGGAGGAGCTCCCCCTTCTCGAAGTCCAGGCTCCCAAGGTCCGAGTCCAGTTGGACCGGATCACTCCGTTCGATGATCTTTCTCATGGATTTGTTTGATCAGCTTCTCGAGGTTTTCGACCTTGTCCATCGTATCATCATGGCAGAATTGCAGCGCCGGAGTGAAGCGCATATTGAGGTGCGCTGCCAGCCGGCTGCGGATGGCTGTCTTCTCTGCTTCGAGTCTCGCGAGCGTTTTCTGCCGGAGTGTTTCCGAGCCGAGAATGCTCACATAAACCTTGGCATGTTTTAAATCCGGGGTGACCCGCACCTCGGTCACCGTGCTGAATCCCAGCTCTCCGCCGCTGAATTCTCTGCTGATGAGGGTGCCGAGTTCGTGACGCAGCAGTGACGCGACTTTCTCTGTTCTGAGGGACATTCTTCTTACTCGCTGATGATATGGACGGGCGCAAGGTCAACTCAAAGCTTTCGCTTGGTCTCCACAACTTTGTATGCTTCAATAACGTCGCCAACCTTCACGTCGTTGAAATTTTCCAGGCCGATGCCGCACTCAAATCCCTGCTCGACCTCACGAACATCGTCCTTAAACCGCTTGAGCGATGCAAGCCCGCCGTCAAAGACGGAGATCCCGTCACGCAACAGACGAACCTTGTTATTCCGCGTCACCTTGCCGTCGGTGACATAGCATCCCGCGATGATGCCGATCTTGGGAACCTTGAACGTCTCGCGGACCTCAACCGTCGCGGTGACTTCCTCGGAGAGCGTCGGAGCGAGGAGACCCTCAAGGGCGTTGCGGACTTCGTTGATGGCGTCGTAGATGATGCTATGAAGTCTGATGTCGACCTTTTCATGCTCGGCGAGTCTTCGCGCATTGAGGTTCGGACGGACATGAAAGCCTACGATGATCGCCTTCGAAGCCGCCGCCAGCAGCACATCCGTCTCGGAGATGGCGCCGACCCCCTTGTGGATGACCCTGATCTTCACCTCGGCCGTCGAGAGCTTCAGCAGAGAATCCGCAAGAGCCTCGACCGATCCATCTACATCTCCTTTGACGACGATTGACAGCTCGCGGACCTTCTGTCCTGCCTGGATCTGCTCCGAGATTTCGTCCAGCGTGACAAAGTGAATCTGGCGGAAGTCCTGCTCCCGTTTCAATTGCTGACGTTTCAAGCTGACGTCGCGGGCGATGCGGTCGGACTCGACGGCGATGAACTGATCTCCCGCCTGGGGGATCCCGTCGAATCCGAGAAGCTGAACCGGGCTCGACGGTCCGGCCACTTCAGTCCTTCTTCCCCGCTCATCAAACATCGCCTTCACTTTTCCGCTGTAGATTCCGCCGACGAATGGGTCACCCACCCGGAGCGATCCCTTTTGGACGAGAACGGTCGCGAGAATGCCCTTTCCTTTGTCGATCTGGGCTTCTACAACAGCCCCCCTGGCTGTCCTGTGGGGGTTGGCTTTGAGATCGAGGACCTCGGCCTCCAGAAGGATCTTCTCGAGGAGGAGTTCAACATTGAGCCCCTTTTTCGCGGAGACCTCGACGCACTGAAATTTGCCACCCCATTCCTCGACGAGGATTCCCTTGTCGGCAAGCTGTTGACGTATTCTGTCCGGATTTGCCTCGGGCTTGTCGATCTTGTTGATCGCGATAATAATCGGCACGTTCGCCGCGCGGGCGTGACTGATGGCCTCGAGCGTCTGCGGCATGACGCTATCCTCGGCAGCAACGACGAGGACCACGATGTCCGTAAGTTGTGCTCCCCTTGCACGCATGGCGGTGAACGCCTCGTGCCCCGGTGTGTCGAGAAAGGTGATCTTTTTGCCTGAATCGAGCGACACTTCGTAGGCGCCTATATGCTGTGTGATCCCTCCCGCTTCACCGGCTACGACGTTGGTCCGACGGATATAGTCGAGAAGCGAAGTTTTGCCGTGATCGACGTGCCCCATGATGGTTACCACGGGTGCACGGTGCAGAAGCGTTTCCGGGGGATCCGGCTTGTCCTCCAGGACGTCGACCGTGAATTCCTCATGGAACTCCACCTGGAGGCCGAACTCGTCGGCAACGACGGCGATGTTGTCCTTGTCCAGCCTCTGATTGATGGATACCATTAACCCCAGGCTGATACATTTCGCGATGACATCCGCCACCGGAACATTCATCAACGCCGCGAGCTCTCCCACGGTAAGATATTCTGTTACACGAAGTTTTCCCTCTTCACCTCGGGCCTCTTCGAGCATTCGGGCCTGTTCCTCTTCCCGCTCCCGCTTTCTCTTCTTCCGGTTGACGGCCCGAAGGCTGACAACCGATTCGTCCATCTCGGCAAGGGTTCGCTTGATCGCTTCGTTCACCTGCGTGTCATCGACCTCGTGGACCCGGAGCCTTTTCTTCTTCTTTTTCTTCTTTGAGGCATCTTCGATCTCGGGCTCGGTGGTCTCCTTCGGTTTCTCGTCTTTGACCTTTTTCTTCTTCTTTTTCCTTTTTCGTTGCTCCTCGGTTTCGGCCGCAGCAGAGCCCGGTCGTGCGGCCTTCGTTGCGGTGCCGCCGACGGGGGTGAGATCCATTTTTCCTTTGATAGTGAGCCCCCGGCGTCTCGCACTCAACTGATCGAGAGGCGATGCATAGGGCTTTTCCGCCTTCTTCGCTGCGGGCGCGACGGCTTCCTTGGTCTTTCCCTTCGGTTCCGGAGTGACGACGACCGCAGGTTCGGGAATGGAAACAGGGGCCGGCAGCTTTATCTCCTCCTCAGGGGCAGTAGTCGCCGCGGCCTCCTCGACAGCGGCCGGGGTTGGTACCTCGACCGTCTCTGGAGCAGCGATCTCCTCTGCTTTGGATGCCGGAGTACCGGCTGCGGGGGGTGCAGGAACGGCCTCCTCGAGCTTCTTCTTCGCGGCCTCTTCCTCTTTCTTCTCTGCGGTCTTTCGCTTTGTCTCTTTGATCTCCGCGATTTTGCGCTGATGGCGATCCGCAACGTCTTTGTCTTTCTTGAAATGCGACATGATATCTCTCATCATGTCGGACTCGACAACGGACATCGGACCTTTGATCGAGTATCCCTTTTTTGTAAGGAACTCGATAATGGTACCGCTCGCGAGGTTGAGCTCGGTGGCCAGCTTGAAAATCTTGATCTTCTTTTCTGTGGTCTCGGTCATTCAGTATCCTCAGGAAAAAACAGGGAAAGATTCGGGCAACACGCTCCGAATGCGATCAGCCGTCAGGTTGTCTCCGCCTCTTCCTCCTTTTTGGGTTCGGATTTCTCCGCCGATACCGTTTCGGAACTCTCTCCGGTTGCAGGTTCAGCCGGCGCCTCCGGCTCAACTGCTTCCTCTTCTTCCTCTTCTTCGCCGTTCTCCTCATCGTCGACTTCGGCTTCCTCAAATTCCTTTTTGATGAGGGCGACGATCTCGTTCAGCTTCTCTTCGTCGATACCCAGCTCTTCGACAAGATCAGGAAGCTTCGCCTTGATAACCTGCTGGGCCGTGTCGTACCCGTTTTCGATAAACTTGTCGTACACTTCAGTTCCGATTTCGTCGCGGAATTCTATGAGCTCGATGTCGTACTCGGCTCCCTCCTTGACAAGCTGCAGGTCGAATCCGGAGAGCTTTCCGGCGAGCCGGATGTTCTGTCCTCCCTTGCCGATCGCGAGGGAGACCTGATCCTCGGCGACAAGGATCGTCGCTTTCTTCGCCTCGAGGTCAAGATCGACCTTTTTGAGCTTCGCGGGGGCGAGGGCTCGGGTAATCATGACGAGCGGTTCGTCGCTGAAGTTGATGACGTCGATATTTTCGTTGTTGAGCTCCCGGACGATGGCATGGATCCGTACACCCTTCATGCCGACGCATGCGCCTACCGCGTCGATCCGGTCATCGTGTGATTCCACGGCCACCTTGGCCCGATCGCCGGGCTCTCTCGCAATACCTTTGATCTCGATGATGCCGTCGTAGATCTCGGGGATCTCGATTTCAAAAAGGCGGGAGAGGAACTTGGGATCCGCCCTTGAAACGATGACCGTCGGGTTGCCGGAGTTCTTGCGCACCTCCTTGATCAGCGCCCGGATCGTGTCTCCCTTCTTGTACCGCTCCTTCAGGATCTGCTCACTCTTTGGTAGAACGACCTCATTCTTATTGTGCATGATGAGGATCTCATTCTTCCTGATCTGATAGACTTCTCCGACGAGGATCTCGCCGATCGTGCTGCTGTACTCGTTGTAGATCAGCTCCTTCTCAATTTCCTTGATCCGTTGATTGAGGTTCTGCTTCGCCGCAATGATGAGCCTTCGGCCAAAGTCGGCCAGGTTCACGATCTCCACGTAGTCTTCGCCCACGGCCAGATCCTCGCCCGATTTCTTCCTGGCGGTTTCCGGGTCGATTTGGGTCACCGGATCGACAACCGTCTCGACGATTTCCTTTTCGAGGTAGATTTCAATGTCCCCCTTCTCCATATTGACAACGACGTCGAACTTCGCTTCGAGGCCGTACTTCTTCCGGACCATCATCCCGAAGATGTCCTCTACGATGCCGATAAGAATATCCTTGTCAATGGATTTTTCGCGAACCAGTGATGAAAATGATTCGACTATCTCATAATTCATTGAATCCTCCAAAAGTAAAAAAAGAACGTCGATCCGGACCTTTCACTATTTGAACTGCGGAAGCACATGGGCTTCCCGAATCTCTTCGAAGTCAATGCTGCGGACATTCCCGTCTTTAGTCTGCAGCGACAGCGATGCGGCTGAGACCTCCTTAAGGACACCATCGATCTCCGCCGCGCCCCCTTCAGCCTGGCTCACCACCCGGAGATGGCGACCAATATTTCTTGAAAACTGTCTCGGCAGCTTTAGCGGCCGATCGAGCCCCGGAGAGGACACCTCAATCCGGTAGCGACCGGGAATGAGATTCAGCCTGTCGAGGTCCGCAGAAAGTCGCCGGCTCACCGAAGCGCATTCATCGGCAGTGACGCCGCGATCGGTGTCGATGAAGACCTCGACAACCGAGCTCCCTCTTTCGCCACGCACGGCGACATCCACCAAAAATCCCTGAATTTCCGGGAGGGCGGCTTCGACGAGTTCCGAAAGTGCCGATATTTGGGCTGATTTCATTGCTTCAGACGCCATCAACAAAAAGTCCCGCTTGAGGCGGGACTTTTTGTTGCAGTGTCAATAATATGCAAAATCCATCGATGAGATGCAAGGGAAAAAATGAGGGGCCTCCGACCTGAACGCTTGAGCGGTCACCCTAGAAAAATGCCCTGACTTCCGCCTTTGCCGTGTGGACGACGCCGCGCCCCGGCTCGGAGCGCCCGGTGTACTGGAGGGATGACTGAAGGTTTGAGCTGATCTTATAGTCGAAGGTGGTCCCCCAGAGGTACGTCTTCCCTTCGGCTCTGCCGCCCGTCAATGCAAACGGCACAACCATCGATGGGATGTTATTTTCAAGCAATATCTCCTCTCGCGAGAATTCAAACCGAACCTGCCCGGCCCCGCGAAACGACAATACTGTCCGAAGGGATTGTGCATTGAAGGATGCTCCGAGCGGGCCGGGAACATATGTGTCGGCGGAATGTGAAACCTCAATCTTGAATCCCACCTCGACGTTCTGCTCCGGCCTGTAGGAATAGTCCGAAGTTACGTCGTCCGTGCTGATGGTTCTGGTGTCGCCGCTCGCCTCCGGAGCTGCCAGATTATCCTGCTTGTTCGCATAGTTGATCTCATTCGAGAGCTCCGGCTCGAACTGCAGCCTCGCCCGGATGGACCTCTCACGGTCGTAGCTTTGCTCCGCTCCCGTGCTGTAAATGCCGTCCCCCGTCTTTTGCATATACCGGAATCGAAACGAATAGTCCTGCCGATTTTCGAAGAGGAAGAGATCCTGCTGGTAGAGTTGGCTTCCAAGGATTGTCGTCGCCGGATTCAGAAAGTGACTGAGATCGAGGAGATAGATCTGCCTCGTGATCGGGTCCGAACTTTTCTCTTCAATCCGCACATAACTCTCCGTTGAGAGGACCGAGAGAGCTTTTTCTCCCCACCAGGAAGGTGAGGTGATGAACTTTGCCGGGGAGATCTTCAGCCGGGTAGATGTCTTCACATCGATGACGGGATAAAGTTGATCCGTGGGAACGGTGATGACGACGTAATCCCCGTCGAAACGGGCCAACTGGAAATCGCGGTCATCGGTCACGTCAACCTTCCCGTTCCCGTTGCCGTCTACCCATACATACTGTCCTTCTCCTTTTTGAACCTGGTAGTAAACTCTTTGGAGCTGGGCGGAGCGTTCGGTTGAGGCCTCGTAGTAGACGTCCGCGTCGATGCCCCGCTGGAGCGGCGTGTAGCGCGTCTCCGTGCGCACAAGGATCGTTTGTGCATCACCGTTTGTGAGGCGGAATTGATCCTCGAAGCGCTTCTGCCGGAGAACGACGTCGACCGATGAGCTGACGTTGCGCGTTTCCGGGAGCGACCAGCCGTAGGTCTGTGTCACCGAGCGCGCCTGCGGAGCGAGTCGGCCCGTCGTCGGAGCGTTGTCGCCGCGGAGTTCAAGCTGGGCGGAAAGATTCATCCCATAGACATTCTTCAGGACGGCCTTTGGTGAGAGTGTGGTGAACGAAAAGCTGGCGGGGTCGAGCGAATCCGAAACGCCTGTCGATATCGCCCGGAACTCCCGTTCGAAACCGAAACTCGGTATGAAGTGGCCGAGAGCGTATTCGATGCCGCCGTTCTGCCTCGTCCAATCGTCGGTGCCGGCAACGGCGCTCTGAGAACTTTTGATATCCTCGATCGTGTAATCGATTTTCGGCAGGGAATCGCCGGCCACATGGACGAATCCCTCCTTCCTGTTCGCACTGAACTCGGAGCCCCTTTCATTCGTCCCCAGGGATCCACCTATCGAAACGGAACGGGTCGGATTGTACGTTACGCCGGCTTCGCGTATCTCCTCCGACGAGGGTTGAAGATTGACGGTGCTGTCGATGCTCCACTTTCTCCCGAATTCCACATCGTCAATCCGATCAATTGGGGAGAAATTCTGATCGACGTACCGATCCGACAACGACAACTGGAACGATCCGATTGAGTTCCGCCCCACTTTGACATCCTTGGGGGAGTATGTTGCAGAAAATTTCGTTGCGGCCCCGGAGACGGCGTCTCCCGTTGCGAACCTGTTGGGATCAAGGCTGCTTCCGGCAAGTTCACCGGAGAGTGTCAGGTCTTTCAGGGGCTGGACGCTTCCCTTCACGTCAGCCACCTGTTGCAGCTGCGGCTCCGGGATGACGACGATTGGAAGGTAGTCCCCTGCGTGAGGTCCGACGTACTGATACTGACCGAGCAGCTCATGAGCGTAGTCCCCTGAGCCGGCGCCGACATAGGTGAAGGCAAGATTGAAACGAGCGTCAGGAGTCCCCGGAGCATATCGATAGAATCGAACCTGTGCTCCCTGGATCAAAGTGTCAACGGAGGCATATTGGCCAAGCCCGCTCCCAAGAGAATCGACTCCCACCGAATCGATTCCCGTCCTTGTTGCCGGCTTCGCGCCGCTTTGCGCCAGGAGCTTCTTGTCGTCGTCGCTGAGACTGATGTCGATGGGAGAATTGGGATCGTCCCCCTCTTGAGCGTACGAGACGGAGAACCTGACGCGATCGGAGAGGGTTTTGGAGTCGGCTTCGGCGGCAAAGAAGTTCCTGGTATACGCCTGGTCAGTGTATTCAAAGTCGACGACAATACGTGAGTTCCCCGTGATTAACCTCTTTGATGAGAAGGTGATCTGGCTGCTTGAATAATCGATAGAATAGTCATTCGTCTCTCCCCTCGTCATGAGGTTTCCGTCAACGTACACCCTTTCGGTTCCCGCGATGACAATGATATTGCTCTCGTTATTCTTTCCATATAGGCGGTACGGTCCCTGGACTCCTTCAATGCCGGGGAATTGATTTGTGTTGAACTTCCCCCGTGATGTAGCGCCGACGACGGTCACCGTTGTCGACAATCCCCCCTCGTCCAGCGATGCCAGGCCCTCTGCTCCCTGGAGCTTACGACTCAACCGGTTGAACTCGCCGTCGCCGAGGTCAAGGTAAAAATCTCCGAGGGTGGCCTGGTACCGTGCACTCTTAACCTGAACATAGACGTTGTCGAGTTCCTGAAGAGTCTGGGTGTTCCCCTCAGGCTGAATCGGAGTGTTTTCGTCTGTCAGGGCGGCAAGGATTTCAACATCGGACGAGAGCTTCCCCGCAAACTGCAGGCGAAACCCCGAGTTCACGGTCAGATCCTGGTTCGTCCCGACTGTGAACCCCCGAAAAATGCTGCCGCTCTTCTGGAGGTCGGGGCCGAACAGATTGCTCAGCGCTGAAGATGCGGACGTCGTCGAAACTACCGTCCCTCGTCTCCTGCCCGTCGAATCCGATCTGAGGACATATTCTTTATGTCTATAATAGGATTCAAATGTAAAGGGCAAGTAATTGTAGTACACGAATATAATTCTCTTCTTGAGATGGTCTTCGAGGGTGTCTTTGCGATGCAATTGAACGAATCCGGAATCATACTGGATGGTATAGTCTCCGTTTCGAAAGAGCATGACTGTGTCCAGGTAAATGACTTCAGATGCCGGTATGATGAGCGCGTGAGACAGACGAAAGGAAGTATCTGGATGTGCGGTGGTAAAGCGGTCGACGGCCGGAGCATCATAGTAAAGCGTTTGAGCCATCCCTGCTCCTCCGACGAAAAGCAGTGCAAGGACGACCTTAAGAACGTGGAGGCCGCGTATTTCCGGGTATTGGTTCAATGGGGCCGGCGAAAGAGTTCAGCGACTCAGATCGTAGAATTTGGCGCGGGACCTCCAAGCTGGGTAGGTGTGTGTGAAAAAAAAAGTCATCCAGCAGCGGCTCGATGACTTTCGTACCAAAGGAGGGACTCGAACCCTCACCTGGGGTAAGCCAGACTGGATTTTGAGTCCAGCGCGTCTACCAATTCCGCCACTTTGGCAATAACAGAGAGAATATACGAAACTCCCACTCTCGTCGCAAGGCAATCATTTCAGAGCCGTAAGAATTGATGTCGCATCTCGAGAACAGAGGAATGCAATCTGATCATCTTCGCTTCAGCACGGTTCCAGGTCACGGTTGCCTAATGTTGGATTTCGTATTCGAAAGAAACTGCCGCCCAGACGCCGACCGGAGTACCTTTCACGACCGCAGGTGCAAATTCCCACTTCATCACCGATTCGACCGAGCTCGGCACAAAGATCGAGTCAGTACACTCTACGACCTCCCACTTCTGAGGGAGGCCTTCCTTATCGATCCATATCCGGAGCTTCGCGTGACCTTGGAGATGACGACCAAAGGCTATGGGCGGGTACTCGGTTGCCTGACGTTTGAGAGGCACGGGCATCTGATCTACCAGTTTCTTCTGCGAAGCCGAGGTATCGAGCCGGTCGATGGAACCGACAAAGACTGAATCTCTCTCCACGGCCAACGCCGCAGTTGTGTCCTTCAAAGTCGGTCGATATTGTCTGGGCGGAAGCTTGATGACGGGGGGTGCGGCAGCGACTGGTCGGTCGGTTCTCTCCTCTTCCCTTTTCCAAACCGAAACTTTCAGGGCGCCGAAATCCTTTCTGACTTCCCTGAGCGAGTCCAGGCTAATAGAAATAACTTGAGTGACCTTGTGTTTAGTAACCTGGACAAAGACATATTGCCCTTCGAATTTAAGGACCTTTCCGTAGAAAGGGTTGCCTTTCATCGGTACGATTTCGTCGGTGTAGTGTGGGCGCTCTGTCTGCACTTGCGCGCTCAGGGAGGCGGCCAGGAGTATCCCGGCCACAAACCCAATCAATGATCGAGCGGTCATACGGTGATCTCACTTTCCCAGTATGGTATCGTAAAGTGAAGCAAGTTTGACGAGCTTCGGTTCTCCCCCTTCACAAACGGCATATTCTCCTCCTGCCCAAAGGGAGGCGCCCCCGTGTTCACCCTTCTTATTGAGTGCGTAGAATTTCAGGTCAAAGTTTGGCCTGCCGAGATCATCAAGCAATCGCTTCTCGATCGTGTGCTCCGCAACTCGTTTGCAGGCGCGCAGACATGCCTCTTCGGGTGAGCTGCCGCTTCGCATGAATTCCACAATCATCACGCTGCTGCAATTGAGGAGGTTTGCCTCTCCCCTCCCGGTGGAGCCTGCAGCCCCCACCCCGTTGTCGATGTAAAGTCCAGCCCCGATGATGGGAGAATCCCCGACCCGACCGGGTATCTTATAGGCCAATCCACTTGTTGTTGTAACACCTGAAATATTTCCTGATAAGTCTATTGCTAAACAATTAATTGTACCGTACGTCTGAAGCGCTTTTCTCATCCCTTCGCCAATATTCCGATCATCGATCGTATGTGGTGGGAGGTAGTCATCCTCTTTGCTGAGGGACTCTTTCCATCGGACCCATTCTTCTCTGGATCGTTCTGTCAGAAGATCCTCCTCTTTGAAACCATGCATCTTCGCGAACTTCAGCGCTCCCTCTCCGACCAGGAGCACGTGGTCTGTTCTCTCCATCACCATCCTCGCAACCCGAGAGGGGTTCCTGATGTTGCGAAGTGCGGCGACTGCTCCAGCCCGGTGGCTTGGGCCGTGCATAACCGAGGCGTCGAGTTCGACGATCCCGTCGGCATTGGGGAGACCGCCGAGGCCGACTGACATGTCGTTGGGGTCGTCTTCCACGATGTTAACGGCTGCGATCGTCGCATCGAGGGCATCGCTTCCTCCCTGCAACATCTGGGCTGCCTTGGTAATCGCATGAAGGCCGTTGGCACTCGAAATGACCAGGCCGGTTTTGGATGGCAAACCAATCTCGGCTGCATGAAGGAAATCCTTCCCCGCAACCAGCCCGGAGCCGAGGCCGATGACGGCGGCGGTCTTCAGGAAATCCCTGCGAGAGTTGATCGGATCACCCATGGCAACCTCCTTGGTTTCTTAAGTCTTAGTAAACCCGCGCGAGAAATTGCATCCCACATTTAGTCTTCTGGAGCCGCTGCGTACGCGCGCTTGATCAGCGTGGCCAAATGAACTACCTCTCCCTTCATCTTCGATTTCTTCAGCCCGTAGGCGATCTGACTGATGCACCCAGGGTTACTCGCTACAATCAGGTCCGCATCCGTCTCCCTGACATTCTCCATTTTCCGGTCGAGGAAAAGCATCGAATCGTCGTACCTCGCCACGTTGTAGATTCCCGCGCTTCCACAGCACCAGGAAGCCTCGTTCAGCTCAACGTAATCGACACCCGGGATCGATTGAATAATCGCTCTCGGCTCAACTGTCACTTTTTGTGCATGAGCAAGATGACACGCATCGTGGTATGTCACTCTCTTCTTGAAAGGGACTGAAGGTTTTCGCATACCAATGAGGCTCAACACCTCGGCGAGATCCTTCACCTTGGCCGAAAATGCCCGTGCTTTGGCGGCGTATGAAGCATCCGAAGTCAGATGCTCGAAATATTCCTTCATGAAGGCTCCGCACCCGGCGGAGTTGGTAATAATCCATTCGATCTCTTCATTCTCGAAGATGTCGATGTTGTGCCTCGCAAGAGCCACGGCTCCCCGCAGGTCGCCGTTGTGGGCCTGGAGCGAACCGCAGCACTCTTGATTGGCCGGAATAAACACCTGGCAACCATTTCTCAGCAGGACTTCCACGGTGTCCCGGTGCACGTCGGAGAATGCGACATCCATGATGCATCCGCTGAGGAACGCAACCTTATGACGGATTTCCCCCTCCGGGCTCAGCACCTCTCCGTGCGTTTCATCGAAGAACACCCGATCCATCCGTGGAGAAAGCGCCTCGAGACGTTGAAGCCGCGGGACCACAGTGTGTGCCGCGCCGGAGAGGATTATCCTTTGAAGAAAGGATGATGCCTGGATTTTTCGAAGAAGGCGGGCAGCCGACTTGAGTCTCTTTTTAGAGGAGAAGAGGGGACGCATGACAAACCTTTTGAGCACCCTCTCCAAGTAGGAGCCGCTCCCCCTCTCAAAAATCATTGAGCGCGCTCCCTCGACAATTGAACCGTATCGCACCCCAGCCGGGCAGGCGCTTTCGCATGCCTGGCAGTCGAGGCAGAAGTTCATTTCCTCGATGAATTGTGCCGAGAGAGCGAGCTCTCCTTCCAAAACCCCTTTGACCATGCGGATCCGTCCCCGCGGAGATGATCTTTCAAGCCCGGTGACGGCAAAGGTCGGACATGTCGGCAGACAAAGCCCGCAATGCATGCATCGGGTAATGAGATCGTCTGAGATCTCGATTCCATGTTCCTGGGTTGTCAGCATCGGAAACCGATCTCGCTCTTTCGACCCCTGGGTGAGGGTCCCTCTTTTCGTCGCCGCTCCCCTCAGGTCCAGGCGCCCAAATCCTCGAATCGTTTTATCTGATCTCGATCTCTCGGAAGGTTCCCTTCGCACTTCGGCTTAAGCGAGAAGATCTTCCCGGGATTCAAGACTCCGCGTGGGTCAACCACCTGCTTGATGGAACGCATCATCTCAATTGCGGGCAGACCGGCGAGGGCCGGGAGGAATTGCCTTTTTGCGAGACCCGTGCCATGTTCCCCGCTGATAGTGCCTCCCATCTTGATTGATTCATTGAAGATAGCGTCAAATGCCCGCTCGGCCCGCTTGATCTCTGCCGTATCTCGCTCGTCGGTAAGGCATGTAGGATGGAGGTTTCCGTCTCCGGCATGGCCAAAGTTGCCAAAAGTGACATCGTTCTCGCGTGCGATGGCGTCAATTCGGTCCAGCATCTCTCCCACCTCGCTTCTCGGAACGGTCACGTCCTCCAGGATCGTGGTGGGACGCACGCGCGCGAGGGCTGAAAACGCCGCCCTGCGGGCAGTTTTCAGTCTTATGGCTTCCGTTTCGTCCCGGGCGATCGTCACCCCCGCGGAACTGTTTCGTGACGCAATCTCGCTGATCGTTGAAGCCTCTTCTTCGATCACGGCCGGATGTCCGTCGACTTCAAGAAGCAGGAGCGATTCGATCGACGTCGGCAGGCCAAGATGAGCGTATTCCTCGACGCATCGTATGGTTGTCCGGTCGAGGTACTCCACGGTTGCCGGGACGATGCGCCGTGCGATCAGATCGGAGACGACGGCTGCGGCATCGCGGCGGGAATTGAAATAAGCGAGAATCGTGCGGCTTGCTGCCGGCTTTGGAATAAGGCGCAAGAGTATTTTCGTGAATACCCCCAACGTCCCTTCCGATCCGACAAAGAAATCCTTCAGGTTGTACCCCGCGACATCCTTGACGCACTTCCCTCCTGAAAAGATGATCTCTCCGGTCGGAAGGACCGTCTCCAGGCCGAGTACGTAATTCTTAGTAACGCCGTATTTGAGCCCCCGCAGGCCTCCCGCATTCTCAGCGACGTTCCCGCCGATCGTGCAGATCGTCATGCTGCCTGGATCGGGCGGATAGAACAGCCCTCTCTCCTCCGCAGCCTTGTGAACGCTCGCGGTGATAACTCCCGGTTCAACCGTCATCGTCAAGTTGTCGGTATCGATCTCCAGAATGCGATTCCAGCGAGACATCAGGAGGACGATCGAATCGTCGACGGGAACGGAACCTCCGCTCAGGCCGGATCCGGACCCGCGAGGGACGACGGCAAAATGCTCCTCGTTCGCCAGCTTCAGGAGTTCAGCGATCTCTTCCTTCGTCTGCGGAATCACGATCGCCTCGGGAATTTTCTTCAGGAGGGGCGTGCCGTCGTACGAATATGTGAGTCTGTCTTCGGGGGAATCAAGATACCGGGAGGGTCCGAAAATCCGGGAGAGTCTTTTGAGGACGTTGGATGAGATCATCGGGCTTGCACGGGGAGCGACGTCTGTGCGTTGAACATCGGACTGAGAATCCGTACATTGGCACTACAAATGACATGATACGATTTTCGAGTCCGAAAGTCAACGAACACACAAAGGAGCAGGAATGAGCAAACTTCAACGGAGATCATGGGCGGAGCCGTTCAAGATCAAAGTCGTCGAACCTCTCAAGATGACGACGAAGGAGGAGAGACTCAAGGCTATCACAGAAGCGGGATACAATACATTTCTCCTTAGGTCAGAGGACGTCTACATCGATCTTCTCACGGATAGCGGCACGAATGCCATGAGCGACTACCAGTGGGCCGGCATGATGCAGGGGGACGAAGCCTACGCCGGAAGCAAGAATTATTATCACCTCGAGGACAATGTTCGGAAGTACTACGGTTACAAGTATCTGGTCCCGACCCATCAAGGTCGAGGAGCCGAGCACATCATCTCGAAGATTCTCATTAAGCCGGGGGATGTCGTTCCGGGGAACATGTACTTCACGACGACCCGCCTTCACCAGGAGCTCGCCGGGGGAACGTTCGTCGACGTCATCATTGACGAAGCGCACGATGCACAGAATCTCCATCCATTCAAGGGGAACATCGACCTCCAGAAACTGGAGAACACGATCAGGAAGACGGGAGAGAAGAAGATCGCGTACGTGACCGTTGCCGCGACCGTGAACATGGCAGGCGGCCAACCCATCGCGATGGCAAACCTGCGTCAGGTGAGGGAACTGACTGCGAAGTATCACATTAAAGTCATTCTCGACGCAACGCGGGCGATGGAGAATGCGTACTTCATCAAAACGCGCGAAGAGGGATACGGGAACAGAACGATTGCGGAGATCCTGAAGGAGATGTGCTCATACACGGACGGGGCGACGATGAGCGGGAAAAAGGACCTTCTCGTCAACATCGGGGGATTCCTTGCCTTGAATGACTACGATGTCTTCGAGGAAGCCCGGAACATGGTCGTCGTGTATGAAGGGCTTCACACCTACGGCGGACTGGCCGGCAGAGACATGGAAGCGATGGCCCGGGGTATCGAAGAAGGGATCAAGGATGATCACATCAAAGCACGGATCGGACAGGTTGAGTACGTCGGGGAGAAACTCCAGGGGATCGGGATTCCGATTGTGCTTCCGATCGGCGGCCACGCAATCTTTCTCGATGCAAAGCGCTTTCTCCCGCACATCCCGCAGAATGAGTTTCCAGCGCAGCGCCTGGCGGCGGAGCTTTATCTGGAATCAGGAATCCGGTCCATGGAACGGGGAATAGTCTCAGCGGGAAGGAACAAGGAAACCGGGGACCATTACTATCCGAAGCTCGAACTCGTGCGACTCACCTTCCCGCGCCGGGTCTACACGCAGGCACACTGCGACGTGACGACGGAATCGGTGGAGTCGGTCTACGAACGGCGCGAGCAAGTCAAAGGCCTGAAAATGATCTACGAGCCAAAGTACCTCCGGTTCTTCCAGGCCAGGTTCGAGACGCTCTAGGAAAAGATCCGGCTTAGTTGAAGAAGCCGAACATGATGCCGGCGGTGATTACAGGTCCATTCGTCTTCAGGTTGTCCGGGACGCCAAGGATGTCTTTGTCATCCTCGAGCTTCCATGACGCGGCGCTCATCGTCGGGTAGCTGACCCCGACACGAAGCTGGAACCAGCGAAGAAGCGCGTACTCCACGTTGAACCGGGGCTGGAGGACGAAGAATGAGCCGTTCAGGTGGCGCGTGACATTGATCGTCGAATCATTGTTCCCGAACTCGTTCCAGATCTGGCTCCATTGCTTGTACCGGCCGTCATCGCTCGTCGTCGTGATGTCGATGCTGCCCCCTCCGATCGTGACTCCCACGGCGCAATCGAATCCTTCGGCGATCGGCACGACGTAGTCGACAAGAAAGCCTCCGTACGAAACATGATAGTCGACGTTCTTCATGATGTTCGTGGAGGGATCGTATTGCGTCGTCGAAACTGTACCTTCCATCCCCAACCCTCCCATTCTCACATTTTTGAGGAACATGATGTACCCGTAGCCTTCTCCGCCAGCCAGGTACATCGGCTGGTTCTTGAAGGCCGGCATCCCGGCGGGTAATACTTTGTTGATGGCGTCAAAATTGAAGAGCGCCCATGCGGGAGTGAATCCGCCGGCGCCTCCTACTTTTGTCTTTGTCCGATGGTAGTAATGGGGTGCTTCAAAGGTCGAATCATCGTCCTGGGAAAATGAAGCTGCGGAGACAAGGAGCGTGAGAGCACATGCAGTAAGTAGTCGTACCATGGCGAGGTCCTTTCGGCAAAGAATGGGGTATCTCTCGGAGAGGAATACGGAAAGGAGGGCGGATTGTTGCGTTGAATGAGGCCTAGTATCGGGGCATTGTGGGGTCGATCTGCTCCGCCCAGGCGTCGATCCCGCCGACCAGGTTCTTCACCTTCCTGAAGCCTGCCTGCTTCATGAACTCGACAGCCTGGCGGCTCCGCCCCCCCACTTTGCAGTGGACGACGATCTCCTTGGCGGTATCGAGCTCGTGAATGCGTTTTGGAAGGTCGCGGAGCGGTATAAGGTAGCCATGAAGGTTGCAGATTTCGAACTCCTGCGGCTCGCGGACGTCGAGAATGAACAGATCGTCCTTCCGGTCGAGCCTTCGCTTCAATTCTTCAACCGAAATTTCATACTGCTGTTCCCGCGTGTACGAGTCCCAGCCGGGCTGGAGCCCGCAAAATGCCTCATAGTCGATAAGGGCTGTGATCGTTCTGTGCTCTCCGCAGATCGGGCAGTGCGGATCCTTACGAAGCTTCAGTTCCCGGAACTTCATCTTCAGGGCGTCGAAGAGGAGTAACCTGCCGGATAGCGGCTCTCCCCTTCCGATGATCAGCTTCACGACCTCGTTCGCCTGGATTGTCCCGATGATGCCGGGAAGTATTCCAAGGACCCCTCCTTCGGCACAGCTCGGCACGAGTCCCGGAGGAGGCGGCTCGGGATAAAGGCAACGATAACACGGTCCATCCGGCAGGGCGAAGACCGATGCCTGTCCTTCAAATCGGAAGATACTTCCGTAGACGTTCGGCTTTCCCGTGAGCACGCAGGCGTCATTGACGAGGTATCTTGTCGGGAAGTTGTCGGTGCCGTCAACGATGACATCGTACCGGGAGAAGAGATCGAGGGCATTGGATGAATTGAGATGCATATCGTGCGTCTCGATCTTCACAAACGGATTGATCCCTTCGAGCCGTTCCTTCGCCGATGCAAGTTTCGGTCGGCCGACGTCCTTCGTCGAATGAAGAACCTGGCGTTGAAGGTTTGAATAGTCGACGACATCGAAATCGACGATTCCAATCCGTCCCACTCCCGCAGCGGCAAGGTAGAGGCCGAGCGGAGAACCGAGCCCCCCTGCCCCAATGAGCAGGACGCTCGATCCCTTCAGCTTCTTCTGACCCTCCATCCCCACTTCGGGCATGATAAGATGCCTTCCGTACCTCTTGATCTCTTCCGCAGAAAGTTCGGGAGTCTGCATTCAGTCTTTTCCCCCTGCGATCGATGGGATGATGCTGAGGATGTCTTTCTCCTTCAGCGGAGTTGATTCCTTCTGAAGGTATCGGATATCTTCGTCGTTGAGATAGACATTGACGAAAGTCCGGAGCTTTCCGTCGTCGGTGTAGAGGTGCCGTTTCAGCGGTGCGAACTTCGAGCAAAGACTCGCGAGGGCCTCTCCGACGGTCCCAGCTTCAACGGCAACCGAGTCCGAGTTGTTCGTGAACTGCCGGAGCGGAGTTGGAATCAGGATTGTCGTTGTCATGTTCAATTCGACGGAGTAAGTGAGTGTTCTAGGATGACGCCCTCCTCTGAAAACTTCGATCTGTCATTTTCCATAATCCATGAGTGGTGATCCCGGTAGATGCGGTCGAAGACCGACACAATGAGATATGAGAACCACGGGAACGCATGATCCAGGTCATAACGCGAGGCGATGGAGGGTGCATTCGGGTGGGAATGATAAAAACCGAGGATGTCCACCTTTTGTTTCCGTGCCGCGGCCTCCGCTCTCCTGTAATCGTCCGGCGTGATGAGAAACCGATGATACCTCTCCGGCGAATCGAATCTGTTCTCAATTGAATGGATCGCCGAGACCAGTTTCGATCCTTCGCCGATAGTCCCCAGCATCACCCCGCAGCATTCGTTTGGAAACGCTTCCTCAGCGTGTCGCCGGATTGCGTCGAACAATGGATCTGGAATTCTAAGCACCAATCCCCCATACCGGTTCGCTGAGGTACCTTCCGCCATCGTCGCAGAGGATTGTGACGACGACACCCTCATCGAGCTCCCTGGCAATCTTCAGTGAGGCGGCCACGTTCGCGCCCGATGAGATTCCAACAAAGAGTCCCTCTTCCCTTGCGAGACGCTGGACCATCGAACGAGCTTCTTCGGTGGAGATTTCCATCGATTCGTCCGCGACTGAAGGATCATAGATCCCGGGGACGATCGCAGTCGGCATATGCTTCAAACCTTCGATCCCATGGAGAGGCGAATCGGGCTGAATTGAGATACAGCGAATGTCCGACCGATATTCCTTCAGGCGACGTGAAGTTCCGACGAACGTCCCGCTCGTGCCGAGTCCGGCGATGAAGTGGGTGACCGTCCCCTCCGTTTGCTGGATGATCTCCTCTGCGGTGCCGGCGAAATGCGCCTTCCAATTTGCCTCGTTATTGTATTGATCGGGATAAAAGAATCGTCCCGCGTATTCCGTGGCGAGTTTTCTCACTCTCCTCTGGGCACCGTCGGTTCCTTCGAGCGGATTCGTGAGGGTAAGTTCTGCGCCGAAGGCGCTGATCATCTTTTTCCGCTCTTCGGACGCATTCGAAGGCATGAAGATATGGACCCGGTATCCAAGGGCCGCCCCGAACATCGCAAGGGCGATACCGGTATTGCCGCTCGACGCGTCCACGATAGTTTTCTCGGGTGTGAGCTGCCCCGATCTGATACCCGCAAGGATCATCCCCAGGGCGGCCCGGTCTTTCACCGAGCCGCTCGGATTATACCACTCCGCTTTCGCGTAGACGGCCACCGGAGCAAATTCGCCCGCGATCCGTCGAAGCCGGATCAGAGGCGTTTTGCCGACGAGCCCGGTCACGGAATCCTCTTCCAGATCCGTCCGGGGCATATTTTGAAGGTTCACCGTCATGAACGCATTCCGAACATAGTGGGGACGACGTCAACTCTATAACACGAAGGAGGGAAGGAAGGTTCTGACTCTTCAAAGCCCCAGCGCAACGGCATTGTTCTTCAACGCGTCGATGACGAACTGGATATGTTCGTCGATCGGTACACCCAGCTCGGAAGCCCCCAGTGCGATCTCTTCGCGATTGACGCTTCGCGCGAAGGCTTTGTCTTTCAACTTCTTCTTCACCGATTTTACCTCAAGCCCCGCGATCTTCTTCTCGGGTCGCACAAGGGTGCATGCGACAATGAAGCCGCAAAGCTCATCGCAGGCGAAGAGGACTTTAGCCATCTGTGAATCCCGCGGGACCCCCGAGTACGACGCGTGTCCCAGAATGGCCATCCTCACCTCTTCCGGATAACCCTTCGTTTGGAGGATTTCAGATCCCTTGAGAGGGTGGTCGGGAGCCTGCGGGTACATCTCATAATCGAAATCGTGCAGGAGTCCGGTAATCCCCCATAGCTCCTCATCGGCTGAGAATTTGAGGGCGTACGCGCGCATCGCCGTCTCCACTGCATAGGCATGTTTGCGCAGACTCTCCCCCTTTGTATACTCGTGGAGGAGGTTTAAGGCTTCCGAACGATCCTTCATGGGGCTCTCATTTCTTTGCTTTTGGACGACTTCTTGTTAGATTACAATCATGACACCGATACCAACGCCGTGATCGTCACCGTTCTTGCGTCGGTCTTTCTGCTCCTGCTCGTCGGGATCGTCTTCTACGGCTACGGGTTTCTCATGCGGCAGGGGCGCCTGACTCCGACATCGGAGATGGGCCGCTGTCTGCTCTGCGGAACTATCGCGCCGAAAGATCAACTCGTTCCCCGCACGCTCCATGGAGGCAAGGAGGTTCTTCTTTGCAGCACCTGCATCGTCTCTCTTCACACTGACCTTTTAAGAACGCAAACGGTCACGAAGCCGTCGACGAAGGACAGTATCGGCTGAGAACGCACTCACGGCACTTCGGCCTCCGAGCCACGCAAACCCTCCGCCCATGGAGAATGAGCGCATTCCCCAGGTAAATCCACTCTTCCCGCGGAAAAAGCCCGCATAGGTCGTTTTCAATTCTTACCGGATCGGTGTTCTTCGTAAGACCGAGCAATGAGGCGAGCCGTGCCACATGCGTGTCCACGACAACGCCGGATGCTATGCCAAATGCACTTCCGAGGACGCAGTTCGCCGTCTTGCGGCCAACTCCCGGCAATGCAACAAGCTCCTCCATCGACGACGGCACGTTGCCTCCGTGATTCTCCACAAGAGCCCTGCAGCACCCGATTATACTCTTGGCCTTGTTCCGGAAGAATCCGGTCGAGTGAATTTCAGTCTCCAGCGTACCCCGGTCCGCCCCCGCAAAGTCATTTGCCGTCCTGTACTTTTTGAAAAGCATCGGCGTAACCATGTTCACCCTCACATCGGTGCACTGAGCCGAGAGGATGACCGAGATGAGAAGCTGGAGGGGATTTGAGAACTGAAGCGCAGTGCCGGCGTCCGGATACTCGCGCCGCAACGCCTTGACGATCCGGAGAGAGCGACCCTTTCGGGCGGACGTGCTCTCCCCGGTTGTCGCCGTCTTCTTCGGTTTCATGCGATAATTTCCTTCACGACGAGGGCGCCGTTTCGGGCCAGGTTCACTGCCAGCGGATTTCCGATTTGCTCCGCAACAATCTTGACTGACTCCATGAGCAGCTTTTGCTCCGGAATCATGCGGATGCGGAGGGCGTACGCAGATTCTTTATTCGCCGGGAATTTCTTGCGCCAGAATGATAGGTGGTGGAGATTGAGTTCTTTCGCGAGGGAGGCGAAAAGCTTCTCTGCATTCGTGATCATCTCATCCTCTTCGAGTGCGGGGTCTGCCGGCATGAGTGAGACATCCCACAAACTCATCGTCTGATCTGAGACCCCGGCAGTCGCGAGAATGGAAAAGATCTCCCCTTTCACGTTTCCGTGAACGCCGAAGCCGACCGACCCGCCGGAGACGCGCCCAAGGAGCACCTCGAGGAGGTCGAGGTTCAGGCTCCCGTTGAGGATGAAGTTCGTCTCGAAGACGGCCCCGGAGGATTTCCCTTTGAGCGGGCCCAAGGCAGCAACGAGCTCTTTCCCGCGCGCGAGCATCTGCTTGAGCGGAGCAATCGGTTTCGTCCTGCCCGTTGCGAGCACCGAATCCTGGACGAGCCTCGAAGACCAGGCAGACCGGATGCCGAGTTTCAGCGGCGGGAAGACCTGCTCGGAATACTTCTCAAGGACTTCCCTGATCGTTCTCTGAACGTCCTCCGTGTCCGACTTGATCGGCGTCGAGAGATACGCGTTGAGGCTGCCGCGGGCGACCTGTGCAAATCGCAGACGGGCTTCCGCCAGCCCGCTCGCAAAAGCATTCTCCATCGCCGCGGACTCGGCTCGGAGAGCGTCAAGCACCTCGGCCGCACGGTTCACGAAATCTCTCGCCGCCGCGGAAGATGGAAGATGGTGCACGGTGGTGTACGCCATCTGTCGGGAGGGAGCTCCCAGGGTTTCAAGCAGGGGCATGCTGGTCTGACTTAGTGCTCAGGGTCGTGCAATCGAACTTTTGGTGATCACTTCGCGCCCCGCGGGAGACGCCTCCCGCTTTGCATTCTACCACACTTTGACGTCGCCAAAGACCTGATGCGACACAATCCGAAGCTTCTTTCCGGCAGAGGCATAATTCGTCGATGTGTACGAAATGTCCTGGCCGAATCCTGACTTGACGTTACCGAGCACACGGATGTCTCCAAAAACCGAGTGCGCCGTAACGTAGATCTCGATCGTCTTCGGGACGAGGACGTGGAGATCGCCGAACACACCGTCGACTTTCAGAAGCTGTTCGCCCTCGGCAAGTTCGATTTCAGAGAGGTCGATGTTCATGTCTCCGAAGGTGTTCGAAATGCTCCCTCCGCGGAATTCTTTCGAATTTACCTTCAGATCGAGGTCTCCGAAAACGTTTGAGCTGTTGACGAACGGCATGTTTAACTGCTGTGACCCGGTCCCCGGCGTAATAGGGCTTTGATTGTCGTGCGCCTGAGTGTCGCCGTGGCCGTAACGGACGAAGATCCTGATCCCGATGAGAATCAGAATTAACGGCCAGTACGTGGAGATGATATCCCCAAAATGTGCAACTCCAAGGTTGTCAAGCAGAAACAGAATGCCAAGCGTGATAAGGACTATTGCACCGATGTAAGATCTGGGACGCGCGCTCATAGGATTCTCCTTTGGGAACTACCGCCGGAGTCCGGCGAAGAATTTCTGGACCTGGTGCAAGCGCATAGTGTTCAGGAGGTCGTTCTTCTCAAGCCATCCCTTGCGGGCGATTCCGACGCCGTATCGGACATCCTTCAGCCCGTCGACGACGTGGGCGTCGGGATTGATGACAATTTTCACTCCCTTTTCCTTCGCGTATTTGCACATCCGCCAGTCGAGGTCGAGCCGGCTCGGGTGAGCGTTGATCTCAATGCACTTCCCGTAGTCTGCGGCGGCCTCGATGATCGTCTGCTGGTTGAGAGGATATGCCTCCCGTTGAAGCAGCAGGCGTCCCGTCGGATGGCCCAACATTGTGACGTACTTGTTCTTCAGCGCCTTGAGGATCCTCTTCGTCATGTCGGCTTCCGTCATCTTGAAGCTGCTGTGGACAGAAGCGACGACATAGTCGAAGCTGGCGAGGACCTTGTCGTTGAAGTCAAGCGCACCGTTTGCAAGGATATCGACTTCGGTGCCACTAAAGATACGAAAATTGGTCCACTTTAGATTCAGAGCTTCGATCTCTTTCTGCTGTTTCTTCACCCGATCGGGGCTGAGCCCGTTCGCATAGGCCGCCACGCGGCTATGATCGGCGATACCAAGGTACTCCCACCCGAGCGCACGGGCCCCTTCTGCCATCTCCTCGATCGTGTTCAATCCGTCGCTGTACCGGGAATGGCAGTGAAAGGTCCCCCGGATCTCCTCGTCCGTCACGAGAATCGGCAGCGCCGAGCGCTGCGCCGCCTCAATTTCTCCGAAATCCTCGCGCAACTCCGGAGGGACATACTGGAGCCGGAGCGCTTTGTAGATATCCTCCTCATTCTTGCAGATGACAGCCTTCTTTGCCTTTCCCCGCTTCTCTTCCGCACCGATCCTGGAGAACCCGTACTCGTTGAGGCTCAGACCGAATCCCTTCGCGAGCGTCCGCAAGCGTACGTTGTGATCCTTGCTTCCGGTGAAATAGTTGAGCGCGAACGGAAACTCCGCATCGTTGACGACGCGAAGGTCGCAGTTGATTCCCGAAGCCAGGACGACGCTCGATTTCGTCTCCCCCTCTCCGGTAATTCTTTCGACATCCGGGTGTGTCGTGAATGCCTTCATAATCGCTGCCACCGCAGCCGGTTTCGCGCTCAGGACGATGTCGATATCGCCGATCGTTTCCTTCCGTCTTCTGACGCTACCGGCAATTTCTGCGCGTATCACGCCGGGCCGGAGGCGAACGGATTCAAAGATACCCGCGGCAGCCTTCTCAGCGACCGAGAAGAGGAATTTCGAGCTGTGTTTTCGGAGCGCCGCGATCCCTGCAAGAATGTTCTCCTCGGTCTTCGAGCCAAACCCTTCAACGCCGGCGAGTTTCCCCTCCTTGCACGCCTTCTCTAACTCTTCGACGGACGAGATTCCGAGTTTTTCATAGAGGAGTTTCACCTTCTTCGGTCCGACTCCCTGAATCGCGAGGATCTTGAGAAGTCCTTCCGGAAGTGAAGATTTCAGTTCCTCGTGGTACGGCGACCTCCCCGAGAGGACAAGCTCCGAAACTTTCTCGGCGATCGCTTCTCCGATCCCCTTCACGCTGCGGAGATCACCCGAGCGGACGAGCGACTCAAGGTCCGTTGTCACCCCTTCGATCGAGCGGGCTGCGTTGTGGTACGCCCGGCACTTGAATGGGTTTTCCCCCTTCAATTCGAGGAGCGTGCCGATCTCGTCGAGAATCTGCGCGACTTTCGCCTTTTCCATGAAAGAGTTAGAAGTTCGGGGCGTGTTCCGTCTTTGCGTAGAAGTCCGTGACCGTTTTTAGTGCGACCGCCGGATCATCCGTGATGGTGAAGAGCTTCAGGTCCGCTTCACCGATGTTCCCTTCAGCAAGCATCGTGGTCCTGAGCCAATCGATGAGCCCTTTCCAGTAGTCGACTCCCATCAGGATGACGGGAAAACTGCTCACCTTCCGGGTTTGCACGAGCGTAATCGATTCAAAAAGTTCGTCCATCGTGCCGAAGCCCCCGGGCATGACAATGAATGCCTGGGCATATTTCACGAACATCACCTTTCGGACGTAGAAGTGCCGGAAGGTGATGAGTTTGTCTTTGTCGATATAGGGATTTGCGCTTTGCTCGAACGGGAGATCAATATTGATTCCCACAGAGGTGCCGTTCGCCTCTTTTGCTCCCTTGTTGGACGCCTCCATGATTCCCGGCCCGCCGCCGGAAATGACCCCGTACCCTGCCTTGACGAATCCGCTCGCGACTTCTTCCGCCATTTTATAGAAGCGGGTTCCGGGCTTCGTCCTTGCGGAGCCGAAGATCGTAATGCACGGCCCAAGCTTCGAGAAGGTCTGGAATCCTTCCACAAACTCCGACATGACCCGGAACACTCGCCAGATGTCATCCTGGGTATTGAGGAGCAGATCCAACTTCTTGTCTTGAATGATATCGTGTTCGGTTCTGATCGGTGCCATGAATCGGATCCTTTCTTAGTGCTGACGTCCGGTGTACCGACGCCTGACGAAATTATCGAGGATGATCTTCCCCGATTGGGTGGCGATCGACTCCGGATGGAATTGTACGCCGAAGGTAGGGAGTTCCCTGTGCCGCACTCCCATGATGACGTCGTCGTCGGTCCACGCCGTCACTTCCAGGACTTTCGGAAGCGACTGCCGTTCGACGACGAGGGAATGATAGCGAGCGGCCGTGAATCGGTCGGGGACGTCTCTGAAGATGCCTTCTTTGGTATGGTTGATGGTTGAGACTTTGCCGTGCACGACCGTCGGGGCCTTCACAACCTTCCCCCCGAACGCCTGACCGATAGCCTGATGACCGAGGCAGACGCCGAGTATTGGAATCGACGGGCTGAGCCCGGTGATAAGGTCCAGGCATATTCCAGCTTCGCTGGGGGTACAGGGGCCAGGGGAGATAACGATCCCCTCCGGCTTCATCGCACTGATATCGGCTACTGACACCGCGTCGTTCCTCACTACTTTGATATCGCAGCCCAGCTCCCCGAGGTATTGGACGAGGTTGAAGGTGAACGAATCGTAGTTGTCGACGAGGAGAATCATCGTTTCATCTCCTCTCCGAATGAAGGCGATTGACGGCCGCGATCGTTGCCGCGACCTTGTCGAGCGATTCCTGGTACTCCTTTTCGGGTACCGAGTCGTAGACGATACCTCCGCCGGCCTGAAAGTACGCCGTCCCATCCTTAACGACGATCGTTCGGATCGCGATGCAGGAATCGAGATTGCCCGAGAAATCGAGATACCCTACGGCCCCGCCGTAGATCCCCCGTTTCACCGGTTCCAGCTCGGCGATGATCTCCATCGCCCTGATTTTTGGCGCTCCGCTCAGAGTCCCGGCCGGGAAGCACGAGTACAACGCGTCCACGGCGGTCATTCCCTTCCGAAGCTTGCCGCGGACATTGGAGACGATGTGCATGACGTGGGAATACTTTTCGATGATCATGAACTGGCTTACTTCGACGCTCCCGTACTCGCTGATCCTTCCGATGTCGTTTCGACCGAGGTCCACGAGCATGAGGTGCTCGGCTCTCTCCTTTTCGTCGGCCAGAAGCTCCTGCTCCAGACGGGCGTCATCCTGCGGGGTCGAACCGCGACGGCGCGTCCCCGCAATCGGTCTCGTCTCGACAACGCCGTTGTCCAGACGGACAAGCAATTCGGGAGATGAGCCGATGATGTTGAGCTCCTCCATCTTAAGAAAATAGAGATACGGCGAGGGGTTCACGGTCCTCAGCATCCTGTAGAGGTCGAACGGTTCGCCCCGATACTTCATTTCCATCCGCTGTGAGAGGACAACCTGAAAAATGTCCCCCTCGAGGATGTATTTTTTCGCCTTTTCGACCTCGGAGAGGAATTCGGTCCTCGTGAGCATGTATTGGAGGGAAGACTCCTGCTCCGGCGGGGCGAGATCCGACGGCACATTCCTGCGGAGGAGCTCCTTCATGTGCTCGATATCGGCGACCGCTTTCTCGTACTCCTCGTGCAACTGCCGTTCACCGGCCCCTTCCGGGATATAAGCGTTCGAAATCACCGAGAGGTTCCGTTTCACACCGTCGAACACCAGCAGAGTGTCGAAGAACATCAGCGTGGCGTCGTCGATCTTCAGCTCGTCATGACGCGCGGAGGGAATTCGCTCGAGAAGCTGGATCGTTTCGTAGCCGAAATATCCGACGGCTCCTCCGGTGAACCGTGGAAGGCCTTTGATCGGGACCGTCCGGAAATGCGCGAAGATCCTTTTCAGGGCGTCGAGCGGATGCATCGACGGATTCACCAGCCCCGGGAGGATCCTTACGTCGGCATGCCGCGGAGTGATCGAAAAGGACGATCCACGGATTTCAAAAACCATGAACGGGTTGGAACCGAGGAACGTGTACCGCCCCACCTTCTCTCCCCCTTCGACGCTCTCGAGAAGAAAGGAATATGGGCTTTCATCCTTGATCTTCAGGTAGACGGAGACCGGAGTCTCGGTGTCCGCGATGAGGATCTCGTGGATGGGGATGATATTCCCTTTCAGCGCGAGATCCTTGAATTCCTCAAACGATGTCATACGTTCCTAGACGGTGATCGTTGGATCCTGAATCACGCAGTCGGTCCCCTCATGGGCTCCGACGAGCTTCCGAAAGTGCTCGGGGACGCGTGCCGGTTTGCCGGTCCTTTCATCCAGCCACACTATGACTCCCCTGTTTTCCGCCACAGTTTCCTTCGAGTCGTCGACCTCGAGGATCCCTTCAAAGATAAAGCTTGTGTTGCTGATGAGAGCCACGCGCGAGTGGACCCGCAGAACCTCGCCAAACCTCGCAGGCTTCAGGTAGTCGATCTCATTTCGTGCAAGCACGACCTTCGATGCATGGTTGATGGTATTAATGTCCACCGTGGCTCCCACGTGGTTTAGGTATTCAATCCTCCCGACATCGAAGTAGTGAAGGTAGACCGCGTTGTGGACTACTCCCTGCCAGTCGATCTCATAATTCCGCACCGTGATCGTCGTCGAGTGGTGGAAGCGTCTCTTATCCATACCCTACGCAAGGAGATTGAGAAAAACATCCGCAGCACGGCGAACCTGCTCCTCCGAGACGTCGAGATGCATGACCGCCCTGATGCTCGTGTACGAGCCGAGTGACACAAGGACATGCTCAGCCTTCAGGGCTCCAATGATCTCGTCCGGCGACTTCCCGGTTTTGCCGGTTTCGACGATAACAATGTTCGTCTGTACCGCCTCGAGGTCGATACTGACCCTTGGCGAAGTTGAAACCTTTTCGGCGAAGAGGCGCGCCTTCCGATGATCGTCGGCGAGCCGCTCGACATTGTGGTTGAGTGCATACAAGGCTCCCGCTGCGATGATTCCGGCCTGTCGCATTCCTCCTCCGAAAACCTTCCGCCATTTGTGTGCGCGCTCGATCATCTG
>DATJQP010000130.1:0-32207 GCA_035505655.1 Bacteroidota bacterium
TTGAATCTTCGAACGAGATTCGCGGGAATACTGCTTTCCGGGGCGGGAAATTTCTCGAATCTTCCCGGGTCCGAGCGGCGTGTGATTTCCATTCTTGACTTTACAACGGGAATTTTATAGACTCGTCCTGCCCCTGTTTGAATAGTACGGGGTACCCCTCTTCCAGTATTGCCGATTTACTACCTTACTCATAGGATTGAAGCATCGCACGCAGATTGGGTTTGAGCTCTGAAAGGGCGAACCTTTTCGCGTTCCGTCGTCGGCTGGCGCAAAACGATACGACCGGCTCGTTCGTTGGGATGTACCATACCATGGGAGGAGTCACCATGCAAAGCTCAAACGGAGCGTTTGTAACGGTCGCCGTTACCCTCTTTCTCATCAATCCAGCCACAAGGGTCCTCGGTCAGGATCTCGGGTTTTCCCCCATGCCTATGGGGGAATCCATAAATTCCGCGAAGCTCATCCCGAACAGAGTTCAGCGTGTGACTTTTGATGCTTCGAGACTTGCACGAGTGGCATCTATTTTTCCAGGCTGCAATTCGGAGGGAAAGAGCTGGTACGAAAGCTGGTTCTGATGAAGTAGAATCTCAACTTCCCGACAAACACGTGAGATGAAGGATATGAAATCAAGGAAGAGATCTGTCGAACTCTTACGGAACGCATTGTTTCTCATCGCGATCCTTTGTTTCGGGCACGCTCCGTTGGCGCAAGGTCAACCGAAAGGAGAGGCGGTTCCGACGATTTCCAGTTTCGGCATTGATCAGCTCTGGTGCACCAACAGGGATCTGGCGATCTACGAGCTAAAGGTCTCGCAAAGCACCGGCGCTTCGTTCTACGTCCGTGTGTACTCGTGGACAGCGCCGCCGGGGCGCGACATCGTCTACGCGAACCACAAGGAAGGGAACAACGATGTCGTCTTCATTCTCCTCGACGACGGGAGCGTTTTCGAAACTACCGACCTTGGCAGGGGGCTCGGCTGGGGTTTTCCGCGGCAGCGTTCAAACCCGGACCCTTCCGGGGGCACGAGCGGCTACAAAAAGCTCGTCGGAGATGCTCTTTACGTTCAGACGACCAGCGGAGTATTTGTCAGCCGAGATTCAGCTGCGTCGTGGACCATTGATACACTCGGGGTGGGCAAGGGGCTTTATTACGGCGTTGCCGTCGACACGCTGCAGCAGGCATTCCTTGCGCATCAGAACGGGCTCTTCAAGCAGCATCCCGATTCGAACGTGTGGCACAAAGTCGGCTCTTTCCCCGGCCAAAACCTGACGAGTGTCTACGTCGACAGAAAGAACCGGATCTTTGCATCGACAATCAGCTCGATCTACCTGAGCACGGACGACGGCGCCTCCTGGCAACCGAACAACGCCGGAATTTCCGGGTACGGCGTCACGAATTTCGGTGACGACATTTTCAACAATATTTATGCTCTCGCCTACGGTGAAGTCTTCCGTTCGACGGGAGGGACAAGCCCCTGGGTCCGGATCGATACCTCGATCTCGAATTACATTTTTGATCCGATCAATTCGTACTCCTCCCCCTTCTACGCGATCGCCGGAGATTCTGCGGTCTATCTTGCCACCTATTACGGGGTCTTCACGAGCTCGGACCAGGGGGCGACGTGGAGTGAGGACAACAGGGAAGGCGGGGCCACCACGCTTTACGGCTATGTGAAGACGGCGAACCGCCGGTTTATCTCGACAAATCTCGGTCTCTACTATCAGAACAACGGCGACTCTGTATGGACGAAGAGCTTTCCGTCGAGGGGATATGAGACCGGGGCGGCGATCTATGCCGACAATGGCGGAAACCTTTACACGCTCGGGCCGCTGATCAACAAGTCAAATTCCCAGGCCCCCGGAACGAACTGGAAAAGCACTGACGGCGGAACCACCTGGTTGGCCGATACGGCAGGGTTGAGTGTTGCGTTCCAATCGGTCATCCCCATTTACTTCGCCGATGAAAACGGCGTGCAGCACTACTCATTCAAGAATGCGCCGGCTCCGGTCTACAAGAAAGGCTCGGGCACATCGTGGGTCCCGGACACGGATGGACTGGGGGTGCTGCCGCAGAGCTACCCGAACGTCTTTGCGAGCGATCATCACGGCAATCTGTATTGGGCGATCACGAATTCATTATCGTTCACCGGACTTCTCTACAGACGCCCGATCGCCGGAGGGACCTGGGTTCTCGATACCGCAGGGCTTCAGGGAGCGATTGTCTACAGCGTCAGTTCGGATCAGAGCGGGAATCTCTATGCGGGGACGTACGGCGGAGGGCTCTACAAAAAAACCGGAGGACTCTGGTCGAGTATCTCATTGCCCAACGGCCTCGGCGGGATGTCGACATTTGTCACCGCAGTCGATAACTCCGGGGCTCTCTGGACGGGATTCTCAAACCTCAACGGATTCAACTACCTTTGGCATGGAATCTACTACACGACCAACAGCGGCGCTTCCTGGAACTATGCCGGCCTTGACAGCATCTCCGTTCGGGCCCTCTTGGTCTACGGCGACTCGATCTATGCAGTCTCATACAACGACGGGCTCTTCATCCTGACGCGAAACGGCCTCGTCGACAACGTTCGCGCGTCGCAACAGGCGCCGATGGGCTTCAACCTTTCACAGAACTATCCTAACCCATTCAACCCGACAACGAACATCAGGTTCTCCCTCGCAACGTCCCAGCATGTCTCGTTGATAATCTACGACGAAGTCGGGAGGGAGGTGAAGATTCTTCTGAACGAGAAGTTGGCCCAGGGGGAGTACGTCGTCCCGTGGAACGCATCCGGGCTTTCGAGCGGCGCTTATTTCTATCGTTTAAAGGCGGAAGGATCCGAAGAGACAAAAAAAATGTTATTGGTGAAGTAGGACGGTTGTATTGACACGGTGGCCTTCGAAGGCTCCGGGGACGTTGCATCGGCTCGTCAGCAACAATGATTCTAAGGCGAAGGAATCTCCCATGCGTTCTTCCTGGTTCTTCCCGATCCTCCTGGCGCTCCTCTCGAGCGCCCCTGCGTTTGGTCAAAATGAAAGCGCCATACCTCCCGGTGAAGATGACGCGGTGGCGAGACTCAACGCCTCCCCCCGTCACGGTGAATGGGTCGACATTCCATACGCCGGATCCAAGCCCCTCCGGAGCTGGATTGTCTATCCCGAACGGAGTGATAAGGCTCCTGTGGTGATCATCATCCATGAGATCTTCGGCCTGTCGGATTGGATCCGCGCGGTTGCCGACCAACTTGCCGCGGATGGGTATATCGCCATCGCCCCAGACTTTATCACAGGTTTCGGACCGGGGGGTGGAGGGTCGAATTCAGTCTCGACGAGGGATTCAGTCGTGATGCTCATCCGAAATGTCACCGCGGATGAAACCTACAAAAGGCTCGACGCTGTCCTTGCCTACGCGTCAAAGATCCCCGCCGCCAACGGCAAGACCGCGACAGTAGGTTTTTGCTGGGGTGGTGGAAGAAGTTTCGGCTATGCATGTCACCAGCCCAAGCTCTCCGCCGCAATCGTCTATTACGGTGTCTCCCCCGATTCGTCCGAGCTCGCATGGCTCACGGTGCCGGTTCTCGGACTTTACGGTGGAGACGACGCACGAGTCGGAGCTACAGTTGAACCTGCGTTCCGTCAGCTTCGCCAGCTCGGGGTGACCTTTGAGCACGAATCGTACGCAGGTGCCGGGCACGGATTCGCGAGGGATCAGGCGGGACGCAACGGCGCCAATCTTGTGGCAATCCGTCAAGCCTGGCCGCGAATGCTTGCATTTCTGAAGAGGTACTTTCAGTAAAGTCCGGGGATAGTTCTGACTCGCCTCATTAAGCCCGACTCTGACTGGAAGCGCGCTTCACCAGGTCCGCCATGCGTCCTCGGGCCCGTATGCTTTCGTGGCTTGCCGTGGGCTCTTCTTTTCTTTCTCCTTTCTCCTTGCTCCCGCCCCCGTCTCCTTTTCCCCTTGCCGCTCTCCCGTACTTTCAATACTTTATGGTTGCACATATGTCAGAAGCAATCACACGTTTTACGAGGAGATATCAAAAGTGACCGGTCCACTCAATAAGTACAGCGCTCAACTCACCCAGAAAAAATCGCAGGTCGGCTCTCAGGCGATGCTTTACGGCATCGGACTTACCGACGAAGATATGAAGAAGCCCCAGGTCGGCATCGCGAGTATGGGGTGGGAGGGAAATAATTGCAACATGCACCTCAACGACCTCGCGAAGGTTGTGAAGCGGGGAGTGCAGGAGGCAGGGCTTGTAGGTCTTATCTTCCACACGATCGGCGTCAGCGACGGCATTTCCATGGGGACGGAAGGTATGAAATCCTCCCTCCCGTCCCGCGAGATCATCGCGGACTCCATCGAAGCGGTGATGCGCGCCCAATGGTACGACGCGAACATCTCGCTACCGGGATGCGACAAGAACATGCCCGGCTCGGTGATCGCGATGGGTCGCCTCAACCGTCCGAGCATCATGATCTATGGCGGGACGATCAGGGCGGGGCATTTCGGCGGAAAGACCCTCGACATCGTCTCGGCATTCGAATGTTACGGCCAGTATATTGCCGGTAAGGTGAGCGAGAAGGAGCTGAGCGATGTTCTTCATCATGCCTGCCCCGGCCAGGGGGCGTGCGGAGGGATGTACACAGCGAATACGATGGCCTCCGCCATCGAATCGCTCGGCATGTCCCTGCCGTACAGCTCGTCGACTCCCGCCACAAGCGAGCAGAAGATCGTCGAGTGCAGGAGCGCGGGAAAGGCGATCCGCAACCTTCTCGAGAAGGACATCAAACCGCGGGATATCCTGACCCGAAAAGCTTTCCTCAATGCGATCAGCGTCGTCATCGCCCTCGGAGGCTCGACGAACGCAGTTCTCCACCTCATCGCTATCGCCAAATCGGTCGGCGTCAGGCTGACCATTGATGATTTCCAGAAAGTGAGCGACAAAGTCCCTTACCTTGCCGACCTCAAACCGAGCGGAAAATACGTCATGGAGGATGTCCAGACCGTCGGAGGCGTGCCTGCCCTGCAGAAACTCCTCCTGAAGGAGAAGATGCTGGACGGCTCGTGTCTCACGGTCACCGGGAAAACGCTCGAAGAAAACCTTGAAGGACTACCCGGGCTCTCTGAAGGGCAGAAGATCATTTTCCCCGTCTCGAACCCGATCAAGAAAACCGGACATCTTCAGATTCTCTACGGGAATCTTGCGAAGGAAGGAGCCGTTGCCAAGATCACGGGGAAGGAAGGGCTTCGTTTCTCCGGGCCGGCGCGCGTTTTTAACTCCGAGGAGGAGACTCTTGTCGCCCTCGAAAAGAAAAGGGTGAAACCAGGAGACGTCGTGGTGATTCGTTACGAAGGACCGAAGGGGGGGCCGGGAATGCGCGAGATGTTGACGGTAACCTCCGCGATCATGGGGGCGGGGCTCGGGTCGAGCGTTGCGCTGATCACCGACGGGCGTTTCTCCGGAGGGACGCATGGTTTCGTCGTCGGCCATATCACACCCGAAGCTCAGGACGGGGGAGTGCTGTCAGTCGTGAAGGACGGCGATGTCATCACGATCGACAGCGAAAAGAACTCTATCACGCTTGGGATTCCGGCGAAGGTGATCGCCCAACGCCTCAAGAAATGGAAAGCTCCGCCGTTGAAAGCGAAATCGGGCATGCTCTATAAATATATCCTCTCCGTCTCCTCGGCGTCGGAAGGATGTGTCACGGATGAGGGATGAGATGAGGAGGGTGCTCGTCGGCGGAATTCCGGGCTTGACACTTCTGGCCCTCGTGAGCTCTCTGCCGGCCACGGCGGCTGTCGTCCAGCCGGATACTACGTCCGACGAACAATTGGAGGATGGAGGGGAGAGCGTCGGATCGTTCTGACCCTCGGCAGATTCTCGGTGACCGACTTCTTCGACGATAATAGTTACAGTCACGACGCGCGGACGCAGTTTCTCAACTGGGCGCTCATGGGGAACGGCGCGTGGGATTACCCGGCCGACACGCGCGGCTACACCTGGGGGGGGCGTGCTCGAAGTGTTTCGGGACGATTGAGCGTTGCGTCTGACTGCGGTTATGGTTCCCAGGGTGGCAAACGGCGAGGAACTCGATACCCGGTTGGCACAGGATCACGGACTCGCGGTCGAGTACGAGCGGGCGTACTCTTTCGCCGGACATGACGGCAAGATGCGGATCTTCGTCTACCAGAACACATCGGACGCCGGCAATTACGCCACGACGATCGGCACCACGGCGTTTGACTTGGATATTACCCGTTCGCGGAAATTCGGCACAGCGAAGGATGGAGCTGGAATCAACTTCGAGCAGGAGCCGAGCCCCGATGCAGGGCTCTTTGCGCGTGGGGGATGGAACGACGGAAAGACCGAGACGTGGGCTTTCACGGAGATTGACAGGGCCGCAAGCGTCGGCGGTACGGTCAAGGGGAGATCATGGCAACGTCACGATGATGCGGCCGGAGTGGCTCTTCTTCTCAATTCAATCTCGCACGACCATGAGCTCTACCTGTCGAAAGGAGGATGTTGAGGCGCTCTATACCGCGCAGGTAGTCCCTTCAACCGTGATCACTCTCGATTACCAGTTCGTCCTTCATCCCGCCTATAACGCGGACCGGGGGCCTGTGAACATTTTCGCGGCTCGTGTCCACACCGAGTTATGATGCCGGCAGCCCTCCGGACAGGTCGTTTGAAATCTTATCATCTGCAAAGAGATCAGCCATGAACATCCATCAGCTTCTTCAGGATCAGTCAAACGATATCATCAGCGAGGCGCAGAGTGCGGTATCGCGCGCGCGGCTTGTTCATTACGAGCGGTCAGGCTCCGAGCATACGCATCAGCGCCTCAAAGCGCTCTATGCCCTGACGACCAGGGCCGTGAAGGAGAAGAACCTCGGGCCGATGATCGCCCATGCGGAAACCGTCGCGCGGGAACGGTTCGAAGCCGGTTTTGACCTCTCAGAAGTGCAGACAGCCTTCAATGTTCTGGAGGAGGCGATGTGGATGCGCATTCTCAAAGAGCTTCCTCCTGATCAGATCGGAGAGGCGCTGGGGCTGATCAGCACCGTCCTCGGGGCGGGAAAGGACAAGCTGGCGCGGACGTACGTGTCGCTTGCCAGCAAGTCCAAGGCCCCTTCCCTTAACATGCAGTCGCTGTTCGGCGGAACCGAAGGGAGCTGAACAAGCTCAGCCCATCGACCAATCTTTCGATCCATCGATGTTTCCCACCGATCGTCCAAGAGTCAAAATCTGCTGCATATCCTCTCCGGAGGAGATGCGACTCGCGGTGCGACTCGGGGCTTCTGCAATCGGCCTCGTCTCCGCGATGCCAAGCGGCCCCGGTCCGATTCCGGAGGAGGATATTGCCAGGATTTCTGCATTGGTTCCTCCGGGTGTCTCCTCGTTCCTGTTGACAAGCAGGCTGGAGGTTGAGGAGATCGTATCGCAGCATCGGAAATGCCGCACAACGGCGATCCAGATCTGCGACCGTCTGCCGCAAGGAGAGGTCCGGCGCTTGAGGCAGGTGCTTCCCGGGATCAGGCTCGTTCAGGTGATCCATGTGAACGGGGCAGAGGCGATCGATGAGGCGCGTCTCATCGCACCGAGCGTGGACGGGATCCTTCTCGATTCGGGGGACCCGAACGGCCCGGTGAAGCGTCTCGGCGGGACCGGCAGGGTTCACGACTGGAAGGTCAGCCGCGCCATCCGTGAGGGGGTGGATGTGCCGGTTTTTCTTGCCGGCGGGCTCTCAGGTGAAAATGTCCGCAGAGCGATTGAAGAAGTCGGTCCTTTCGCGGTCGACGTCTGCAGCGGCGTACGCACGGAAGGGAGACTCGACGAAAAGAAACTGAACAGATTTTTCTCCGAAGTCCGCGCGGCAGGGCTCCCCTGAGTTACGGCACGAAGCGCCAATTCCCTCTCGTAGAATCGACAACGCTCGCTTCAGGGATAGCCACGCTGCGCATGACGGAGTATGCCAGAAGTTCGCCTCCAGTTCTTCTTTCTTATATCTTCCATCTTACATCTTATCCTTCCTGTCTCCTGTCTTCTGTATTCTCTCTCCCTAAGCGTATCAGTTAACGGTTGCTGTTTTAAGTGGAAGTTCTGATTTTATATAGAGTTGAAGAGGTTTATCAACGCCGGCGGATCAGAAGGACTTCCATGGGTAAAAAAAAGAATGCCCTCAATGCGGCTCGGAGAGGGTTAAGTGCAATGGTCACCGTATCGTTCGTGTGTTAGAGATACAGCGAGAACGAAGACGGAGTATTCAACGGTATCGATGTCAAGCGTGTGATTACAGCTTTAGTTTGCGGGAGGCGGAACGGAGTCGGATTAGTAACCAGTTTCGGTATGATGTGGTTCGTCGACACGTTGAGGGACGTGAGAGCTATCGAGTGATCGCACGCGGCGTTTTTGAGAGGACGGGGCGGAAGATATCGCCGAGTTCGCTGCAACGGATGGTCGATGAGATTGCGACAGGATGTAAAACGGCATGGGAGATGAGTCGTGAGCTACGTCCTCGGTGGAAAGGATATTTGTTGTTGGACGAGAAGATGTGCTCAGTCCGAGGGGAACAGTTTTGGCTGTATGTGGGCATAGATAGCACGGGGGACATTATTCATTGTCGTCATGTCCGGGAGTTAACAGTCACAGAAGCAGAAGCCTTCGTGCGAGAGATTGTCGAGGACCTGGGTTATCCTTTGGTAGGGATTACGACGGATATGGATGCAGCCCTTTGCCAAGCAGTCCAGCACGTCTGTGAAGGAAAGCCCCATCAATACTGTCTAAAACACGCATTGGCAGCCATCGAGAAGCTGTTGGAGTTGCGCCCCTTTGCATCGCGGCAGTTATCGAATCAGGGGTATCTTCGTCACGAGTTCCGTCGTCTTCGTGATCGGCGTGGCGTCTGGTTGCATCGTGCACACGAGGAGTTTGTGTCGCAGTACCAAGCAAGCCGTCGAGTGTCGCAGTCATACCGAGACCGTCAAGAGTTGCGGGACTGGTCGCACGAGATCCTCTTTGCCGAGAACGAAGAGAGAGCTTGCGAGCGCTTTGCAGCTCTACGACGCTCACGTCAACATCCAGTGGCGTTGCGCCGTGCCGTTGTTGCCTTCTTCAACCGCCACTGGCATCATCTCATAGAACATCATCACACACCAGGGCTGCCCCGTACAACCAACCTGATCGAGAATGTCAATAAACAACTCGAGCGACGTTTCAAGACGATCGAAGCATTCCAGCATCGTGCTAGCGCCGCCAGTTATATCAACCTGCTGGTAGCATACCTACGACTCAAGCCATACACCGACTGCCGCGGCAAGAGAAAACACCTTAACGGTCATTCTCGCTTGCATGCCGCTGGAGTCAACACGACAAACCTCGACTGGATCACCATGCCCCTAAAACACCCCAAAAACGGCAACCGTTAATTGTACGCTTCCCTCTCTCCTGCATTGATTTTCTCCCCCTCTTTTGGTAATTTCATCAATCCAATTCCAGGAGGATCATTGATGAAAACTGTTCTGATCGTCGACGACGAGGCGGCATTCCGGAAAGCTCTTGCCGCATCGTTGAAGGTCAGGGGATACAACACACTCGAGGCGGAAGACGGCATGGTGGGACTCGACTTTGCCGCGAAGTATCGCCCCGATGTCATCCTCAGCGACGTGAACATGGACAACATGAACGGTTTCATGATGGTCGAAGGGCTCCTCTCGGAGCCTCTCACCGCGAAGATCCCGGTCATCATGATGACCGGCGCCGCGCAGGGAGCCGGGGCATGGCAGGCCGAAGCCAACATCACCTATCTGGACAAAGGGTTTTCCACCCAACAGTTGATCAGCGCGATCGAGAGTGTGACAAAAAAGTAGCGGATCCCCGAACCTCCGTCCCGCCGGACTCGCCACCGCCCCGGAGTGTTCGCTCCCCCTCACCGGCGCCCTTTGCACCTAATGAGAAAGTATCCCCGATGAAAAAATTATCGCTCCTTTTCGCTCTATTCCTCGCCACGACTTGCGTCTACTCGCAGAAAAAGCCGTTCGCCCTCGAGGACTTCTACAGGATAAAAACGGTGGCCGATCCGAAGATTTCGCCGGACGGCAAGACGATAGCCTTTGTCGAATCGGAGAGCATCCTCGCAAAAGGAAAAGCCAAAAGCTACATCTATCTTGTCGATGCAGGTGGAGGGACTCCACGAAGGCTCACGGAAGACTCGGTGAGCGAAAACCATCCTGTGTGGTCCCCGGACGGGAAAAGGATGCTCTTCCTTTCGTCGAAGAGCGGGGATTCGCAGATCTGGTGCTACGATTTCGACTCGTCGAAGTCCGCCCAGTTGACTCACTTCTCCGGGGGAGTGTCGGACGCTGCCTGGACATCCGACGGCAAACAGATCGTTTTCGTCAGCGACGTCTTCCCGGAATGCGGAGCCGACAACGATTGTAACAAGAAGAACAGCGACGGAATCTCCAACGGTCCGATCCGCGCGCACATGGCGGACAAGCTTCTCTACCGTCACTGGACTTCATGGAAAGACGGCACGAGGTCGCACGTTCTTCTCTTCGACATCGAAACCGGGAAATACACCGACCTTTCCCCGGGCGATTTTGATGCCCCCGTCTTCTCCCTCGGCGGCGGAGGGTTTGCAGTCTCCCCCGACGGGAAGGAAGTCTGCTTTGCGTCGAACCACGACCCGAACGAAGCCGAAACGACAAACGCCGATCTCTTCGTTGTCTCTGTCGCCGGCGGTGAGCCCCGAAACATTACGGCGGAGAACAAGTCGTACGACGGCGATCCTTCCTACTCTCCCGACGGCAATTATATCGCATACCGGACTCAGACGATCCCGGCGTATGAATCGGACAGATTCCGTTTGGCCCTCTGCAACCGAAAGACCGGCGAAAAAACCGTCTTGACCGAAGATTTCGACAACTGGGTCGACGACTTCATCTGGGCCCCCGACTCGAAGAGCATCTACTTCACCGGAGACGTCCTCGGCCACACGCCGCTTTATCGCGTCGATATCAAGACGAAAAAGTGGGTGCAGGTTCTCGACATGAAAAAGATTGACGGCTACGACATCGACCCGGATGGAAAATTCCTTGCCTTTGTGGACCGGGCTGTGGGATCTCCGACGGAGCTCTGGCGTGTCGCGTCAAAAGGAGGGAGCCCGGAGCGGCTCACCTTCGTCAACAAAAAGATCGAGGATGAAGTGGATATCCGTCCCGTGGAAGAGATGTGGATCAAGTCGCCGGCGGGGAAGAGTGTTCATACCTTCATCGTGAAGCCCCACGATTTCGATCCCTCCAAAAAATATCCCCTCATCCTCAACGTCCACGGAGGCCCGCAGTCGCAGTGGGAGGATGCCTTCAGGGGAGACTGGCAAATGTATCCCGGCTCCGGCTACGTCCTCGCATTCCCCAACCCCCACGGTTCCACCGGTTACGGGCAGGAGTACACGGCGGAGATTTCCGGGGACTGGGGAGGGAAGGTCTACGAAGACCTCATGGCGGTGACCGACTCGCTCGCGAAACTTCCCTACGTCGACAGCACCCGCATGGGAGCGATGGGCTGGTCGTTTGGCGGTTACATGATGATGTGGTTCGAGGGACACACGAGTCGCTTCAAAGCGATTGCGTGTATGATGGGAGTCTACGACCTGACGGCGATGCATGGTTCCACCGAGGAGCTTTGGTTTCCTCAATGGGATCTCAAAGGAGTGCCATGGGAATCGAACCTCTACACTAAATGGTCGCCGAACCAATTCGTGAAGAATTTCAAAACCCCTTGTCTCGTCATCACTGGGGAGAAAGACTTCCGGGTGCCGTACCCGCAGTCTCTCGAATTCTTCTCGGATCTTCAGAAGATGGACGTGCCGTCGCGACTCATCGTTTTTCCGAATGATGGTCACTGGCCGAGCGGGGTGAAGTCGATGCCTCTTTATTATGATGCGCATCTCGACTGGTTCCACAAATACCTCGGTGGAGATCCTGCGCCGTACGACATGGTGAAAATGTTGCGGAACCAGGCATTCGACAAGTAGGGTGAAGGATCTGAGCTTGCCGACCCGACACCATCGAACAGGTATACGATGAAACCAATCGCTGCAGAGCTCAGGCAGGTCCTCGACGATGCCTACAGGGGACTTGCCCTCCTTTCAGAGGAAGAAGCATCAACTCCGAATGGGCCTGACAAGTGGTCGAAGAAGGAAATTCTCGGGCACCTTATCGACTCCGCGGCGAACAACCATCAACGGTTTGTGCGGGCGCAGCTCGGGCCGGAACTTCATCTTCCCGGATATCAGCAAGAGGAGTGGGTGACTGCTCAGCGTTACCGGAGCGAGCCGTGGGCGAACATCCTTCAACTCTGGAGGGCCTATAACATCCATCTTATTCACGTGATCGAGAGTGTGCCGGCCGAAGCCTTGAAGACTCGATGTTTCATCGATAAGAAGGAGGCCGTGACTCTCGAATTCATCATCCGGGATTACCTGCGTCATTTCAAGCATCATGTGGAACAAATCCTCGGTCCGGGGTACCGACCTTCGTGATGGATCAGAGTTGAGCGGGAATTCCGCATGAAGAAAAGGCCGGCAAAAAATTTACTGGATTGGAGCGAGACAGAGAAGCGAGTGCTCCGCGGTCTCACTTCACCGGTGAAGATACAGGAGTTTCTCGATTCGCTCCCATACAGTGCCGAGTCCCGCTACCGCTCGCCGAGAAGTGTGCTGGCCGACCGCACGGCGCACTGCTACGACGGCGCGATTTTCGCGGCGATGGCTCTTCGACGGCTCGGCGATCCCCCTCTTATCATCGATATGGACGGCGTGAGGGATGACGACCATCTCCTCGCGCTCTTCAAGCGGCACGGACGGATCGGGGCGATTGCGAAATCGAACTTCGTAGGACTCAGGTTCCGGGAGCCGGTCTACCGCTCCCTCAGAGAGCTGGTGATGTCCTACTTCGAGTCGTACTACAACGTTGCGGGGGAGAAGACTCTCAGGCAGTACACAAAGCCCCTCAACCTTGCCTCGTTCGACCGGCTGCAGTGGTACTATCGTGACGAGGCTCTTGACGTCATCAGCGACGCGCTGAACGATATCAGCATCACAAAAATTATCACCCCCGCGATGGCCCGCTCCCTCTCGCCGATGGACAGACGATCCTACGAAGCGGGGCTGGTTGGCGTTAACAAAAAGGGGCTCTACAAAGTGGCTCGATGAGGGGGCAAAGCTCATACAGACTGAAAAGAGATGAATACGGATAATTTCACCGCACGACCTCTGGAAGCCGGGATTGCCTTTGAGCGGACGAAGGGGGAGTGCGTTGTCACGACTGATGTTTCGCGCTTCGATCTTTCGGCCATTCATGATTTCCTCACACATTGTTATTGGTCTGAAGGGATTCCAAGAGAGACGGTTGAGCGCGCAATCAGCCACTCGCTCTGTTTCGGATTGCTTGAGGGAGAAAAACAGATCGGCCTCGCCCGGGTGATCTCCGACTTCGCCACGTATGCATATCTCTGCGACGTCTATGTCCTGGAGGCATACAGGGGACGGGGGCTTGGGACGTGGCTCATGTCGTGCGTTGTTTCCCACCCTGCGCTGCAGGGGCTTCGCCGGTTCACGCTGTTGACGCGCGACGCTCATGCCCTCTACAGGAAATTCGGGTTCGGAGAGTCGAAACATCCGGGCCGCTACATGGAGATCCATCACGCGGACATCTACAAAAAGAAGTAGAGAGGAAGGAAGCCCATGGTCACCGCAATTGTGTTGCTGACGGTTGCACGGGACAAGATCAACCCGGTTGCCGAGAGACTCGCGGACATCGACGGGGTCACCGAGGTTCACTCCGTGGCGGGGAGGTATGACCTTGCCGTCATCATCCGGGTGAAAGACAACGACCGGCTCGCCGAGCTCGTGACCGATTACATCCGCCAGGTCGACGGGATAGAGAAATCGGAAACGCTCATCGCGTTCCGCGTCTATTCCAAGCACGACCTGGAAAGAATGTTCTCAATCGGAACCGAGTAGGATTGTCCCGGAGGATTGATGTTCACTCCATTCCCTCCGGCGACTCCGAGAGAGCCCCGTGTTCGAAAAAATAAAACAGTGGCTTGAGGCCGAGGGGATTGATTTTCGTGTCGTTCACCACGCACCGACGCACACCTCGGAAGAATCTGCCGCCGCCCGGGGAGAGAGTCTTGCGGTTGGGGGGAAGGCGATCGTCATCAAGGTGGACGAGGGGTTCAAGCTTTTTGTCCTGAGCGCATCCCTCAAGGTCGATTCATCAAAAATCAAAGCCAGGTTCGGAGCGAAGAAACTTCGCTTTGCCTCGGCAGAGGAACTTCTGGAGCTGACCGGCCTCGTCCCCGGTTCCGTCCCGCCTCTCGGTCCCCCGATTCTCACCCTCGACCTCTTTGTCGACGAATCGATTGTGCGGAACGATTCAATCGCGTTCAACGCAGGATCTCTCACCGACTCGATCATCATGACGACGAAGGACTATCTGCGGGTGGCGAAGCCTGAAGTATTTGCCTTCTCGAAGAGCGAGTAGAATCTATCTCCACTTTCAGTGAAACAGAGTTAAAGAACCAGGGAGCATTCATTTTCGGCCTCCTGCCTCGCGTCTCCTGTTTGCCTTGTTCGGCCTCCCGCTTCCCGCCTCCTTTGTCCTGCATTCTCTCCCCCCGGAGCTGGAGAATCCACAGATCGCCCCTACGGGGCGGCTAAGGAGAAAGACGACTCATTCTCTTCCGTCGGGTCTGACTTGATTCAAATCTCCGTTGAGAACAAGATCGGCGGAATGCCGGGGATTTCTTTTTTACGATCCGCCGTTGTTGTTCTCGCAGATCTTTTGCCTTTCTGTTCCCTGACTTAATCCTGCGAACGCTTCGGTTCCTCTAAGCAGAGCCTACGGAACGTGTGTTTCTACTGAGGGGGTGAAACTGGGAAGACGCTTCCTTCGTCTTGGCTCGGATAGATCCATCGAGGTTTTTCTTCTCTCTTCTATCTTGTTTCATATCTTTACTGTCTCCCGTATTCTGTGTTCAGTATTCTTTCTCCTTGACTCTTCCCCCATTCCTCCTTACCATTGCTCGTCACGGCCTCCCTCCTCAGCATCGGGGTGACAATGAAGACGCTCTCGCTTCGCTTTTGGTCGTATCTCGCCATCGACTGCATCCTCCTGGCTGTCTGCCTTCTGCATATTCCAACGATTGTCCGCCGGTCCACGACTCCGTTTGAGGTAGGGAGAGTTCACGATCGACTCGTCGTTACAAGAATCACTCAGACTTCGGAAGCCGGAGAGATCCGGCAAGGAGATGCCGTCATCCGAATTGGAAGCGTGGCGGTGCGGACCCCCGAGGAGGCGGAGTTCGTCAGCGACCGGGAATCGATCGGAGACACGGTCGGTATCGCCTATTGGCGCGCAGGGCTGGTCGGTCAGACGCCCGTGAGAATGGTCCCCTTTTATCCCTCCTCCCGCTTTGCGATCATCACTCTTTTTGTCGGGCTTTCCCTCTGGTGTGTCGGAGTTTACATCCTCAGAGCTGGATACCGCTCGCTTGCGGGAAGGGTGCTTCATTGGATGCTCATTCTTTTCGCTTCCGTCGTGATGCTCACGTGGGGAAAGTTACAGCCGACGTTTCTCGAAACGGTGGTCAGGCCGGTTCTGTTCTTCATCTCATACTGCTTCAGTGTTCCGATCTTCTTCTTTTTTTCGGCTCTCTATCCGGATAAGAAGCCGGGGGGAATGCGGTATCTTGTCCTGCTGACCTTTGTTCCGGCTATCTGCTTCACGGCGATCCTCTCAACCTTCTGCTGCACGGCTCTCGTTACCCGATCAATTGATACCTTCGATCTTTTTCAGAGGGTCTACGACATCTTTCACGCGTCGATGTTCTTTTACATCGGCGCGGGGCTGATTATTTTCATCAGAACCTATTTTTCATCCCGGGACATCGCTGCGCGGAACCAGCTACGCTGGATTCTCTGGGGGTTCGCGGCGGGGGCGATCCCCTTCATGTTTCTATTCATCGTGCCTCAACTCTTTTTCTCGGAGTACCTCGTCGACGAGGAATATACGACGCTCTTCTTTCTCGTGATCCCACTCTCGTTCGCCGTCTCATTCCTGAAATATCCGCTTCCGACCATTGATGTCGTCGTCAACCGGGGACTGGTCTACTCCATCCTTACTCTTTTCATCGTCGCTTCGTACATCCTCACCGTGCTGGTGATTACTTCGGTGATCGGAGGGGAGGTGGTTTTCGAACATTACCTTCTCCTCGTTGCGCTGACCATCCTTGTCGGCGTTGTCATTAACCCTCTTCGCCGGAGGGTTCAGCACTACGTGGATGAAACTCTCTTCGCAGCAAGAGCGGATTTCGGGGGCGGGATCGCGAAGGCAATTGCTCGTCTCCATTCGGCGATGAGCACCTCCCAGCTTTACAGCGCGGCCGTCGAATCGATTTCTGAGATGATCCCTGCGAGCTCAATCTCTCTTTTTACCGTTCATGATAGATCTCTCGCGCTTGAGTATTCAAAGGGCCCGCGGTCTCCTTCGAGTATCCCGCTTCCCGAGCAGGCAGCGGAAGCCCTCAAATCTGCGGGATTTCTGGTCCTCCCGGAGGGGGCGGGACTCAAAGGGGCCGATGCGGACCGATCTCAGAAGGAATGGCTGGATGAGAATAGTTTCTCACTTTGTCTCTCCGTAAAGTCCGGAACGACGGATCCGCTCTGTGTCATTGCACTTCGGGCAAGGTCGCGCAGCGAGACTTATGACGAACACGAACTCGAGTTCCTGCGTACCCTCTCCGCCGAGATGGCCGAGGTGCTGCAACGCCTGCTTCTCCAGGAGAAGCTGATTCTCGAAAGTGAGGCGAAGAGGCGAAGCGACGAACTGAACGAGCTGAAATCGGAGATCCTATCGAACGTCTCACACGAGTTCCGGACCCCGATGACTTCCATCGCAATGTATACAGAGCTCCTCTCGAAGAACAAAGGAAGGAAGGACCTGAAAGCTGCGAGGTACCTTGAAACGATCGCCGGAGAAACGAAGCGCCTCAACAGGATGGTGACCAATCTCCTCGATGCCGCGAGGATCGAAAAGGGGATGAAAGAATATGCCTTGCGCAATGCCGACCTTGCCGAGATCGTTCGCGGAGTCCTCCTCGCAATGGAATATCAGCTCATGGCCTGGCATTGCACGGTCCGGACATCACTCCCAAAGGGTAACGTGATCGTCGTCGCCGACCCGGATGCCGTTGCGCAGGCGGTGGAAAACCTTGTGATCAACTCATTGAAGTATTCCTCAGGTGAGAGATTCATCAGGCTGGAAATAAGACGAAAGAAGGATGTCGTCCTTCTCAAGGTGATCGACCACGGAGATGGGATCGCGCCCGAGGCCATACCGCATCTTTTTGAAAGATTCTACCGGGCCCACCTCCGACAACATTCGGTGGAAGGAATCGGGCTCGGACTTCCAATAGTTAAACATATCATGGACGCCCACGGAGGTACCGTTGAGGTGGAGAGTAAGGAGGGAAAGGGGAGCATATTCACGCTGACATTCCCAAAACCCGGTGAAGGAATCCCGCGATGAAGACTATTCTCATCATTGAAGACGATCCGGCGATCCAACAGGGACTCACCGAAGTGCTCACCGAAGAGCACTTCAAGGTTCTTTCCGCCACGGACGGAGAAATAGGATATCAGATGGCACGAAGGGAGTGCGTCTCACTCATCATCCTTGATCTCATGCTCCCCGGAAAGAACGGCAGGGATATCTGCAGAGACCTGAGGCGTGATGGAGTGAAGACTCCCATCCTCATGCTTACGAGCAAGAAACAAGAGGCCGACAAGGTCCTCGGATTGGAGCTCGGCGCCGACGACTATGTCACAAAGCCATTTGGAGTGAAGGAGCTTGTCGCCCGGGTCCGGGCGTTGCTCCGTCGGGAAACGCTTCTCCCCTCAGCGATCGTCGAAACGCGGATCGATAACCTTTCCATCGATTTCGAGAAGCAAGAGGCTCGTCGGGGGAAGAGAAGTGTCTCCATGAGTGCGCGTGAATTTCAACTCCTCAGGTACTTTGTTGAGCGGGAAGGAAACGTGATCACCCGAGCCATGCTTCTGGACGACGTCTGGGGGTACGATGTCACTCCTACCACCCGAACGGTCGACAACTACATCCTGTCGCTGCGGAAAAAGATTGAGCACAATCCTGCCAAACCCTCCCACCTCCTGACCGTCCACACCGCCGGCTACAAGTTTGTGAAATAGTTTGCCTGCTTCACTCACCCACGAATCACCCCGCGCTTAGTTTACTCTGCGCTTACCTACAGCCCTGACAATTTTTTGACACATCCTTGACTCTGCGGTGGCAAATCCCCTCCGCCGCTTGACTAGTTTGCATCCAGAACAAAGGAGATCCAATCCATAGTCAAAGGTCCGATTCACTTCAAAAGTCAGGAGGCTGCTATGAAAACGACATCAATCCTTTTGATCACCCTCGCTTCGATGCTCCTCGTTTCGACCCGCTCGTTCGGGCAGGCGGACTCGAGCGCCTCGATGGACGTGACTTTCCAGCAGTGGAACCTTGGCGGGCCCCGGCTTGGCATCACGTATGTTCCCGGAAACGGACTGCTCAAGCAAGCGCTGCACGAGAAGAATATCGGTGCGGCGATAAGCCAGTTCGGCTGGCAGTTTGAGTACCTCGTCGTCCCGCAGGGGGGTGGCCCATCCTTCGTTGTTCAGTTCGTTCCGCTTGTTGCCGGGGTGGAGTACGGGACCCTGATCCCGAGCGCCTCTCTCGCACTGGGTGTGCGAATGCCGAATGGGGTGGAGTTTGGGCTGGGCCCAAACCTTCTTATCGGAGGGAATAAGGGAGTCAATACAGCCCTTGTCGCCGCGGTGGGCAAAAGCTTCAATTACGGCGGGGTAAGCATCCCGCTCGATTTGGTACTCGCGACCAGTCCGGACGGCAACAGAATCTCCATCGTCTTCGGATACGCAATCCGCAAAGTAGGCCAGTAGCACAATTCTCAATCTCGGATTGAGTTCAGAAAGGAGCCTGTCATGAAACCGTACCTCTGCATTGCATCTCTTCTCTTTGCCGCGGGATTCTGCGCGGCGATGACCCCGGCTCAACAGATCGACGAGGTCGTCATCATCAGCGAGAAGGTCGGAGAGGTCATCGATTTCTCCGAACGAAATCGATTCCATCTTTTCCAGAATGTCGACGGCTTCGTCAAAGCGACATTCTTCCGGTCGTCGGACACCGCCTACTATGCCCAGATCATCTCTTATGAATCCAACGGCGAACGACGGGAGACGAAAAGGGCGTATTCCCTTCTAGCGCTTCTGAGAATGGCGGAGATCATCAACCACTTCGACGAAGTCTCCGCCGGAGGGTATATCGTCGGAACGAATCCCGCCACGATCCGCGTTCTTGGCGGCCCCACAATAGGCTGGCCCCCAAGCCACGAACCGGTTACGGCGAAGGGGAGCACTGCGCCTCAGGAGTACGATGAATCCGGGCCGGGAATAGAAGTACCCCCTTATTTCGAAATCCGGATTTCGGGTGGTTACGGATTCCCTAAAGGGGGGAATCCGATGACGTCGTACGATGAAACCGTGGCCATGTCCTCCGGCCCCAACGGATCATCGTCATCGGATGCCGTCAACAATGTCGACGACGAATATCCGACCGCAGGCCAGGGGGTTCGGTACGAGCTTGGATGCCTCTACTATTTCCGCAAAGGTTGCGCCCTATTCCTGGAGACTGGCTACTCGTCGGGAAGTCAAGGGACACAGACGTCACGGCTGACAATCGAGAGCGGTTACTACCAGACAAGTTCGCAGTCAAGGTCGGAAGATCATCAGACGTTCAACTTCTCCTACGTGCCCGTATGTCTGGGTCTTCATCTCCGCACGGGCGATGGTCCCGTGCATCCGTACGCGGGAGTCGGGGCCGGACTCTTCGTTCCGTACAAGCTGACGATGGGTTCCTCGTACATCAATGGATCATACTCCAGCGAGCAGGAGGTGAAGGTGACGGCAAACACCCCGGTGGGCTATATCGGCTATCTAGGTCTGAGCTTTTCCCTGGGTGCCGCGACTTCTCTCTTCGTCGAAGCAAAGGCGACGCTTGTCTCGTTTTATGTTTCCAAGACGGAATTGACGAAGGCAGTGGTGAACGGGCAGGACATGCTTCCGGGCATACCGGCGTATGAAAGGATTACCACCTACGCTGAGGACGAGAATTACATCGTCTCAGGGGCCAGCGATCCGAATTCCACTGCGCGTGGCGGGGCGCCGCCGGCCCTCGCCGCGAACAGTATCGGCATTACCTTTGGATTCTCGTTCGGTCTCTAAATCACGCCGGGTCTCAACGGCCGGCACAGCGGGAAAATAATTGAAAAAAAGTCTTATATTCACCTAACTTTGGGAGGGACCCACCATGAGAAACTCACTGTTGCGCGTACTTCTCTCCTTCCTCTCCGTCTCTTTCTTGATGGCCGTGGCGACCGCATCTGATACTCCGAAGAGGAATCCGGTATCAACACAGGTCGATAAGGGAAAGATCGTTCTCACGAATGAAACTCAACCCAGGCCTGGCTCGACCGGGGCGATCTCAGTGAAGAAGCGGGTCTTTGACAAAACCCATTTAGAGAAGAGTGCTCGGCTGCTCAAAGAGCGCTCCCGGCAATTGCAGATGTGGAAGCAAAAGAAGCAGGCGTCCCTTCGCGCCAAACGCGCGAGGAGCGCGCGACGGCTGGCAAAGTTGCGGGAAGCGAACAAGATAAAGATCTTCGGGCGACCGACGAGGTTTACTCGCGCGCCATCGGTCCCCAGGTCTCCGCGGCATTCACGAAGCTCCGGAACATTCTCTTCGAATCTCCTCCTCAATGGCAGAAGCCTCGACACGATTTCCGTTGGCGATCCGATTGACATGACATTTTCTTTCGCTCCCGGCAATATCTCAGCCATCCTGTCGATCTATTGCGACGCCGATAGCAACGGCGTTGTGAGCGGCGGCGACCTCCTCGCGGAGGGAGACATCCTTCTCCTTGATAACGACGACAATGATATCGACCCGGCAACCGGAACATGCAAGGTCGAATTCCGGGGTGATGATGTCATCTCCGATATCTCCGGTAATCTCATCTTTGAACTCGACAACCATCAGACGGTTTCGACGGCGATGGTCACCGTGCAACCCAAGGCTACCCCCGCGTTTATCATAGGCACCGTGACGCCCCCGTTGCCGAATCTTGCCGTTTACGCCTTCCGCTCTACGAACAGTAGTGTCGATTACAGGGTGGTACTGACGGATTCAGCCGGGAAGTATCAACTGAGCGTGCCGCCGAATGCACAGCACGAGCTGGAGATCTACGTGAGGGACATTACAGGAGTCTCGAACGGGTACATCTTGCCGAATGAGAAACCTTTGTACGTCATTCGTGACACCGTCAGGGTTGATTTCAAACTCAAAGTCGCGAATTCCTTCATCGAGGGATACGCGAAGGATCAGAACGGGGCAAGTGTGAAGCATTTGATGCTGGATGCTGTCGGCCCCGAGGGAGAGGTGCTCACGCACACAGATTCGAGCGGATTCTTCAGGTTCGGTGTCATGCCTGGCTCCTGGGAGATTCGAAGTGAGGAAAATATCCCCACTCCGTACCTCAGAAGCGTTTGGCCTCTCGCAAATCTTGTCGTGACCGCGAACGAAACGGTCGATGCGAATGTCGTCATCCCGATTGCCAACAGCTCCATTTCGGGGCACGTCATGCTGGGGTCAGCGGGCATAGGCGGGATGATTATAGAAGCGGAAGATGATTCACTATACACCGCGACACTGAGCGCGGGGGACGGCTCGTATAGTGTGCCCGTATACAAGCCGTCTGTGGGCGAGAGCGCGTACACCATGTATGGCGAATTCAATTCGACCGGGTACACGATGCCGGTCTCCGTGATCGATTCGATTCTCCCCGGGAGTACGGATGTCAACTTCGGGTTGATGAAGGTAACGGGAGGAGTGAAAGGGGTCATCACGGATGTCGGGACGGGAAAAGCTGTCCCGAACGCAGACATTTACTTCTACGGCTCGCAGGAAGAACTCATTCTTGTATCCGATGACAGCGGGTATTTCCATACAAGCCTTCTCGATGGCCCGTACGAAGTGGCCGTTGATGCCATTCCATATTTCACGTACGATGAGAACAACTATGCAATCTCCGGCGCGGTGCGGACAAAGGACATTGCTCTGCAGCGCTCGGGGAGCTTTTCCGGGACCGTGACGGACAAGAGCGGCAAAAAACTGCGCGATGCATACATCTATGCGGCAGACACCTCGGGAAGATGGGGAAGCGTGGCAATAATGGAGGGCGATACGAGCTATCTTGTCGGCGGGATCGGAACCGGAAAGTACCTGGCTGTGGCCGAGCTCAACGGGTATGTCACTCAGTGGTACAACAATGTCTCCTCTCCCGCTATGGCCCAGCCATTCCGGGTGACAAGCGGGTTCGATACGCCCAACATCAATTTCACACTCTCGAGAGGAGGCTCCATCTCCGGAACCGTTGTCGATTTTGCCGGGAAGCCGGTTCCAAACGTGGAAATGTGGGCAACCGATTCCCTCTCGGACTATTCGATTGCGATGACCGACGATTCCGGGCACTATCAGATTACCGGCCTCGTGACGGCCCGATACCTCGTCTCTGCAACAAGCAGCGACTACCTCTGGGAGTGGTACAACGGAGCGTTTAGCTCTGACGAGGCGACGCAGATCTCGGTTGTCATCAACAAGGATACACCGAACATCAATTTTGCGCTGTCGGTCGGCGCATCGATATCCGGCATCGTTCGTGACAAACATGGCATTGCGATCTCCGGCGCGATGGTTTCTGTCATGGATAGCACCTTCGCCCTGATTGCGGATACCTTCGCGGATGAGAAGGGAAACTATACGCTTGGCCAACTCCCTGCCGGCAGGAGACTCTATCTCCTCGCCTCGGCTTATGGATTTGCGGACCGTTGGTACGGCAATGTATCGAGCCCGGATTCGGCTCTCCCAATCATCCTTCTGGAAGGAGAGAACAGAAGCGGTGTGAATTTCGCCATGCTGCCCGAAGGCGCGATCTCCGGAGTCGTTCGTGATCAGGGAGGATCGTCTATTCCGTATGCTCTCGTTACCGTACAAGACTTGGCTGGTTCTGCCTACTACTCCGCGCTGGCGGATGCGGTGGGTCAATACGCCATGACATCACTGAACGACGGCAAGTACTTCGTTTCGGTAACGCGATCCGGCTACCGTCCTCAATGGTATAACCACAAATCGGCTCTTCGCACAGCGGATTCGGTGGCTGTCACCGCGGATCACACCACAGCCAACATAGACTTCAGCCTTGTGCCTGAAAACAGTGCCAGGGTGGACAGCTTCTACGCAAAGATCCGGCTTTCTCATCTGCCCGACAGTGTTGCATTTAGTCAGCCGTATGTGCCGGACAACAGCGTCGATTACAGGTGGTCGATATGGTTCGATGGTGACGGAGATCCGAATACCGGCACGATGGGCTGCGAAGTCGAACTAGCGCTTACCCACGCCAAAGCTCACGGCGATCTTCCGTTCTATTCGACGATTCTGGACGGCACTGTTCATGGGCTATGGTATTGGGATTCTGCGAATGTTGCAGAATGGCGTCATGACGATATCTCGGTTCGGCTCGACCCTGCCGACAAGAATACTCTCCTGCTTAGGGCGCCCAAGACATGGCCGGAATTGAAATCGATGACCGGATCGACAAAGTTCTTTGCCAGCACCTATTACTGCTCGCAGGCGGGTCCGTACACCGACCAGACGATCGTGAGTCAGTCAGGTTCAGTCGGCGACGCGACGAGCGATGTACCGTACGTCTTCGTTGACATCGTCTCAGCGAGTTGGGGGACGGTGACGGAGGCTATTTCCACCGCGGGCGAACAACCGACGACATATGCGCTATGGCAGAACTACCCGAACCCGTTCAACCCCAGCACGACGATTGAGTTCGACCTTCCGCGGCAATCGTACGTCTCGCTGAAGGTCTATAATGTCCTCGGACAGGAGGTTGCATCTCTTGTCGATGGCGATCGTCCCGCCGGCCGATACCGGCAGGTCTGGCAGGCATCGGGAGCGGCGAGCGGCATCTATTTCTACCGGCTGCGCACTGACCTCTACTCCGAAACGCGGAAAATGCTCCTCATGAAGTAGCGGCGGTACGCACATCCAACCCGACCAGACGGACTATCAATGAAAGTGATGATGAAAGAGTCGACCGCAATCACAATGTTGTCGGTTCTTCTTCTCGCCGTGAGCCTTCGGGCCGGGGAGAAATCGCTGCGTGTCGTCACCTTCAACGTCTGGTCGGGACTCGACTATTCCGGCAGCCTGCGAATGGGGGAATACGAAACCCAGGCCGAACGAGAGGAACGATTTCGACTCCTTGTCTCTCAGGTGCGTTCCCTTGACCCCGACATCCTGCTTCTCCAGGAAGTCAACCCCGCGGGTGGATTTGCCAGGAGGCTGGCAGACTCGCTCGGATACGACGAGATCCACCAGGTCTGCATCGCCGGTCTGAAGATAGGCCCGCTCGGGATCCCTTCTAACCTCAACGAGGGGAACGCGATCCTCGCCAGACCTTCGCTGCGATTGAAACTTCAAACCGTGTGGAAGCTCTCAGGCCCTCCCGGAGTTGTCGGGGATGTTTTCTCGTTTCATTTCAGCGAGAACATCTTCGCTCTCGTGGGAAAAATCACCGTCGGCGGACTTCCGCTCTACATTGTCAATGTTCATTTGTCGGCAGGTCCTCCCGAGAACGCTCTGCTCCGGTCCGCCTTCGATTCTCTCTCGAAGGCCTCATCCATGGGATCTGAGCAGTACGCGGAAGCGATCGGGGCATGGCACGAGAGATCTGAGAGACAGGGGGAAGAACTCGCCCGGCTCTCAAAAGACCTTCGATCCCTGCCGCCGGAGATCCCCGTCATTGTCGCCGGGGATTTCAACGCGGCGGAGGGAATTTCCACGCATCGACTCTTTCCAACGGGGCGCGTCTACTTTGATGTATCCGCGACGACGGGGGACACTGCTCATCCGACCTGGGACCCCGTGAGAAATCCAAATATTCGGTACTCCACCAACCTCGTTGATGCACGGGGGGATTCCCTGATGGCCTTCGATCAGTTGAGTGCGCTCTTTGACCAAACCCCGCGAAGAATCGACAGAATATTTCTCTGCGACCGGTTCTCCTCCGAAGATGTTATCCGGTATTCCACGGTCTTCGACTCGGCGCCGCAGGGCCAGTTCCTTTCGGATCACTTCGGCGTGATGGCGGATCTCAGTCTGGATCGGGTGGAAGCAGGAGCCCCGATGGAGTCCGAGACGCTTCCGATGGGGAGCGAATCGACTCTCGAACCGTTCCCGATCGTGTCGTTCGATACCGACGTTGGGTTGGGGTACGGCGCCAAATGCTTCGTTCTTAACAAACTCGGGGGAGAGGAATCATTCGATTGCACCTTCTTCAACAGTACGAAGGGAGAACGGTGGTACCGGTTCGTCTTTTCGATTCCCGACTTCGAGCTACGCCAGGGGAAAAGATATCCGATTGCCTTCGACCTTGCGATCGACTACGACAAATGGATCAAGAACAGTTTCTTCGGGATCGGCAACCGCTCAGGTTATGACAGGCGCGAATACTACAGTCGGGAGCCGCTCGACATCAGCGCGACCGTGAGCAAGGCATATTCGCCGGTCGAGGTCGTGCAGGCCGGGGTGAGATATAACACCGTGAGAAACTTCAATTTCACCGATTCGAGCGCCCTTGCGATGCTGCTACCCGCGGCGAACGCCGGAACGACCTCGTTCGAATCCTTCTTCGCCAACTTCCGATACGACACGAGGAACAGTTTCATCAATCCGTCGAGCGGCGTCGTTGCACAGGGGCAGGTGGAACAGACGGTTCATACCTCCTTCAGCAGCTCGAGGTTCAGCATTCTTTCCTTCACACTCCAATACTACACCGTTCTTTTCTATCCAACGACGGTGCTCGCGGTGCGTCTGATGGGGCAAGATGTCATCGGCAACAATCTGCCCGTTCAGGTTCTCTCTTCAGTCGGGGGGAACCTTACTCTCCGCGGATATCCGCAGGACAGGTTCCTCGATAACCTCGGAGGAGTGGCGAATGCCGAGCTTCGATTTCCGGTGATCTGGCGTTTCGGCGGCGTTCTTGGGTACGACGCCGGGAAAGTCTGGCGGAGCGCATCAAAGGTTGACCTCGGGCGTTGGGCTGTCAACCCAGTTGCGGGGGTGAGGTTCTACATGGAGACATTCGTTGTCCGGTGCGACGTCGGGTTCGGGCACGAGGCGACCGGACTCTACTTCAATTTTGGCCAACTTTTCTAACGCCGCTTCCAAGAGGTGATCGTGTCCTCTGAAATGGCACAACTGCAGTCCGGAGGGCGCTCTGAGGGTTTGGAGACAAGATTGCTTTTGAGAAGGGGGACTGCCTAAAGGACCGATGCTCAGGCAATGACCATTCAAAGAGAGCCACTGCCAAGGTTCAATCCCATTTGAATCTCAGGCTCGGGTTATCTATCTTACGCTTTGCCCTTCCAGATGTGTGAAATCTTGGAGTTGTTCCCTTCCAGGTGGTTGGAGGGGGGCCGGGGTATTCGCACCACGCGAAAGTTCGCGGTGCAAAATTCTTTTTGACAGGAGGTCGGTATGGTCAGGCGAATCGTTCTCCTGGCGTGCGCTTGCATTTTGTTTTCCGCGCATGCCCTGTCGCAGAAATACGAGATCTATCAGAAGACGCTGAAAAACGGGCTGGATGTCATCGTCGTCCAGAATCCCGCGGTGCCTCTCGTCACGGTGGAACTCAATGTCAAGAACGGCGGCTATACCGAGTCGCCCGAGTACACCGGACTCTCGCACCTTTATGAGCACATGTTCTTTAAAGCGAATGAGGCAATCCCAAATCAGGAGCGGTATATGGAGCGGCTTCGAGAGCTCGGTGCATCGTGGAACGGCACGACGAGCCAGGAAAGGGTGAACTACTTCATCACCCTCGGCCGCGACAGCCTTGAGCCGGGGATGCAGTTCATGTTTGACGCGATCAGCAGCCCCCTTTTCAAGGAAGAGGAACTCGTGAAGGAGCGCCCGGTCGTCCTGGGAGAGTACGACAGGAACGAGGCAAACCCGTACTTCCTTCTCAACCGGGCGGTGGAGGAGAAGGTGTGGTGGAAATACTACAGTTACAAGAGCGTTCTCGGCGACAGGAAAGTGATCATCAGCGCGACTCCCGAAAAAATGCACACCATCCAGCACCGGTTCTATGTTCCGAACAACTCGGCCCTCATCCTCGCCGGGGACATCACCCCGAAGGTAGGATTCGAGTTGGCCCAGAAGTATTTTGGGGGATGGAAAAGAGGACCCGATCCGTTCAAGGATTTCACGATACCGGAGCATCCGCCGATTCCGGAGACTGAGACGGTGGTTGTCGAAAAGCCGGTCAACGCCGTCACGATCCTCATGGAGTGGCAGGGCCCGAGCGTCTCGAAAGACCCGAAGGCAACCTATGCCGCGGACGTCTTCTCTTTCATCCTGAGCCAGCAGACCTCGAAGTTTTACAGGGACCTCGTCGAGAGCGGACTTGCATACTCGGTAAGCTTCAATTACAACACCCTCAATCATGTCGGTCCGATATCTCTCTTCGCGCAGACCTCTCCCGAGAAGTACGCGGAATGCAAAAAGGCGATCCTCGATGAATTCTCGTCAATGATGTCGGATGACTACTTCACCGACGCTCAGCTTGAGAACGCCAAAACGATCCTCGCGATCGACGAGCAGTACGGCCGCGAACAGGCGTCGCAATACGCCCACACGGTCGGTTACTGGTGGGCCATCTCAGGCCTCGACTACTATCTCGGTTATGTCGACAACGTGAACAAGGTTTCTCGGAACGACATCAGGAAGTATCTCAGGACCTATGTCGTCGACAAGCCGTACATCATGGGAGTGCTTGTCGCTCCCTCCGTTCGAAGCAAGCTTGGATTATGACCCGCGCCACGACTCACTGAAGGAGACACGTCATGAAATCCTGGAATCGTTTTCTCATCGTTTTGGTCATCGGATTTTCGACCCGACTTCTCGGAGCGGAGGCGGTGTCATTCTCGGTCAACGGATTGAAGGTGATCGTGAAACCGAACTCGGCCACCGATATTATTGCGGCAAGTATCTACTACCGCGGTGGTGCCGCCGTCCTCACGAGCGATGAGGCCGGGATCGAAAAGCTGGCCCTCGCCGTAGCCGTGAAAGCGAGCGAGCGGTACCCGAAAGAGATCCTCAACGCAACGCTCGAGAGGATGAACACATCGATCTCCTCCTCCGCGACGATGGATTTTTCGAACATCGACCTCCAATGTGTTCGCCAGTACTTCGACACATCGTGGAGCGTCTTCGCCGACGTTATACTCCATCCTCTCATGGCAGCGGAAGATGTCGAGCTTGAACGGCAGCAGGCCCTCACCGGGCTGAGGCAGCTCCGGGACAACCCGGACGCCTATCTCAACGACCTCGCGCGACGGGCGTTTTATCTCGATCACCCGTATGCGACGAGCGTCGATGGAGAGGAGGGAACCGTCGGATCGTTCACTCCTGCCCAACTGAAGGCGTACCTGTCGAAGCGAACGACGGCCTCTCAGCTTCTGCTCGTGGTCGTCGGGAACGTGAGCCCCGAACAGGTGGAGCAGAAAGTAAAGGAATCGTTTGGTGCGCTTCCCGCGGGCTCGTTCGTCGCCCCGGCGCTTCCCCCTGTCGTCCATCATGAGCCTTCCGTCAAGGTCGTCTACCGCGAGCTGCCTACAGACTATATCGAGGGGTATTTTCCCTCTCCGTCGCTAAGCGGGAGCGACTACTATGCCATGGCGGCGGCGGGTGCGGTCCTGAGGTACCGGCTGTTTGAAGAGGTGAGAACGAAGCGCAGCCTCTCGTATGCGCCGGGCGCGGGTATCGGAGGCAATTTCTCGAACTACGGCTACCTCTACGTGACCGCTGTCCAGCCCGATACGACGATCAAGGTGATGGCCGCGGAAGTGAAGAAAATGATGACGGAGCCGATCTCCGAGGCAGAGCTCCATAACACGGTTAACACTTTCATTACGGGATACTATCTTCGCAACGAGACCAATCGATCCCAGGCGAACGTTCTCGCCCGATATGAGCTGTCGGGAGCAGGCTACCAGGAAGCGGACAATTTCATCGCCAGCATCAAGAAGGTGACTCCGGAGCAGATTCGGGACGCCTGCAAGAAGTACATCGAGAACCTTCAGTTCGTCATCATCGGCAACCCGGTTTCGCTTGAAATCAAGAGCTTCGCGTTTTGACCCCGTGAGACGCGGCATTCGAGGATCCTCGCGCCCCACCGCTTTCACCGAAAAGCGCACCTTCACAGGAAGAATCGATGCGTGATGTTTCCCGGAAAATAAGTTCCCTCCGGACCGCGGTGGCGGAATCCGTTCTGCGCGTTTCCCGGGAAACGATCGCCGTTCTTCGGGAGAATAAGATTCCGAAAGGGGACCCGCTCCCGGTGGCCAAGGTGGCGGCGATCCAGGCGGCGAAGAATACCAGCCAGATCATTCCGTACTGTCATCCTCTACCCATCGACTATGTCGGGGTCGAGTTCGTCGTGGAGGATGAAGCGATCCGGGCACGCGTTGAAGTGAAAGCGATCTACAAGACCGGTGTCGAGATGGAGGCGTTGACCGGCGCATCGGTCGCCGCTCTCACACTCTATGACATGATGAAGATGCTCGACGAAAAGATGGAGATCGTCGGAGTAAAGCTTCTGAACAAAAAAGGAGGGAAGTCGGATTTTGCCCGCGCCGGCACGACGGGGCTCCGCGCAGCCGTTCTGGTGATGTCGGACTCTATTGCTGCGGGAAAAGGCGAAGATGCTTCAGGCAGGATCATCGCCGAGAGGCTTCAGGAGTACGGAATTGACGTGACATCGCGCGAAGTGATTCCCGACGACCGCGGAGCCATCGAACAGAAACTCCTTCGCTTCTGCGATGAGCTCCGACTCGATCTTGTCGTCACGACAGGAGGGACCGGTTTTGGTCCGAGGGACAACACGCCGGAGGCCGTGAGAAAAGTTGTCGAGAAAGAAATCCCGGGAGTAACGGAAGCCGCCCGCGCGTACGGTCAGGAACGCACGCCGCTCGCGATGCTCTCGCGGAGCGTCTCCGGGATCCGCGGCAAGACGATCATCGTCAGTTTTCCCGGATCGAAGGGAGCGGTCACCGACGGACTCGACGCTCTCTTCCCTCAGATCCTCCATGCGTTCAAGATGCTGAAAGGAGAGAAACACTGACTCATCCTTTCATGATTCGGTGAGATGCTTAACCCGCACGAGCGCCGTTTTTTTCAGAATCTTCTTGACAAGGCAGAACGCTTCTGCTATCTTTCACACGAGCAGTAACCCATCAGAGTTCGCCAGTGAGATAAGGGGAGTCAACGTTTCACGTTCGACTATCATCGCTGGGTCCCATGCCGGTTCCGATTGTCAGCAGGTTGTTTAGTCTCGCCGCGCTTCTCACCCTGTGCGTCGCCGCGGTTGCACTCACGATATGCGTCGAGAGAGGTCGCAAGATCGATCCGCTGCCCGTCGGAGCGAAGGTCGTGCCATTTGCTGCAAGAACGGCCGACGGCCAAACATACCGCTCTGAGGGAAAGAAGAAGATTCTCGTCCTCTTCTATAGTGCAGCCTGTCCGCACTGCCGCGCCGAAGTTGCACAGATTGACTCTCTCAGCACCGTCTATCCGGAGAGCATTCAGCCTCTCGGTGTCCTCCTCGGGCCTGCGAACAGACAGGATGTGCCGTGGAAGGCCGATGGGCCGTCGTTCCCTGTCGTCCGCGAAGGGGGCGAAGAAATCGCGGAAATGTTCGGAGTGGTCGAAGTCCCCACCTATTTCTGCGTCGATGATTCAGGAACCATCATCGGAAGATCGGTTGGACTCCATTCGATCGAGTGGGATGCAAACATTGTGAGGGACTTCGTCTCGCGGTAGCCGGGTCATCGAAAGTCATCACGGCGGAAAAAGGGGGGCGTACGTGAAACCGGTAGTGCTCTTCTCGCTTATTCTCCTTCTCTCCATTCTCATCCTTCCGTCAAGTTGGGTACACCGGTGCCGTGCATGGGCTTCCGGAGCCGAATATTTGGGGGATGAATCTGTCCGATTTCAGTCGGGCGAATTCACATGCGGTCCCGCCTCACTTTCGATGGTCTACGAACTCCGTGGACTTCATGTCAGCGAGAAGGAGATCATCGACTCCCTTCCGATCTCCCGTAACGGCACAACGATGTTCGACCTCTTTCAGCACGCCAGGAAACTCGGTCTGCCCGTGATGGGCGAGCGGCTCTCGTTCAAGGAGCTAAAGATCTGTAGTTTTCCGGTCATTCTCTTTGTTCATGGCGGGCATTTTGTGGTAGGGGACAGCATCTCCGGAGGAGAGGTCTACCTCCGCGATCCCGCACTTGGTCGCGTGAGGTATGCTGAACTGAGCTTTCAGAAAATCTGGCATGGTGAAACACTTGTTTTTCCGACAAAATGATCGCTTGCCTGCCGGTTTGGCTTTTCGGAGCAGGTGGGATGGTTCGGCTCGGGCGCCGGACTTCCCCCGCTTTGGTGGCCCGACAGCCCGCGGCGGGCAAGTAAATAACTCACTCTACTTCTAATCTAGGGGGCATTATGAAAACCATCCTCGGTAAGATCCTCGTCGTTTGCCTCGTTCTGACACTGGTATTTTCCCTGCTCCCCGTATCCGCCTTTTCATCGCAGATGACATCTGACGACATGAGGCTGATCACCGGCGGGAATGTTGCAATCGATTGCAGTGCTGCGGCCACGACCATCCAAATCTTCTGCTACGTTGCAGGCGGCAGCACGACCACCTGCACGATCGCTTACGGCATCGCATACCTGACCTGTCTCATTGGAAAGATATTGTGATAGACCATGGTCCGTTTGCAGCTTCGGGCGGCGGGGGCTGCCCGAAGCTGTGCTTCAAGGGTTTGCCCAAAATCGTATCTGGCCCTTGGGGAGGTTGGCAAGTTGCATTGAAGGAACGTTCTTTGCTCACAACGGGGAGACTAGAATTATGAACAGAAGACTTGCCGCGATCA
>DATJQP010000131.1:0-4927 GCA_035505655.1 Bacteroidota bacterium
CCGAGCGATTCGGCACATTCAAAGAGTGAGGGACCGGGGGAGATTTGACTCTGCCGGTTATTGAAATGGAGTTCGACGCTCATGGGATGTTGAAAGTTACGCCGAAGGAGGATGCGATGCAAGCGGAGAAAAGGAGAGACACAAAAGCAAGAGATGAGATATGAGAAAAAAGAGAAGAGAGAAGAGAACAACCCTAACCTCCATTCCCCATAAAGGATTGGCGTGCCAAAGCTTTGCCGAAGAGTAACGCTGCAATCATCCGCTCGCGGAATCGAGGGTCCACAATCGTCTTGACTCTCTCCTGATCCATTTCTACATTGAACGTCACCTATGACCGCGTTGGAACGTCCTTTTGCATAATCCACACTTCGATATCTTTGTAAGGAACAGCCATATGAAATTCGCTAAAGGATTCCTTCTTTTCCTGATCCTCTTCGCCGGCATCGCCAGTGGGCAGGATCTCACCCCGCAGGCGAAACCGATCGATCCGGCAAACATGGACCTCTCGGTGAAGCCGTGCGACGATTTCTACCACTATGCCAACGGCGCCTGGATGAAGACTCACGACATCCCGGCGGCGTACGATCAGTGGGGCAGCTTCAATATCCTCGCCGAACAGAACAACGAAGTCCTCAAGACGATTCTCGAGGACGCTGCGGCCGACAAGACTGCCCCCGAAGGGAGCAACAAGAAAAAGATCGGAGACCTCTTCGCCGCCGGCATGGACTCTGCGGCTATCGAGGCCCTCGGCTGGCAGCCGATCGCCCCGGACCTCAAACAGATCGACGAGATCAAGAACGTGAAGGATGTCCAGGATGAGCTCGCGAGACTCCACTCGATGAACGTCCAGGCGGTCTTCGGTTTCGGCTCCGAGCAGGATCCGAAGAACAGCGTCGATCAGATCGGAGAAATTCACCAGGGAGGTCTCGGCCTCCCCGACCGCGACTACTACCTCGCCGCGGACGAACGCTCCAAAAAGATCCGCGAGGCCTACGTCCGCCACATGGCGGCGATGTTCATGCTTGTTGGTGACGATAGCGCGGCAGCCGCGGCCGAGGCGCAATCGGTCATGACCTCGGAAACCCGCCTGGCGAAGGCGTCGAGGACCCGCGTTGAACTCCGCGATCCCGACAAGAACTACAACAAGATGACGCAGGATCAGCTCGCTGCGCTGGCCCCCGCGGTGGACTGGAAGAAATTCTTCACTTCCGCGGGCTGGGAGACCCTGGGTAGCGTCGATGTTGGACAGCCTGAGTTTTTCAAAGAAGTCGACGCGATGATGGGGAGCCTCTCGATCCCCGACTGGAAGAGCTATTTCCGGTGGAGGGTCATCAGCGGCGCCGCGAACGCAATGAGCTCCGCGTTTGTCAACGAGAGCTTCCGTTTCCGCTCCATCCTTACCGGCGCAAAGGAAATGCAGCCACGCTGGAAGCGTGTGAGGGCGATGGTCGACGGAGCGATGGGTGAAGCGGTGGGCGAAGTCTATGTCGCGAAAGTCTTCCCGCCCGAGGCAAAATCGAGAGCTCTCGAAATGGTCAACAACATCAAAGAGGCTCTTCGCGAGCACATCCGGGCCATCACATGGATGGACGATGCCACGAAAGCCCAGGCGTTGAAGAAGCTCGATGCCATTGTTGTCAAGATCGGTTACCCGGACAAGTGGCGGGACTATTCGACCCTCGCCGTCGACCGGGGAACCTATGCGGCGGACCTGCGGCATGCGATGCATTTCGCCTTCATGCGGGAACTCAACAAGATCGGAAAACCGGTCGACCGGACCGAGTGGGGCATGACGCCGCAGACGGTCAACGCCTACTACAACCCGGCGATGAACGAGATCGTCTTCCCCGCCGGCATTCTCCAGCCTCCCTTCTTTGACTTCCGCGCCGATGACGCCGTCAATTACGGAGGGATGGGGGTTGTCATCGGCCACGAGATCTCCCACGGGTTCGACGACGAGGGGAGCAAGTTCGACGCCGAAGGCAACCTGAAGATGTGGTGGAGCTCCGATACCCGGAAGAAATTCGACGAGCGTACCGAGGTCCTCGCGAAAGAATTCGACGGCTTCAACCCGATCGATTCGCTCCACATCAACGGGCAACAGACCCTCGGCGAGAACATCGGAGATCTGGGCGGGCTCTCGATCGCCTACACCGCGATGGAAAACGCCTTGAAGGGAAAGAAGGTTGAACCGATCGACGGCTTCACGCCTGAACAGCGATTCTTCCTCTCCTACGCACAGCTCTGGCGGAGCAATACACGCCCCGAGAGACTGCGCCTCCAGGTGAAAACGGATTTCCACTCTCCCGGAGAATATCGTGTCAACGGTCCGCTCCGCAACCTGCAGGCGTTCTACGATGCATTCGGCTGCGGGAAAGACGGAAAGATGTATCTGCCGCCCGAGAAGCGCGCGCTTATCTGGAATCTGCAATAGTGTATTCTTAAGAGACGGAAAGTGCCCGGCCTGGTGCCGGGCATTTTCTTGTACCCGGGGAAGAATGCATCGGGATGAGGGGTGGCAGTGGGAGATTCCGAGGCGCTATAGAGACTCTGCTTCCCGTCGATCCGCAGCTAGATTGCCCCGAGACTACCTGGCATCCGTCCTAAGCTCGTTCTGCCGATACGTTTTTTGCGCGGGCATCTAGAAACCTACGCCATCGTTGATGCCGCCGGCTGCGTTTAGATCTCCGGCAAAAACATGCGGGTATCACAGACCGGGCGGAGAACGGATGTGGTAAGGATGTTCCAGCCAACCTGCGTTTTTTTTGACCGTCCGTCACAGGACTTGTTTGGAAAGAAAACGATTTCTTTCTATTATTGATGAACAATCGCACTGAATCGAATTCAATTTCTCATGGACTATCTCAGATCCCTTTTCAAAGTTGAAGACAAGGTTGTTGTCATCACCGGAGGGAGCGGAATCCTCGGCACAGAAATGGCCCGCGGACTTCTCAAGGCCGGTGCCCGCGTCGTCCTTCTTGCACGGAACGAGGAGAATCTTCGCAAGAAAATGTCGGAACTGACGAAAATCGGTCCCCCCCTCCTCGGCTTCCATTGCGACGTCACCATCGAGACGGACCTCCGGCGCGCCAATGACGAAATCCTATGCAAGTTCGGACGAATCGACGTTCTCATCAATGCCGCCGGGGGAAACGTTCCCGGCGCCACCATCGGGCTCGACCAGAGCGTCTTCGATATAGAGATCTCAGAGTTCCACAAGGTCACCGACATCAACCTCAACGGCACGGTTCTCTCCTCGCTCGTCTTCGGCAAGTCGATCGCGCACGAGAAGAAGGGGTCGATCATCAACCTCTCCTCGATGGCCTCATACAGAGCCATCACCCGCGTCGTAGGGTATTCCGCTGCCAAGGCGGCGATAGACAATTTTACCCGATGGATGGCCGTCGAGATGGCGTTGAAATTCGGAGACGGGATCCGGGTCAACGCCATCGCTCCCGGATTCCTTCTAACGGAACAGAACCGGACGCTCCTTACGAAGAAAGACGGTTCCCTTACCGAGCGCGGGAAGACGATTATCAACATGACCCCCTTTAAGAGACTAGGCGAACCGGACGAGCTGATCGGCACCGTACTCTGGCTCGCGAGCGATGCGTCGAAATTCGTCACGGGGACAATCATACCGGTTGACGGCGGATTCAGCGCGTTTAGCGGAGTTTGAGGTTAGGAGCAAGAGAGAAGAGAAAAGAGATGCCATTTGAACAGACATGGAGGTGGTTCGGGCCACACGATCCGGTAAGCCTCAAAGAGGCGAAGCAGGCTGGTGTCACCGGCATCGTAACGGCGCTCCACAACATCCCGGTCGGCGAGGTGTGGGGATTTCGGGAAATCCAGGAGCGAAAAAATCTCATCGAGGCCGAAGGGCTCCGTTGGTCGGTCGTCGAGAGCGTTCCGGTCCACGAAAACATCAAGAAGCAAAAGGGAGATTATCGCGCGCTCATTGCGAACTATGCAACGACCCTCCGGAACATCGGGAAGTGCGGCATCAAAACAGTCTGCTACAACTTCATGCCCGTGCTCGACTGGTCCCGCACCGACCTCAACGTCACCTTTCGCGACGGCTCGATCACGACGAAATTCGAGATGCGGGCGTTTGCCGCCTTCGACCTCTTCATCCTCAAACGGCATAATGCAGAAAAGAGCTACACCCGGGAGCAGCTTGCCGCCGCGAAGGAGTACTTCGACCGGCTGAATGAAGAAGAAATACGAAAGCTGAAGGAGACCGTTCTCCTCGGCCTTCCGGGGTCGCTCCAGGCGTACACCCTCGAGGAGTTTGCCGTTGCGATCGCCGAGTATGAAAACATTTCAGAAGAGACTCTCCGTCGGCATCTTCTCTTTTTCGTGAAGGAGATCGTCCAGGTCGCCGAAGAAGCGGGCATTTTTCTCGCAATCCATCCCGACGATCCTCCGTGGTCGCTCCTCGGCCTCCCAAGGGTCGTGCGAAATGAGGCGGATGTCGCTGCGATCCTCGGCGCATCGAGCTCCCCCAGCAACGGAGTGACCCTCTGCACCGGATCCTTTGGAGCGGGGATATCCAACGATCTTGTCGCGATGGCGGAGAAATTCGCCGACCGGATCAACTTTGTCCACCTTCGTAACGTCGCAAGAAACGCCGACGGGGATTTCCTTGAGGAGAATCATCTCGAGGGGGATATCGACTTATTCGGGGTCATCAAGGCTCTCACACTTGAACAGAAACGGCGCGAAGATCTCCGATTGCCGAACAAGGTGATCCCCATGCGACCCGACCACGGTCATCTCATGATCCCTGACGCAAACAAGAAAGGAATCTATCCCGGCTATTCGCTCTTCGGAAGGATGAGGGCGATCGCGGAACTCAGGGGGCTGGAACTTGGAGTCCTGCGCTCGTTGAACTTGTAGCATTCTCATCACGAACGATCGCAAAAGA
>DATJQP010000132.1:0-42454 GCA_035505655.1 Bacteroidota bacterium
CCGGCAAAGTCCTTCGTCGTGACAAAAATATCCGAACCGATCTGGATGTTTCCCTTCTTCCCCGACGAGACGATGATCTGGGGACTTGAAATGACGTCTCCGAGGCCGTTCGACTGGAGGAATGAAACAAACCCGGTGAGAGTTCCGAAATTGAGCTTTGGAATAATCCTCGCGATGAACGCGTCCGGCTGCGTCGTTTGGCCCGACCCGGAGGATGAACCACCCGACGTTCCGGTCGTCGCCGCCGCCTGATCCGGGTTCTCGAGGTTGCTCTTCAACTGCCCTCCGTAGACCGACCCGTTATTCGTGCTGTCCTTGAAGTTCCAGTTGACGCCGGTGTTCAGTGTTTTCGAAACGTCGATCTCGAAGAACACCGTCGAGATCTTGATGTCACGGCTCAGGAGCATCGCTTTACTCGCCGAATCCTTCATGACGCGGCTCGGACCTCCGCCAGGGAGGACCGCCTTCGTAGAATCCTGGGGATTGGTGATCTGGAAGTACTCTTCCTTCTCCTCATACCAAAGCGAATTCGCGCGGAGGACGTTCTCAAACGCCTGCAGCCAGTACATGTTCTCGATATCGATACCGATTTCCTTCTTCGTGTTCGTCGGGTCGACGATGATCTTGTTGAGGTATTTCTTGCTGAAATCCGTGAACAACGAAATGGCCTTGTCGAACGGGAGGTCCTTCGACATCGAGATCAGCTCTTCCGGAGCGACATAGTCGTTGAGGAGGAGGCGGCGCTCCCGGTTGGTTTGCGCGCTGGCGACCTCAAGGGAGAGGAGGACGCAGGCTCCCAGGAGAAGGAAGCCCCTCGCAACCGAGAATCCCGACACGTGACGATGGGTGAGAGCCACAGTGGTCATGGGTTAATACCTCGCGATTTTTTTTCAAATGCTATCTGCTTGCTCACCGTCTGGATAATCCCACCGTTGTTGAGCGTGAAGTCGACGACTCCCTCCTGCGGATGGGTGGCGGTGACCTTGCCGAGATAGACCTCGTCTCCGACCTGGAGCGTGATGAGCTTCCCTCTCGGATCCATGACAAGCGCCTTCCCGGGAGCGACCGCCTTGACGTTGATCGTCGAGACGTCAAGAAGGTCACGAACGTTGGGCGGCGTCAGCTTCTGGATCGACGGGAAGAAGGGGTTCGAGGTGATCGGCTGAGGGACCGAATCGGGCCTCATGACCGGTTTGCTCAGCGCGCTCTCGGAGGTGAAGAAGGAATTGAGCTCCATTTCGTACTTCAGGCTCACGGTCGGCGTTTCCGTTTTCGTGGCCGGCTCCTCCTCCGCGTGCACGGTCACCGCGGTGATCTTATAGAGGCGCCTGCCGTTCTCAAGAAGCCAGATGAACCTGAAGATATTCGGAAACTCTCCCGAACCGGTGAGCTTGTAGGTATTGTAGCCGTACTTTGTGCCGTTCTTCGTTCCGGTATAGGACATGTTGAGCTTCAGCGATCCGCTCTCGTCGATGATGTCGCTGAGGTACCCGTACGTCTGCGAGGAGACGTCTTTCTCGCTGATCTCCTTCGTCCGGTTGTTCCACCGGTGGGTCGTCTCCCGGAGCTTCTCCTGCATCGACATGATCGCGCTCGTCTGAACCGTGTTATCCTTCAACTGGTTCTCAATCGCCTTTGCCTCCTTCCGGTACTTGTTGATCTTCCCGGGCTGGAGAATGAACGCGATGTACCCTCCGATCCCGATGACAAGGAGGAGAAGGAGACCTAGCGCTACCGAATTTCGAAGCTTATACGACACGACGTTGGACGGTCAGTGGTCAATCGGAATCGATCTTCTGAATACTCAGGACAAATTTATAGACGGTCTGCCCCCGGATCTCCTGGATCTCGACAGATTGCAGCGTCGCCTTGTCGAACATGTTCGCGATCCGCGGGATTCTCGGCCGAAGGAGCGCGTAGCCCGTCAACTCGATGGTGCTGTCCGGCTTCGACTGAATATCGCTGATCCACACAGAGTTGACATCTTCAACGCTGTGGGTAAGATGGTAAAACACCTTGCTCCACCGGTTGTAGTTCGGAACGAGCGAGTCGTAGACCGCAAGGGCGCTCACAAACTGCTGGTTCTGCACCGTGAGGCTGTCGAGGATGTTCTGGAGTCTCTCGTTCTCCGACTGCTGGAGTTGCTTCTGCTGGAGCTCCCTGTTCGCGAGCCGGACCTCCTCGGCCAGGTCCGCGACGCGATTCGTCAGGAAAAGGGTCGCGAGGAAAATGAGCACCATGAGGAGATACCCGTGCCACGCGAGCTTGAAGACCTTCTGTCCTTCGCGGAACGTCTGGGGGAGCAGGTCGATCGCATAGTACCGGGGGTTCTTCGCGTCGAGCATCCGCATCGCCACGGAGATCGGGACGGCGTACTCCGACATGATCTCCTCAACGCTCTGCTGAAGCGCCCCGCTATCGACGTTCTTCGGCACGAGATATTCGATCGGCGCCTCGGCAAACTGCGGAGCGAGGAACTGCTTCAACTCAAGCTTGTGCGCCTCACCCGCGAGGAAGATCCGATCGAGACGCATGATCCCCGCACTATCCTGCTCGAGGAGGATTCTCGAATAGAGCGTGTTCTCGATGTTCGGCGAGGTCCGACCTTCGCTGATGACCGGCGCGAAGTGGAGGAATTCGCTCCCCTTCATGAAGATGAGCCGGCTGAACTCGCTCCCGACATAGATGATGACGGAAATCTCCTCCGGGCCGACGTCAAAATTCGCCCTGACGAGATTCATGAGCGAAATATCGGAGGTCTCAATGAAGGGGATTCTGGGGAGGCGCTTGCCGAGGAAATCCTTGACGTTCTCGAGGATGTCGATGAGGCTGAGGCCGTCCTCACGGATGACGGAGAGGATCTGCCCTTCGGTGGCCGTGATGAACGCCACGGCATCGGGATTCGGGCGAGTGGCCCGGATCTTCGAAAGTTCTTCGACGAGTTTCTTCTTCAGCTTGCCGCCGCTGAGTCCGAACGAGTCTTCGAACGTCTGGTAATAAACGCTCGGCTCGGAAATCGCGTACGCGAACTGATACTTGCCGGGGGGAAAATCCGAAAGGAGGCCGAGCATGACGCTGTTGTTCGTCTCCGATCCCTCCTGCTCTTCGACGACGCCTTCCTGAATGATTGGCGCCGCCGACGTGGCATCGAGAAGGTCCACCCCTTCGAGCCCGGTGCCGGCCTCGGACACGGCCTGGCGCTCCTCGAGCTTCTTGATGAGGTTGACCGTCTTGAAATCTTCGAGGTGAAACTGCTTGTTCTTCAGCGCGACGTGGACGAACTTGACGTCCAATCCGTCGACGAAGATCGCCAGGGCAGTTTTGCCTTCACCTTTCGCGTACGCCATGAACGATGGGTGCTGAGATAGTTGCTATCGTCTGTGGTCTGGGGAATGCAACGGCATCCGAATTGCCGCTATCCCGGAGCGCCTGCCCCGAGGAGCTGTTGCATCCGCTTTTTGTTGTTCGAGTAGTTGATCGCCGATTCAAGGGAGATTTTCTTCTGGACGAAGAGCCGTTTGAGATCCTGCTCCATCGTCGTCATTCCCTGCTCGCCCGACTCCTGGATCATCTGGTAAATCTCGCCGGTGTTGTTGTTCTTGATCGCGGACCGGACCGAGGGGGTCATCACGAGAACCTCACGGGCGAGGACCCGCTTTCCGTCAAGGCTCGGGATAAGCTTCTGGGACATCACGCACCGAAGGACATCCGCAAGCCTGTTCCGCACCCGCTCCTGTTCGACCGGCGGCACCTCGCCGATGATCCTGTCGATGCTCTCGACCGCCGACGCGGTGTGAAGCGTCGAAAATACCTTGTGACCGCTGTCTGTGATTTCGAGGGAGACCAAGATCGTCTCGGGATCGCGCATTTCCCCGATGACAATAACATCGGGATCCTGCCGCAAGGCCTGGATCGCGCCATCCTTGAACGACAGAACGTCCCTCCCCACCTCCCGGTGGCGTACGATACACCGGTCGGACTTGTGGACAAACTCGATCGGGGAAGCGATGATGACGATGTGCCCGTCGACCGTGTGATTGTTTAGGTCGATCATCGCGTCGAGGGTCGAGCTCTTCCCCGATCCGGTGATCCCGGTGACCAGCGTCAGCCCCTCCTTCGTGTGCGCAAGACTGACAATCTTCGTGATATTAGGGTGAAGCTCGAGGGCTTTGTAGGGGCGGATCGTCTGGTTGATCGCGCGCATGTTGAGAGAGACCTGGTCCAGGTCCAGGTAGGCGTCGGCCCGGAAGCGAAGCACGTTCGCCCCGTTCGGAATCATGTAGGAAAAGTCCAGGTTCTTGTTCTCGTAAAGAACCTGACGCTGGCGCGCCATGAGGAGCGACTGGATGAGGATGTTGCTCTCATCGAACTCCAGCCTGGGAATCGTTGCATCCGGCTTCTTCGATCCGAAGACCCGGTACCAGATCAGTCCCTGTCCTCCGTAGCCGCCGAGATCAATGTCCGACGCGTTGATCGTGAACATCCGCATCAGAATCGAGTTGATGAAGTTCCGCAGCACGGTACGGCTTTCGACCGGCAGTTTCTCGACAAGGTCCCCAATGAAGATCTGTCGCTCAAGGCCGTACACACTCTCGGGAACCTGAGCAACCATCTGACTCAGGATCTCGCGCGCTTTGACCTGAACTTCATCCATCGGAGGTGCAGCGGTCGCTCCGATTCCTGGATCCATCTGAAATTGTTAGCGAATGTGAAGGAGGTTTTTTTCTTTTCGGCTAAAAGGAAACAGGATACTGAGAGCAATCTCAAGCTTTACATGAGATATCGTGGTGAATATATTGAAAGCGTGAGTGAAAGTCAACATGAACTTGGAGGGAATGCGGCAGAAAGGCTGTGGTTTGGCCCCTCCCACGATGATGTGGGGCTGTGGCGACCGCTTTGTTGGGTTTCGAACTCTCCTGAGCGCAAGAGCAAAACGGGCCTGAGGGCTTGCCGGCAACGGACCGCCCTATTCAAGCCATTCAAGAATTTCATACGCGCCGGTGGTCGGAAACGAGGGCGGCGCCGTCACAAGCATGCGGGTGTCGTAATTGTAGCTCTTTTTGAAGCCAGTGCCCGGACTGCCGACCGTTCCGACAGGTTGCCTGGACTGTTGGCTTACCCCGCCGAGGAGGTGTATGCTCATCGTCTGGCCCGAAGGCGCTTTCCGGGTGTCGTAATTCTCCGCCGTGAGTCCATCGTTCATTGAGAATAGAGCTCCCTGGATCGTGACCCCCGCGGCCGTGTTGTTGTAGGTCGTGTCCTTGATCTCGATATAATTGGTTGCAACAACCCCGAGAAGATCCGTCGAGGTGGGCACGGTGAGCGGATTTGTATTATAAGCGACCGATGAATCGACCCAGACTGTCCCCCCTTTTGTGGTGCTGTTGCTCAGGGCCGCCACTGTGACCTGCCCGTTCAGCGTTCCCTTGATGTGCAGGTTTCCCCCATCGATGACGACAACCTGATTTGGGCCTGCGAAAGCACTAAGGGTGGTGGTGGTCCATCCGGCCACTGAGTCGGCTCGGTACGTAACGGTTCCGTTGGCATTGAAGTTGAGATAGAAGTCCCGCTTCGTGTTAAGGTAGAAGCCTTGCGTGACACCGCTAATTTTCTGTTGAGCCTTCCCCTTCAGGGAACTGAGGTCGGAGGGCATGGTGATGTAGACGCCGCTCTCATAACCCCCGTTGAATTGGGGTTTATCTGAATTGTTCGACTTGCTGATGCCCTGGTAGGTTGTTGTCTTTCCGTTGAATACGGGGTTGCCGTTTGTGTAGATTTTCGTGTTCGTGTGATATGGCCCCCAAACCGTATCCCCCGTTGTCCACACGATCGTGCCGGGATCGGTATTTGAGAAATACGCAAACTTGGAAAACAGGCTCGGCTGAAGCAAGATCTTTATTGTGGCTGAATCGACGGGCCGATCGGCGGGATAGTAGCCAGTCGAGACAATTTGTATCCAGCTCGAGTCTCTTCCCCGCACCACGAACCCCACTGAGGTCGTAAACTTGCCTCCCGCGAAGGGAACATTGGTATACCCATCCCGCCAGTTCGGAGTGAGAAAGAGCTGGTTGCAAGCAAAATTCGTACCTGCCTGCACGATATTGTGCGCCATGCTCATCTCTTCATAATTGATGGCGTTCGAGAAGGCGTCAACGCTCACTCTGGAGAGGTTCATGCCGCTGAGGAGGCACGTGATCGTGAAGCCGATAGCCAGATATATTGAATTGCGTCCCATACGAATTGTCTCCTGGCAGGAATCAACGGTTCTGGAGATTCCGTGAGACCAGCCGCACTTGTCTCCAAAAGGCGTTCGAGTATTGATTGTCGAATTTTGCGGTGTTGTACCGCAAGGTTTGCGCCGCCATGTTCTCGACCTGGATGGTAATCTGCATAGCCGAGATTGCCCCCAATTGTGCCGTCGGCACCGGCGTCTTCAGTGTGTCGTCGAACGGCGTCCCGTTTCCTGCGAAGTACACGAGACTGAACTGCGTGACCCCAAGGTTGGCGCCCTTGGGAGGTTTATTGTTGACGACACGATACAATATCCGGTCCCGAGGATTCGGCGTCATCGATAGCTCGCTCGTCGATCCGACGTAGTACTTCACAACGTCAATGACCGAGTCCCCGTTCATGTTGGTAGAGGATATCGGAAGGTCCGTCTGAAAGGTGATGGCGGTGTCAGAGGCATACACGATCGCTTTGGTGGGGTCGGGCAAATTTGCCGGGTTCGCGCAATACCCGATCCTGCGAAAGTCAGTTTCGATCATGTTGATGACAGTGGTAATATTACTCTGTACCAAGAGATCCCCGTTGTACATCTGCGAGCTTTCACTCACACCGCCGTTAAGCCGAATCGCCATCAACAAGAGAGTGCCAAACGTGAGCGAAGATGCGATAAGATCCAGTATTACTTGCGAACCCATGGTTTCCTCTCTCTCGTTTGTTACCTAAAGAACCAATAGCTGAAGATATTGTAGAATTTCACCGTGTCCGGCAGAAACTTGCTGGAGACCATCACCGTGATTCTCTTGTTATACGTCTGGGTTGTTGCCGCCGTGATCGTGCTTCCCGTGATCGTGACATACTCGACCTTGACGTCCGTCACGAACACGGCGGAGCCCTGGAGACTATCGACCTTATGAAGTCCGTTGAAATCGTCGCAGTCGTTATACGCAGGATAGACCTCGCCTGCATCCGGTCCGAGAAGGTTCGCCGGCGTGAAGTTTGAAACGTTCGAAATCCCGACCGTATCGGATTTCTGGTCGAACGCCAGGCCCTGAGCTTCCTCAATCATCGATGTCGCAAGCGAGGTCGCCGTGATCCGGTACGCCGCCATCTCTACCGCGCTCCCGCTCTGCGCATTGCTCTGGTTGATCGAAAGCGCCATCCTGCTCAGCATCAGCATCGCCATAATGGTGAGTAGCGTCTGGCCGGTTCCCATGGTCTAGTCTCCTCGTTAAGAATGCATGCCGTGGAACAAAGCTACGTCGCGGGGCGATAACAGGCTGTGGCACGGGACACCTGCCTCCCTCCCGCCGATGTACTCTTCAGGTACTTGAAATTAAGCAATCTTCATGCCCATTCTACAACAGGCAAAGGAGGGAGAAACTGAGGGAATGCCGCCCATTTTCAGCCCTGCCGGGCGGTCAAGGATAAGGTCGGTATTTTTGTAAGAGTAATTCTTACCCCCCGATCACGACTTCCGCTATTCTTCTTCAACCGTTGTAGAAATTACTTCTTCCAGGGTGGTTACTCCTTCCTTCATCCTCTCCATACCCGACCTACGCAGAGTCCACATCCCATCTCTTGACGCCTGATCGCGGATAGCATTCTCGTCGACCTTGTCGCCGGCGTTGAGAATGATATCCTTGATCGCCTTTGAAAAATAGAGAGCCTCGTGGATGGCGGCACGTCCCTTGTACCCGCCGTTGCACTTGTCGCATCCGGCCGCTTTGTAGAATTTGTGGGACCGGAGTTCCTCTTCCGTGAAACCGAATTTCAGCATGCTCTCCCACTCGTCCTCTCCCACCTCCTGCTTGCAGATCTTGCAGAGGGTCCTGATGAGGCGCTGGGCAACGATGACGTTGATGGCGTAGGCGATAAGGAACGGTTCAATATCCATCTTATACAACCTGGCGATGGCGCTCGGCGCATCGTTCGTGTGCAGGGTGGAAAAAACAAGGTGCCCCGTGTTGGCCAGCTTGATTGCCGTCTCCGCGGTGATCTTATCGCGCATTTCGCCGACGAGGACGATATCGGGATCGTGGCGGAGGATACCTCTGATCGACTGCTCGAACGACATCTTCGGTCCGATCTTGAGCTGGCGCGCACCCTTGATGATGTACTCGACTGGCTCCTCAATCGTCAGAACGTTGACGGTCGGATCGATGACCTGGTAGAGAGCCGCGATGAGGGTCGTCGATTTTCCCGAACCCGTCGGACCGGTAAGAATGATGATTCCCTGAGGCTTTCTGATCGCCTTGTCGAAGAAGGCGCGCGCGGGACCCTGCAACCCGAGCTTGTTGAGGTCCGTGATGACCTTGCGATCGTCGAGGACGCGGATGACGACGCTCTCGAACTTGTGCTTGAACTCGGTCGTGACGATCGGCATGATCGAAACGCGGAACCGGAGCTGATGTCCGTCGATGACCCTCTGGATGAACCCGTCCTGCGACATTTCCCGCTCGAACCGGTCGACGTTTTTCGTCCTGTCCTTGACGACGGCGAGGACGGCCTCGGGCATCGTGTTCTCCTGGCGGTGCCAGAGGGTCAGGTTTCCGTCGACGCGAAACATGAAGTTCGTCACATTCCCCTCGCCCGGGACGATATGGATATCGCTGACGTCCCTGCGGACCGCTTCGACGATGCAACCCTCGATGAGGTTGGCGAGGGCGCTTTTGCTGATTTCCGCTTCGAGCGCCTCTTCATCGACCGACGCATCATCCTGCGCCGTCTCGACGCTGATCTGATTGTCCTCGAGAAGCTTCAGGAACTCGTTCTGCGGCGGGATCACCTGCTCGAGAAGATTCTGGAGCTCCTTGAGGCGGACGTACGTCACCTCGTACTTCTTCGCGTTAAAATTTCTCGCGATGCTCGGGATATTCCGGTCGGTCGGATCGGCGCAAATGATGATGAGCTTGTCGGGCTGCTTTTCGTCGAACTTCAGCGGAAGCATCTTCGACTGGATGAGCATATCGCGTTGCCCGTCCTGGAGCCCGTCGACAAGCTTCCGGATGAACTCGATGCGCGCCTTGTCGATGTTCTCGTCGGCAAGGTAGATTTCGCGGAAGGCGTAGAGGTTGGCCACTTCGCGGAAGACCGCGTCGTGATCGGCGTTGAACTCGCTGACGAGTATCTGACCGAGGTTTCGCCGCTCCTTCTTGTTCGATTCCGACTCTTTGACCCTCAGCGACTTCTCGAGAGTCTCGTAATCGATGATCCCCTTTTTCAGGAGCGTGTATCCGATTTTATCAGTGATATCGACATCGGGCATAGGACAAAATCCCTTCCTTCAAGAAGAGGCTGTTAGAAGAAGGAATGAAAGAGATGAACGGCGTGGATGAGGACGCCTCCGCCGCCGGGCGGCTTCGGCTTAATGGTCGCCGTTTCGGACGAAACGAGCGTCAATCCGGTCAGGACCACCATGATGATCATGGAAATGACGAGCTGGATAAGGTCGATCGCATTCCTCATGCGGTAGCCGGTCTCTTTTTCGTAGTAGTCGGCAAGTTGGAGCGCGGTGTTCTTGACCGTCCCTGTTTCCGCGCCGGAATGGAAGCGTGCGATGGCCGTCTTCGTGAAAACTCCCGTGGCCTCAAACGCCTCGGTGATATTCATGCCCTTCTCCACCATCAGCGGAAGAGCGACGTTCTTGATCTGGGCTTCCATGTACTTATTGCCGCACGCCTCCGCCGCCATCTTGATGACTTCGATGTTCTCGCCCGAACCGCTGTAGAGAGCGTAGAAAACCCGGCAGAAGATCTCGATGCTCGTCTTGTGCATGAGGTCGCCGATTGCCGGCACCTTCCACATGTACTGATCGAGGAAGAACCTGCCCCGTTCGGTCGAGGCCCACCAAAGGAAAGCAACGACGGGGATGATGAAACTCAGCGCGATCATCAGGATGTTGTCGAGGATGAAATCGCTCATCTTCAGCGTTGCCTTCGTCATCGGCGGCAGCTCAATCTTGAACTTGACGAAAAGGCTGGCGGTCGCGGGAAAAATGTACGCAACGTAGTAGCCGACGGCAAAGAAGAGGATGACGAGGGTGACCACGGGCATGATGAGCGCGCTTTTCAGGTTCTTCTTGAACTCAGCGTTCCGCTCCAGAAACTTCGCCGTGCTTTCATAAATCTCCCCCATATTTCCGCTCTTGGAGGCGAGCCCGAGCATATGGGCTGCGAACTTTCCGAGCTCCTTCTCATGCTTGACGAATGCCTTTTCGCTGTCCTTCCCCTGCTTCAACTCCTGATTGATATCGCGGATGCATTCGCGGAGGTTCTTGTTCTGGATGTCGTTGATGAGGAGCTGCATCATGTCGTTGAAGGGGAGCTTCTGCCTGATGAGGTCCGAGCTTACGCGGACGAAGGAGACCACATCAGTCGGAGGAACTGCCCCTGCTTTGTCGAAGAGTTTTTTGCGGACGTAGACGACCTGGTACCCCATCTTCACAAGGGCGTCCTGCACCTCCTGCTTTGTGAACGCCTTCTGCTCGCCGTCGATCTTCTCCTCCCCCTTCTTGACCCGGTAGAGGAACGTCGACCGGACTCGTACACCGGTCAGCTTGAATCTCCGCTCTCGCGCCATCTGTTCGGCGCGCTGCTTCGCGAGCTGCAGCGTCTCGGCGTTGATCACACCCTGAATGGGTTTTCCCGCCAGCGAGAGTCCTTCGATCCGGAACTCGGCCATGGAGTAGTCCTTTGATTTGCAGCGGCAAACGTTTGGCAGACCTTTCAGGGCCTACCATGAATCCTACGAAGAAAAGATACAATCGGCGTCAACAAAAATCAACACCCCCGGTCACCCTCCCTCAGGCAACAAAAAAGGCAGGGATGCCCTTCCGGCATGCCTGCCTTCACACTCTTTTCCCGACCTGGTCTAATTCAATCGTGTGAGATTCTGATCCTGAATCGTCACCGTCATGTCGTAGGTGCAGTAGGTGCCATCGCTCATGACAACCTTCCCGATCCCTTCGAGAACCACGGTAGTGGCGTTTCCGTCGGCCTTGATGTGGTAGGCCCCGTTTGCGTTGTTGGTGTAGGCGGTACCCGCAAGCATGCCTATTCCACGAGCATCTGCCGTGAGCCCTACGAACGATTTGTTTCCTCCCCCCATCGTGCTCGGCCTGCTGTAATAGTGCTGCGCCTTCGACGCGAGCACCTTGAGGTCTTGAACGACCAACGCCCTGTTGTGGTCGACGGCGTTATCCTGGAACATGCCGATTCCCACCACAACGGCGACACCGATAATGATCAGGCCCAATATGATGAGAAGTAGTTGCTGCTGTCCCATAACTTAAGATCACCTATGAATGTGCTTGAAACACATTTCATATTCCACAGCGAAATTACTACGCGAAACGATCAAAAGCAAGCTCCCTTCCGAAGGCCACCAGTTCCAGCAATCTGTCGTTACCTATGTCAATAAATAGTCAGATAACGCCAAAGGCAGGCCGACTACCCTTTAAGTCTTCGGCCTGCCTTTTAGCAAGCGTTTGTAACTTAGTTAACCTTCGCAGGTGTCTGTGACGAGGAAGTAACAGTCATGTCATACGTACAGAAGCTTCCATCGCTCAGAGCCGTCTTGCCGACGCCTTCGAGCACCACCGTCGTGGCCGTTCCGGCCGTCTTGATCGAGTAGGCTCCGTTCGCGTTGTTCGTGAAAGCCGTCGAGGCAAGGAGCGCCAATCCGGGGGCATCGGCCGTCAATCCGACGAACGAGTTGCCACCACCGCCAAGTGTGGTCGGCTTCGCATAGTACTGCTGGGCCTTTGCGGCAAGAGTCGTAAGGTCCGCGATAACCGCACTGCGATTCTGATCAACCGCGTTGTCCTGAAACATCGTGATACCGACGGCGACCGCGATACCGACAATGATCACACCCAAGATGATCAGAAGAAGTTGTTGCTGTCCCATTGTAACCTCCTATAGTTGTTGAGTTTATGAATTAAGGTGAAGCGAAAATCCTGTTCAGTTTATCTTTGAGGGAGTCTGAGTCTGGGCAGTCACTGTCATGTCATAGGTACAGAACGACCCGTCGCTCAGCGCCACCTTCCCGTAACCCTCGAGAACTACGGCCGTCGCTGTTCCAGCCGTCTTTACCGAATAAACACCGTTCGCGTTGTTGGAAAACCCTGCACCCGCAAGGATCCCAATCCCGGTTGCATCAGCAGTCAACCCGACAAATGAATTGCCGCCTCCGCCGAGACTTACCGGTTTTGAATAGTACTGCTGCGCCTTCGCCGCCAGGGTCGTCAGATCGCCGATGACTGCGGTCCGATTCTGGTCGACTGCGTTATCCTGGAACATGGTAATCCCCACTGCCACCGCAATCCCGACGATGATGACTCCGAGGATGATGAGAAGGAGTTGCTGCTGTCCCATGATTTCTCCTTAGTTGGAATACGTGGTAGAGGCCAGGTGAATGGCGTATTAACGGAACAGCTTTAAGCGCTTCATTTCTCATGCCAAACAGCGAAAGCCGGTTTTTGACTGCGGTTCGGCGTTATCTTGAGTCGAAAGGTATTTTTTACCGATCCAAGGTCATTCTTACACCTCCCAGACTGCCGGTCTCCCCCCTTCCCCCAAGACCGCGATCGAGTGGCCAAAAGTCTTTTCCGTCGAACGTTTCCCACATTAGCCTGGTTCCACGGAGTCCGGGAATCTCTGCCCATCACAATTCGACTGAACGACTCCGGCTGGGCTCGACTTACTGTTCGTTGGCGGCGCGTGTCTGAGTCGGGGGTGGGGTTCGTCGTCGAGAATAGTCGCGTTTGATGACCCGAGAATCCGGGGAGGTGGATTTTCCCGCAGGGATTCCTTCGGAACTTATACGAGCGCCCGGGCACAGCGTGACTCTCAACGTCGTCATGCCCGCGGATTTTGCCGAAGGCATTGACGAAGTGATCACCTCGTGATCAGCGGGCCGAAGACTCACTTCGTTGAGCATTCAAACTGCGTCAAAGCTCCTTGTTGTGTTTCAGGGAAATTATGATAGATTGGCGCTATGCAAAATTCGCTCATCAGAGACGATCGGATAGAGGAACCCGGCTGGGTCCTTCTGTCGGCGGTGATCGGGGGGACACTCGTCGTCCACACGCCAAATCAATTCGTCGTCCGCTGGCTGGACGCATTGTCCGCGAGTTATGGGGTTCGATTTCTCACCGCTCCGGAGACCCTTTTCGCGGTGAGCGCGGCGCGTGGCATCATCTTCTTCGCCTCCATTCTTGTTCTGGGGTTCCTCTTCCTGCGACCTGTCGTCGGTTATATCGCCGAACGCCGGGGACTACTTTTTCCGCGAAAGGTGCTCGTCGGCGCCGCGGCCGTCTTCTTCACGGCCGGAATACTTGTCTTCCCCACCCATCTCGGCATTATGGGGGTCGGGTACGGCGAGATGTCGAAGGATCCGTTCGGGTTCCAGGATGCGACGAATCAAATTTACCAGCGCCTGCTCCTGCCGGCTCTTGCATATTTCCTGCAGTTCAGAGGTCCGCTCCTCTTCCACATCTTCAGCCTGGTATTGACCTTTCTCCTTCTCCTTGCCGTGATCCTCTATCTTAGGACCCGCGGCATTGAGACCGGGTTCGTCGAAACGCTTGGGATCGCTGTGAGCACTTTCGTGATCACGCAGTTCCAGTCGCCAGGCTACACCGAGCAGTTGGCGTTGATAATACTTCTTGTTATGGAATCGGTTCCTCTCGGGCTCGGTCCAAAGATCGCAGCGGCGGCGTTGGCACTCTTTGCCCACGAAGTAAGCATCCTCCCCCTTATCGCCATCACGCTGCTGGAGTTCAGTCGAAAAGAGAAAGCGTGGCTGGGGATCATCGTCTTCCTTTATGCTCTCTCTTGGCTTGCGAGCTACCGCTTTGACTTGATGAGCCTAATGTCGGTCCGGGCGGTCGGCGGGCTACCGGGAACAACTTGGCTCTTCAATCATCCGCTGCGAGAATTGGGGGGAATTCTGGTCTCCTACAAACTCTTGTGGATTCTCATCCCTTTCGCTCTTTTCACCAGGAGGTACGCAAGGGAGACACTCTTCCTTCTTCTTCCGGGACTCGTTGCAACCTGCTTCGGCGTCGATACCAGTCGGCTTATGGCCTTCAGCCTCTTTGCGTTCCTGATCGCGATCGTCGTTGTAAAAAAAGACCAGCTCATTCCTGAAAGAGTCCTCCGGCTCCTTTTCGCGCTCAACGTCTGCCTGCCGTCGGTCTATATCGGCTTGAATTCCGGGTTGGTCTATTTTGACGGACTCTATCGACTGTTCTATCGGGGGATATTCTTCCAATGAGCCTCCCGCCGAAAATCGTGTTCCGCCTTGGTCTTCTCGCCGTCCTTGTTCTGACCGTTGCCCTCTTTTTCCCGGCGTTTCATTTCGAGTTCACAAACTGGGATGACGACATCCATGTTACGAACAATCCCGATGTTCAGCACCTGAGCGGATCGTCGGTTGTGGAGATCTTCAAGCCGACGGCGAGGTACATGTATCATCCTCTCACGATCCTTTCCTTCGCCATTGACTGGTCGGTCGGAGGGGGAGATTCGGCACAGTTCCATGCGACCAACATTTTGCTCCACATTCTCAACATTGTTCTGCTGGCCCTTCTCCTTCAAAGGCTCGGGATACGCAGCTTGACCATCCTTTTTTGTGTCGCGATCTTCGCCATCCATCCGCTTCAGGTGGAGTCTGTAGCATGGATTTCGGGCAGGAAGGAGCTTCTCTACTCATTCTTCTTTTTTTCTTCGATCATTCTATTTGTCCTTTGGAGGGAAAGAAGATTGCCGGCATTGTACGCCGGTTCATTAATCCTTTTTCTCCTCAGTCTCCTTTCGAAGCCGACGGCCGTCGATCTTCCCTTTGTGTTGCTTCTCTTGATTTGGTGGAAGGATGGTCGGATCGGACGACGAGTCCTCAAAGAGATTTCACCTTTCGCGACTGCGTCGACCGTCTTCACCCTTTTCACGGTCGCGACAGAAGTAAAGCACGCAGTTTCTCCGGTGGTCCAGTATAGTCTGCTGGACCGAGGTTTGTTTGTCATATATCAGATCCTTTTTTACCCGATAAAGCTTCTGCTCCCCGGCAGCCTCTCCGCATGTTACGGGTATCCTTCCTTGTCGACCGGTTCGCTACCTGCGCTCTTTTACCTCTCACCCCTGGCAGTGGCGGCCATTGTTTTCATCGTATTACGATGGAAGGAAGCCAGAGGGATCGTCGGAGGCGGGCTTCTTTTCTATCTCCTGACGCTCGCTCCGATCCTGCAAATCATCCCCTTCAATAACGCATCGCTCGTCGCCGACCGGTACGCATATATCCCCATCATAGGGCTGGCGTTCTCGATCGCGGAAGGGGGAGAGCTCCTGCTGGAAAAGCTCCAATTTTCCTTGAAGACAGCGGGAAGAGGAGCAGCAGCAACATTCACACTCCTCGTGCTTATCTATGCGGCCGTATCGTTTGCCCGGGTTCCGGTATGGCGGAATAGCATTACACTCTTTGACGACGTCCTCGCGAAGAACGACTTTTTGGGAAACGCTTACGGCAACCGGGCCGTCGCGAAAATGCAGGCCGGAGACTTCCGTGGGGCTCTTATCGACGCCGATCGGCTTGTAGCGCTCAAGCCAGAGGAGGGGAAAGCGTACTACGACCGCGGCAATGCGTATCTTGGTTTGGCGGAGTTCAAGCCTGCCGTCGCCGACTTCAGTCGCGCGCTCGATCTCGGATTCGTCCGCGCGAGCGTCTGCTACAATCGCGGGACCGCCTTCTACCGGCTCGGGATAACCGACAGCGCTCTGAGCGATTTCTATGAGTCTCGATCGCTCGACCCTCTTTCTGCAGACGCCCCGTACAGCATCGGGTATGCACTCTTCCATGCGCGCGGAGATGCTCAAGCGGCGACCAGATACTTCGACACGGCCGTCGCTCTCCGGCCGAACTATCCCGATGCACGGTATCAGAGGGCTCTTGCTGAGTATTCCACCCAGCGCTTCGGTGCGGCGATGGAGGATCTCGCCGCGGCGGTCGAAGCGCTTCCTGCATTGAGGAACGATCCGATCGTCGACAGGATCAACCGATCGGTCGACAGCATCGATGCGAAGATTGCCGAACTCCGCGGTCGGACTGGGAACGGCCGGGGTTCGGCTGCCGACCTTCAGGCTCTGGTCGGAATGTATCAGATCCTTGGTGACTCGTTGCGAAGCACGACAACCCTCGAGCTCCTTCACACGCAGCAGCGATCCGCAGAAGGACGATGAACAGGAAAACGATCACAATTCTCCTCCTCTACCTCCTGGCAGGAGCATGTGTCCTCGCGTACTATCCCGGCTTGCTCAACGGCAGCCTGACGTGGGAGGACGCGGATCTTTTTGCCGTCGTCGCCTCGGTCCGGAAGGGAGCCCTTGGGATCTTCGCGAAGCCTGAATATCCACCTCTGCAGCTCTGGTTCCTTTCCTTCCAACGAAGCTTCAGCGAGTACGGATACTTCCTTTTCCGTGCGGTGAGCATGGTCGCGCACATATTAAATGTGCTGATGATCTACTTCCTCGCCCTGAGAATCGCAAAGTCAGAACGGATCGCTTTTTTGGTGAGCATCCTTTTTGCGATCCACCCTCTCCAGGCAGGGGCTATCGCGTGGCTGAGCGGCCAGGTGGAAGTCGTTTCAACTTCGCTCTTCTTGCTCACCTGCCTCGTTTATCTGCAGTGGAGGGATGGGGACGGCGGGCTTGCGCGGAGGTTGAGCGTCACGCTTTGTGGCGCGGTCTTCTATTTGAGCTCTCCTCCGGCTCTTGACCTAATCCTCATCCTGATTTTTCTGGACATTCTCACGGAACAGAAATTCGACAGGAGGATGATTTCGAAGAAGTGGGATCTTCTGCTTCTTTGGGCCGCCGCCGTTTTGTGGAAGGCCCTCTGGGTGTCGGGAGCTACTTACCTCGGCCAGCTCTGGGCAGATAGCTTCGCGATGGTTCGACTTGGCGCAATAGACGCCGCGCTCCGCGTTCTTCTGCCGTGGCACGACAAGCTCGTCGTCTCGGCCGACGATCTCTTCAACCAATCGGCGTTTTACGGAGAGTCGGTCTACCCGTATCTGTTTCTCATCCTTGCGATCCTGGTGATCTGGCGCCGGCAGAAGGATCCGGTTTCCCTCTCGGGCTTGGCGATCTTCCTCGTCTGCACTATCCCGGCATTCACGGGGCGGGCCTCCGGGAACTGGTCGCTTCTCGATCGATCGTTTTACCTCTCCTCTGTTGGACTGTACGTCATTGCGGCGGGCTGGCTTGACCGGCTCTACGATCTCCTCCGAGGCCGTCGTCCCATCTTCATCGGGGGCTCCCTGGTCGCAGCGGGAGTTGTGGTAGCTCTTCTCGCCATGACGAGGGAACGGACGAGGGATTGGAAGAATGACCTGACCTTCTGGGGAAGAGCGCACGAGGAGAATCCGGAGAACACTTTCATTCTAACGAAGCGGGGACTCTACCACTCCGGAAAATACGAAATTGCGGCGGCGCTCGACGATCTTTCCGCAGTTGTGAAGATGGCGCCTGAGGATGAAGAGTCTTATCTCAATCGGGGGTTGGTAGAGCTCGAGGCATTCGACTACGAAAAGGCAGCCGCGGATTTCCGGAAGGCGGAGAGCCTGAACCGGTCCGATCCGCGCGCGAAGTACGACCTTGGCCTGGCGCTGACCAATCTCTCGAAGCTCGACAGCGCCGAGACGGCCTTCACCGATGCCATCGTTCTCAATCCGGACTTCGCGCAGGCATACGAAGGGAGAGCGAGTGTCTTGGCGCGGCGCGGGAACTACGTACTCGCATTCGCCGATTATGACCGTGCTCTTCGGATCGAGCCCGACTATCCCGAGGCGTATGGAAACCGGGCATTCGCCGAACTTCAGTGCGGCAATTACGGGCGAGCGTCGGCCGATTTTTCTGCTCAGCTCAGGCTCGCTCCTTACAGAGTGGATGCGAGGATACACTATGGACTGACAGAATTCCTCGCAGGAGACACGGCCGCGGCGGCGGAGTCATTCCTGGCGGCAGTAAAGGCGGATTCGGTGAACGGAAAGAAATATCTTCTGGGGGTATCGAACGTATTTCTCAGGAGCGCGGGGGAAAAAGAAAAAGGAAACGCCCTCCTGAGAAGATTGGGGATAGAATGAGCGTTACTTCGACGGCAACGAACCGAGATGGAGGAGGTTCGGGGACGAAGGGATCCGGAAGCCGGCAACGCGCTACTTTACTAGTTCCATTTTCTTCGCCGTGAAGAGACCGCCTGCACGCAGTGCGCAGTAATAGACCCCGGTCGAGCTCCCCGAAGCATTCCACATCACCGAATAAGATCCCTCCCTCTCCACCTCGTTGACGAGCGTGACCACTCGCCTTCCGAGCACATCGTAAACGATGAGAGAAACCTTTCCGATGAATCCGCTCGGAAGAGTATAGAGGATCTCAGTCGCAGGATTGAAAGGGTTCGGATAATTCTGAGAGAGCGAGAACTCCTTCGGAGCGGCTCCCGATATTCTCTCCACCGAGAGGACCGTTTGCATCGAGCCAACGGCATTGAGCTTCCCATACCCCCAGCGGTCAGTGACCTGGGATCCGGTGAAACTATCCTTCCTGCCGGACGAGGTGATTGCACTCCTCAGTTGGTCGGAAGTCGAATTCGGCTTTGCCTGGAGGAGTAGCGCAAGCAGCCCCGTAACATGCGGCGTCGCCATGCTTGTCCCCTGCATGATGACATGTTTACCGTCGGCCACAATGAGCGCAGAATCCGGAGCGGACCACTTGGACATCGCCGAGGCGATTACTTCACCGGGGGCGCAGATCTCCGGCTTCTGACGACCGTCCCGGGTCGGCCCCATGCTGCTGAAAGTCGAATAGTTCCCCGTCCTGTTCGGCCCCTGGAATGAATAAGTTCCCCCCTTCACAGATTTCCATGAATACTTCGTCACGTACGATCCGACGGTGATCGCCTTTTTCGAAGTCCCGGGCGACCCGACAAGCTTCCGGAAAGAATAGCCGCTCGTAAACTCTGGCGAACTTCCGTCGTTTCCCGTGATCTCTGTGTATCCCAGCCAGATGTCGAATGCTCCTCCCTGCGTGATCGAAGACCCTGAAATCGTCATCGTCCACGTTCCGGCCCGGGGCGTGTTGCTCGCGACATTATCATAGACCTCGATCGTGCAGTCCTTCGTGTTGTCGTCCGGATTCGCTCCCCCCGGCGCGTTCGAGATGACGACATGCCCGTCCGAGGGAGTCTCGACGGAAGACTGAGACCCGGACGCAGCGGAGATAGTCGATCCGTTTGGGCTCTTGACACTCACGGAGAGTTGGTCACCGGCGCTGTACCAGACGTCGAACCAGACATCGTCATTCCCGGTCCCGGCCGTCGGTGTATAGGCGGGAATCGCGAAGGTGTAGACGATCGAGCCCCCCTGCGCGACGACACTATCACAATGGATCGCATCGTTCCCCTCGTTTCCGGCCGCCACGGCAACTGCCCGGCCGGCAGTCTGCAGTTCATTGTCGATTCCGACTTCGTCGACGTCTGTACCGTCGTGGGCGCTCTCCTGGGACCCGAGGCTAAGGTTGATGACAAACGGCTCCCCCGCAGCTTCTGCTTTCTTCCGGATGTAGGTGATTGCGTCGACGATGTCGTTGTCGAGGAAGGTCGTCTTCACCGCGATGATGTCTGCCTCCGGGGCGACCCCTTTGTATCCCGCGGAAGAAGACGATCCATCTCCGGCTGCGATCCCTGCCACGTGGGTTCCGTGGCCGTCGTTATCCTGCTCCTTGACCAGACCAGGAGCCGTCGCCCCCAGTTCCGCGTTAATTTGCTGCTGTGAATACTCTGCCCCGATGGAGTAGCCGCTCGGCGGAGCCCCGGTCACCGTCTGGTCCCACAGCCAGAGGATCCTCGACTGGCCCGGGTCGGCGTCGGAGCGAAAATCGAGGTCGGACCAATCGATCCCCGTGTCGATGATTCCGACAATGACCCCCTTTCCCGTGTACGAGACGCCGTTGAAACTCCCGTTCTGCAGTTTGTCCGCACCGATTTCCGGAACGCTGACATCAAGTAGCGGCTTGAGCCGTTTCGCGAGGGCGATATAGTGGACCGACTCAAGGGCTGAAAGTTGCGCAATCTGCCCGACTGTCGCTCGGGCGGTAAAGAATCCACGCTCGACGGAATTCGGTATCACCCCGACGCCGGCCGCAGCGACCACGTCATCCGAATAGACGATGACGGGGTAGAGCTCCGCACTCCGGACCGAAGGGGCGACGGCTCGCTTCGAAAGCGATCCGGCCTCAACGGAGGAATAGAGTGCCATTGAGAGCCTGTTGTCAATCTTCAGCCGGTCAACCGTGGGGGGCGCTGTCTGGGCCGCGGCGAGTGAACTGAGCCACGCACAAGCAACGACGGAGAGCAGAGATCGTTTCATGGTGTGTTCCATTGAGGTGCCATTTGGTTGGAGGGAATGATGGGGCGGGTGTCTGGAACCGAATCCGTCCGGAGTTCTTCGGCGACTCGCACGGGGTGGTGTTCCGGGAACGTTCCTGCCGGAGGATCGCCACCGTCCGACGATCGCGCCTAGACGGCCTCTTCGCCCGATTCGTCGGTGCGGATGCGGATGACCTCTTCGACCGCCGTGACAAAAATCTTGCCGTCACCGACCTGCCCTGTTTTGGCAACCCTCAGGATCGTCTCGAGCACTTTGTTCGCGAACTCGTCCGAAGCGACAACCTCGATCTTGATCTTGGGAAGAAAATCGATCTGGTACTCGGACCCGCGGTAGATCTCTGAGTGTCCCTTCTGACGTCCATACCCTTTCACTTCCGTCAGGGTCATTCCCTTGACCCCGATCTCCGAGAGGGCTTCGCGAACATCGTCGAGCTTAAACGGTCGGATGATGGCTTCGATTTTCTTCATGGTCGTGGCGCTGAGTTGAAGGAGAAACGGCCGGGACTTTCATCGACCGTGACAATTTTTGTACTTCTTTCCGCTCCCGCACGGGCAGGGATCGTTCCGGCCCACCTTCGTCCCCGCGTGGAGCTGTTGCACCTTCGTGGCCGGCGGCTGTGCGCTCCGGGCGGCCTCATTCCCTTCGACCGGTTCCCTGTTACCCTGGAATCCGAGGCCGGCGGAGGCGTCGTGCGTCATCGTCAGCTGCTCACGGTGCAGCGGACGGCGGGTTCTCGGAAGCGGCATCTGTTCCCTCGTCTCGGGGAATAGCTTGAAGACAAGGTTGAGTGCCTCGCGGTTGATCATGCCGATCATCTCGATGAACATGTTGAAGGCTTCCCCTTTGTACTCGAGGATCGGATCCTTCTGGCCGTAGGCTCGGAGGTGAATCCCTTCCTTCAGGTCGTCCATCTCCCTCAGGTGTTCCTTCCAGCGGACATCGATCACCTGGAGCATCGCCATCCTTTCGAGCGACCCCATGATCTCCGTCCCGATCTTCTCTTCCTTCCGACGGTAGAACTCGGTCGCCACCTTCACGGCTTCGGCCGCTACCCCGCCCTTGCCAAGGCTCTGGAATTGCTCCGGGGTCATCTGCAAGTCGACGAGGAGGTTCACCCGCAGATCCTCCTTCAGCCGCTCAAGGTCTCCTCCTTCATAATGCTGTTCGACCAGCTCCTCGATGAAGTCACCGAGCATGCTGAAAATGTCATCCTTCAGGTGCTCGCCGAGCAGCGCATGCCGCCGCTTCGCGTAGATGACCTCGCGCTGCTGGTTCATGACGTTGTCGTACTCCAGCAGGCGCTTCCGGATCCCGAAATTATTTTCCTCGACCTTCTTCTGCGCGCGCTCGATCGACTTCGTGATCATGCTGTGCTGGATGACCTCCCCCTCTTTCAGTCCCATCCGCTCCATGATCCCGGCGATCCGCTCGCTCCCGAAGAGGCGGAGGAGGTCGTCTTCAAGCGAAAGGAAGAACTTCGACGATCCCGGGTCTCCCTGTCGTCCCGACCGGCCGCGTAGCTGGCGGTCGATCCGGCGAGCCTCGTGCCGTTCGGTGCCGATGATGCGGAGTCCTCCGACCTCCCGCACACCGGGACCGAGCTTGATGTCCGTTCCTCGTCCTGCCATGTTCGTGGCGATCGTCACCCCGCCGGGGAGTCCGGCGTTCTGCACGATCTCCGCTTCCCGCTGATGCTGCTTTGCGTTGAGGACGTTGTGGGGAATCCCCTTCCGCTTCAGCATGCGGCTGATCGTCTCCGAGACTTCGACGCTCGTCGTTCCGACGAGGACCGGCTGGCGCTTCTCTCTCAGCTCCTCGATCTCGGTGATGACCGCGTTGTACTTCTCCCGCTTCGTTTTGTAGACGACGTCCTCGAAATCCTCGCGGATCGCCTTCTTGTTTGTCGGGATGCAGACGACATCGAGCTTGTAGATCTCGAAGAACTCCGCGGCTTCGGTCTCCGCGGTGCCCGTCATCCCGGCGAGCTTTTTGTAAAGGCGGAAATAGTTCTGAAGGGTGACCGTTGCGAGCGTCTGCGTGTCCCGCTCGACGGTGACTCCCTCCTTTGCCTCGATCGCCTGGTGGAGGCCGTCCGAATAACGCCTGCCGTGGAGAAGCCGGCCGGTGAACTCATCGACGATCATCACCTTTCCGTCTTCGGTGACGACATATTCGTCGTCTTTCTCGTAGAGCGAGTAGGCCTTGAGAAGCTGGAGGACGGTGTGGATCCGGTCGCTGCGCTCCGCGTAGAGCTTGTTCACTTCGTCCTTCTTGATCTGCTTCTCCTCCGGGCTCATCGACGCGTTTCCCTCGATGAGGCTTACCTCCGTTCCGATATCGGGAAGGACAAAGAAATCTGCGTCCGAATTTCCGGCGAGGAGTTCCCGCCCCTTCTCGGTGAGGTCGATCGAGTGATTTTTTTCGTCGACCGCAAAGAACAGCTCGTCGTCGATCTCATGCATCCGCTTCGATTGTTCGGCAAGGTAGATCGACTCGGTATCCTGCATGAGCTTTTTTGGCGCGCCGTCGGCAAAGAGTTTCGTGAGCCGCTTGTTTTTCGGGGCACCGCGGTAGGCTCTGAGAAGAAGCACTCCGGCCTCATCGACCTTTTTCTCGTCCTGAAGGAAGGCCTCGGCATCCGCGACGACCTTCGCGACGAGGCTCCGTTGCGCGTTGACGAGGCGCTCGACTCTCGGCTTCATCTCGCCGAATTTCTGGTCGTCGACCTCGACGGGTCCGCTGATGATAAGGGGGGTCCTCGCCTCATCGATGAGGACGGAGTCGACTTCATCGACGATGGCATAATAGTGGCCCCGCTGGACCATGTCGTCCGGCGTTCCCACCATATTGTCGCGGAGATAGTCGAACCCGAACTCGTTGTTGGTTCCGTAGGTGATGTCCGCCGCGTACTGGATCCGGCGCTGGGGAGGATCCATGGTCTGAAGAATGCATCCCACCGTCAACCCGAGGAATTCAAAGATCTTTCCCATCCACTGGCTGTCGCGGAGAGCGAGGTAGTCATTGACGGTAACAAGGTGAACCCCTCTCCCGGCGAGCGCGTTGAGGTACATCGGCAACGTTGCGACCAGGGTCTTTCCTTCTCCGGTGGCCATTTCGGAGATCTTCCCTTGATGGAGCACCATCCCGCCGATCAACTGGACGTCGAACGGGACCATGTCCCACACAACCTTGTTTCCGGCCACTTCCCACATCTGTCCGACAAGCCGCCGGCAGGTTTCCTTGACGACCGCAAATGCTTCGGGAAGAAGCTCGTCGAGGGTCTCCTTGATGATCTCGGTGAGCTCCTTCTCTATCTCATCGATCTCGTCGTACGTTGACTCCCGTTGTTCGAACGGAATGTCCGTCTTGAGCCTCTCGCGGGCTTCCGTGAGCCTGCGGTTCGCGTCTTCTGTCTCATGTTTGATTCTCTCTTTGAACTCGACGGTCTTTCCCTTGATTTCGTCGTCACTGAGAGCCTTGTATGATTCAAAGTGCGAATTGATTTCTTCGACGACCGGCAAGAGCTGACGGATATCCCGCTCGTGTTTACTGCCGAACATCTTTTTCAGAATATCGAGCATGAGGCTTTGACCCTCGGTTTTTCGGATCTTTGGAACATATTCAATGAAAAATAAGCAAAAAAGGGGTGAAGAGCAACGAGGAGGGTGTGGAAGCAGGAGACGGGAGGCAGGAGACGGGCAGAGATGATAGGGCGACTACGCCCCTCTCGGTTTTCCCGTCCATCGGATCTCGTTCCCTCCCCCGGTCCAATTGGCGTATCTGGCCAGGACGAAGAGGAGGTCAGAAAGACGATTGAGGTAGGGGATTACGTCGGCTCCGAGGCGGTCGCTCTTCGAGAGCCGAACCGTCAGGCGCTCCGCCCGCCGACACACCGTCCGCGCCAGATGAAGATGGGCAGCCGCCGGAGTTCCGAAAGGAAGGACAAAGGAGGTGAGGCGCGGAAGAGAGCGTTCGAGTGAGTCGATGGTTCGTTCAAGGAACCGGGTGTTCGACGAGCGTATCCGGGGAACCTTTGCCCCAACCACGGATCGCGGCGTCGCCAGGTCGGCACCGAGCACAAAAAGATCCGCCTGGAGCCTGGCAAGGATCTTGTCGATCCCCTTCGGCGGAGACGAAGACCGGGCCACGCCGAGCAGCGAGTTAAGCTCATCAACCGCGCCGTACGCTTCGATACGGGGGCTATCCTTGGAAACTCTCCCGCCCCCGAAAAGACCAGTCTCTCCCTTATCCCCTTTCTTCGTGTAGATCCTCATCGGCTTCCCCGTCGCCGCCCCGGTCTCAGCACCCTTTCAACCGCTTTGATCCGTTCTTCGATTGCAGCCGCTCCCTGCCTCGTCGCCTGGATATCACGGATTTCAGTGCGGCGAAGCTCGTCTACTTTGTCATGAAGCTCCTGGAGCATCAGCTCCGATTTCAGGTTCACCTGGTAATCGAGCTCCGCTTTCAGTCGGTCTTTCTTCTGGGCCCTGTTCTGGCTCATCATGATCACCGGAGCCTGAAGCGCGGCGACACACGAGAGGATGAGATTCAGGAAAATGTAAGGATACTCGTCAATCGGCTTAAACCATATCTGGACGGTGTTCAACCCCATCCAAAGGACGAGGAAAACCATGAACGCGCTGATGAATGCCCAGCTCCCGCCGAATTCGGCGATCCTGTCGGCGAGCTTGTCTCCGAGGCTCAGATGCTCCTCCATCTCCTCGTTGACGTTTCGCGACGCGAGCGATGTCACGAGCTCGTCCGTCTGACGGAGACGGTCGGCGATTTCCGAAAGCATCGCCACAGCGACATCGGGATGTTTCAGAAGGAAGGTCATGAAGACCGGGCGGCTCATCTGCAACAGTTCGGTCTCTTCCGTTGCAGTCGCCGTTGCCGTGCGGGGACGCCCATCGATGAGCGAGAGCTCTCCGAAAAAATCGCCGTCGTGAAGGTGAGAGATCCGAAGCTTCCCCTCCTTTCCCCGCAGAGGGACGGAGATTTCAATCGTCCCCTTCCTGATGACGAACATGGCCGCTCCCGGCTCCCCTTTCACAAAGAGCACTTCCCCATCCTTCACGGAGCGACGCTCCCAGAGGCCGGAAAGCATCTCACGGTCTTCGCGAGGGAGCTTCTCGAAAATGGGTATTTTGAGGATCTCGTCCATAACGTTGCCTGCTCAATCGACAACTAATGCTTTTTCCCCTTCGCCTGCCAGAAGTCGGGCAGGAGGTTGTAGAAGTAGGCCGAGGTGCGAATCCCGCCGAAGAAATTTCCCAGGTTGATGAACTCGTTGGGAGAGTGTGCGTTCTCATCCGGAAGTCCGAAACCGAGAAGGACGGTATCGATGCCGAGTATTTTCTTGAACTGCGCCACGATCGGGATTGAGCCGCCTTCACCCTGGTAGAGGACCTTCTTGCCAAATCCCTTTTCGAGAGCGGCGACCGCCGTCTTCACACCCGGACTGTCGATCGGGGTGATCGCCGCTTCTCCTCCGTGAAGATTCCGCACCTTGACCTGAACGGTGGGAGGGGCAATCTTCTTGAAATGTTTTTCAAAGAGCTTCGCGGCCTTTTCGGACGATTGATCGGGGACGAGCCTCATGGAGATCTTTGCCGACGCCTTTGCCGGGAGGACGGTCTTGGCCCCCTCGCCCGTGTATCCTCCCCAGATCCCGTTGCACTCGAGGGTCGGCCTCGACCAGAGACGCTCGAGCGTGGTGAATCCCTTTTCCCCGTAGAGTTGCTTCACACCGAGATCTTTCGCGTACTGTCTGTCGCTGAAAGGAAGTTTCTTGAAGGAGTCGCGCTCCGCCTTCGTCAGTGAGCGGACGTCATCATAGAATCCCTTCACGGTGATCTTGCCGTTCTTGTCGTGGAGAGAAGCGATCATCTCGCAAAGGACCTGAACGGGGTTATGGACCGACCCGCCGAACGAGCCAGAATGAAGGTCCCGGTTCGGGCCGGTCACCTCTACCTCCATATACGAGAGGCCCCGAAGGCTGTAGCAAATCGAAGGGACTCCTTTTGCATACATCCCTGAGTCGGAGATCACGACAAGGTCCGCTTCCAGGAGATCCCGGTGCTCTTCGACAAATCGGTCAAGGTTGTCGCTCCCGATTTCTTCCTCTCCTTCGATGATCATTTTCACGTTGACCGGCAACGCCCGGTGTTTTTGCATCAGCGCCTCGATCGCCTTGAGGTGAATCATCACCTGTCCTTTGTCGTCCGCCGCGCCTCTCGCGTAGAGGTTCTCGCCCCGTACGGTCGCCTCGAAGGGAGGAGTTGTCCAGAGTTCCAGAGGATCGACCGGCTGGACGTCATAGTGCCCATAGAAGAGGACGGTCGGCCTCCCGGCGGCGTGGAGCCAGTCGCTGTAGACGAGCGGGTGGCCTCCGGTCGGAAGAATCTGGATGTTCTCCATTCCAACCTTCTTCATCTGGGCGGAGATCCACTCGGCGCATCGCTGCATATCCTTCACGTGTTCCGACAATGAGCTGACGCTTGGAATGGCAAGGAATTCCTTCAGCTCCGCAAGATAGCGCTCGCGGTTCGACTCTAGATACGGTAGCACCTGTTCCATGGGGATCCTTTGATCATGAGAAATGTGTGTGAGAACTTGGCGTATGGTCCGATCACTTGATCGGGCTCCCCGGAGCGACTTCGTTCGAGACGGTGAGAAGAGCGAATCCGTCTCCGATACCGCTTGCCGCAAGGAGCATCCCCTGAGATTCGACCCCCATGAGCTTCGCCGGGGTCAGGTTCGCGACAACGATGATCGTCCTGCCGACCAGATCTTCCGGCTTCCTTTGTTCCGCTATCCCCGCGACGATCTGGCGGCGCTCGTTTCCGATCTCCACCTGCAGCTTGAGGAGCTTTTTCGACTTCGGCACGGGCTCGCAGGCGATGACCTGCGCAACGCGCAGATCGATTTTCTGAAACTCTTCAAACCCGATCGTTGGCTTCAACGGCGGCATCGCATTGGCCGGTGCGGCAGGGGCATCCGTTTCGGCCGGTTTGAGCTTGTCCAGTTCTTGTTCGATGGCGTCATCCTCGATTTTTTTGAAAAGAATTTCGGCCTTTCCGAGCCGGTGGCCCGGCCGGAGTTTCATCGTGCCGGCATCATCCCATGAATCCTCTTCGACCCTGCTCCCGACACCCGCCATGCTGAACACCTTTTGGGCAGAGAACGGGACGATCGGGGCAAAAAGGACGGCGAGGGACCGGACGATCTGAAGGCAAATATGAATCGTCGTTGCGCAGCGATCACGGTCGGTCCGCACCGTCTTCCACGGCTCGCTATCGTTGAAGTACTTGTTCGCCGCACGGGCCAGATTCATCACCTCCGCGGTTCCCTCACGAACCTTGAAGTGCTCGAAGAGCTCTCCGGCCTTCGCGGGCGTCCCCTCCAGCGTCCGGATGATCTCCGCATCGCGGTCGTTGAGCGGGCCGATCGGGGGAACCACACTGTCAAAATTCTTCTCGGCAAAGGCAAGGGTCCGGTTGATGAAATTGCCGAAGATGTCGGCGAGCTCGTTGTTGGTCTTCGCCTGGAAGTCCTTCCAGTAGAAATCCGAGTCCTTCGTTTCCGGAAGAATCGTCGCCATCGTGTAGCGGAGAAAATCCGGCTCGAACGAAGCGAGAACGTCCTTCACGTAGATGGCGTTGTTCCGGCTCTTGGAGAACTTCCCCCCTTCGAGGTTGAGGAACTCGTTCGCCGGAACGTTATCCGGCAGAATGTACCCGCCGCGTGCCATGAGCATCGCCGGGAAAACGATGCAGTGAAAAACGACGTTGTCCTTTCCGATGAAGGCGATATACCGCGTCTCCTTCTCCTGCCAGAACTCCTTCCATCGGTCCGGGGTGCCGGCCTTGCGGGCCCATTCTTTCGTGGAGGAGATGTAGCCAAGGACTGCGTCGAACCAGACATAGAGGACTTTGTCCGGGTACTGGTCGAGCGGAACCGGGACTCCCCAGTTGAGGTCTCTCGTCACGGCGCGGTCCTGCAACTTGTCCTTGAACCAGCTCTCGCAATACTTGACGACGTTCTCCTTCCACTCGGGATGTGAGTGAACATACTCTTCCAGGCGGGGCTGGAAGTCTCCCAGCGGGAGGTAAAAATGCGTCGTCTTTCTGACCACGGGAGTTGTGCCGCAAAGCTTGCACTTCGGGTTGATGAGCTCGACGACATTCAGCCAGGTGCCGCAGTTTTCGCACTGGTCTCCGCGGGCCGAGTCATACCCGCAGACGGGGCAGGTTCCCTCGACGTACCGGTCCGCGAGGAACATTTTGTTCACCTCGCAGTAGAGCTGTTCTTCCTGTTTTTCTTTGAGAAGGTGCTTGGAATAAAAATCGAGGAAGAACTCCTTCGAAGTCTCGTGATGGAGAGGAAGCGAGGTGCGCGAGTAGTTGTCGAAGCTGATGCCGAGATCCGCGAACGACTTCGCGTTCATCGTGTGGAATCGGTCGACGATCACCTGCGGCGAAACCCCTTCCTTGTCCGCGGCGATCGTGATCGGGACCCCGTGCTCGTCGGAGCCGCAGATAAAGAGAACCTCCCGTCGCTTCAACCGCTGATAGCGGACGTAGATATCTGCGGGCATGTAAGCGCCGGCGAGGTGCCCGAGGTGAATCGGGCCGTTGGCGTACGGCAAGGCCGCGGTGACGAGAATGCGTTTCGCGTTAGCGTTCATTCATCAACAAACGTTTGAGCCTGACGGAGAGGGAAAGGAACACAAGTGGAAGATACACATTTCCGCGCAGAAGTTCGAGGGCTCGCTCGACGGCGCCGATGGTCGCGGGGAAATCCGCGTTTCCGAACCGCGCGAGAAACCTCCCGAGATCCTCAACCTGATCTTCGTTGACGATTCTCCCGGCCCCCTCCTCCTTCATGATCATCGCGTCCCGGAGCCAGGTGAGGAGCAGAAGGAGAAACTGTTCGGCGGATCCCCGGTCGTTCTCCGCAGTCTGAAGTTCGACCTCCTCCATAAGCTTCAGGTCGTGACCGCCCAGGACGGCCCTGAGAAAACTCACCGCCTCGCCCCGTTTTGCGGACACGTCCCCGGAGAGAAGGTCGAGCGCGTAGGAGTAGTCTCCCCCGGCGAGGCGCGAAATTACCCTCGCCTGCTCCTCCGGGATATTCTGACGCGAAATAAGTGCCCCTCGGACCGCGTCCTCGCTCAGAATCTCGCACCGGATACTCTGGCACCGCGAGACGATCGTGGGGAGAAGCTTTTCACGCCGCGCGGAGGTGAGGAGAAACATCGTATCGCTCAATGGCTCTTCGAGGACCTTGAGCATGGAGTTGCCGGAGGCATCGTTCATGAGCTCCGCATCGGAAATGATGAAGATCTTTCTCCCTTTTTCGAACGCGGAGTACGACGATTCCTTCTTTAACTCCCGGATGCTTCCGATGTTGATCTGGGATGCCCTGGGGATTTCGATGTGGAAGTACGGGTCTTTCGCTTTCTGTTCAAGCTGGGCGCGGACCTCATCCCGGACGTCGGTCTGGAGCTTCCCTTCTCCGTTTTCTCCCGGTTTCTCGGATCTTCCGGCCGGCATCGCAAAAACGAGCCTCAGGTTCGGATGCTGGAGATTCTCCACCTTCCGGCAACTCGCGCAGATGTCGCACGCCTCGTTTCCCTGTCGCTCGCAGAGGAGAGTCTTTGCAAACTCGATCGCGAGGGCATCTTTCCCCACCCCGCGGGGCCCCCAGAAGAGGTACGCATGGGCCACCCGTCCCTGCTCAACGGATCTCCGCAGGATCCCTTTCGCTCTTTCCTGATCGATGACCGAATTCCAACTCATGAAAGTTTGATCGTTGCGTGGAGAGTACAAGAAAGATCAACGCTCGTCGAGCGAGGGAGACTCCGGATGTCGGAGTTCGCTAGAAAGCCTGACCGATCCCGATCTGCACCACGCTGAAAGAACCGGTGAGAAACTTTTTGCCGAAAATCCACCGCTGGCCCTGGGGTTCCTTCGGATCGTAGACGCGAAGTCCCAGGTCAAAACGAAGCGGTCCCACAAAGGTCTGATACCTCAGGCCTCCCCCCGCGGCGATCGCAACGTTCGCAATTTCCATCTCGGAGAGGTTGTTCCAAAGGTTGCCGTAATCGACAAAAAGAGCGCCCATGAAATTGTCGAGGTTGAGGAACCAGAATTTCGAACCTTCGGAAAAGAGGGGCACCCTCGATTCAATATTCCCTTCGAGGATGACGTTTCCACCCTGGTCGGGGTTTTCGAACGCCGCCAGATCCCGGGATTTCCAACCCCGGACGCTTCCGCTCCCGCCGGCGAAGAACTTGTGAGTAGGCGGAACAGGGGTGGTATTGGCGGGGTCATAGAGCTCAGCAACTCCGCCGTGGAGCCGGAAAGCCCATACAACGCCGTTCTTCGTCCCGTCCGAAAAGTACTGTCGCTCCAGAAACGAGAACTTATAATACTGGGAGTACGGCAGCCCGGACCCGAGCGAGTTGAAGACCTTCGGGATAAACCCCGCTTCTTCGACCGAGACCGAATGGAAATAACCGAGGGAGGGAGAAAAGACGTCGTTCGTCTTGTCCTGCTGGAGAGTCAGGGTCAGGATCGAGTTGAACTGTTTCTCCCGCGTCCCGGTGAAGGTGGTGATGTCGACCTTCGTCGTGTCGGCAATACTTACTCCGACACGCTCAAGATCCCAATCCATGAATCCGACCGTGTTGTCGGAAAACTTCGTCGTCAGTCCGATCCGGTTTCGCAGCGTGTTGAGGTCGTAGAACTCCTGCTTTTCATACTCGGCGGAGACGGTCCAGCTCGCGGAAGTTTTGTTCGTGAAGAAGTATGGCTGGATCATCTCGGTGGTCAATTCCGTCTTCGTGAGGAGGGTCGGCTCCTTGATCCCCTCCCTGAAGGCCCCCGCGAAATTCAGATCCTGAATCGACTGGAGGCGGAAGCGAAGATTTGCGGAGAGGTTTCTCGCCTGGCCGAAGAAGTCCCGGTTGCTGTACCCGATTCCAAGGCCCGCGTTGAAGGTGTTGTTCTCGTCGTCGACGAGCAGCTCCGGCGTCACTTCCTGGAGCTCGCGTGCCCGAAGAAGTATCCGGACCGGAATCGACGGGGGCTTGGTGGAATCGACAGGAAGCTGCGACTCGATTTTCGCGCTCTCGAAGATCCCGAGGCGGATAAGGTTCTGCTCCGACTCTGTCTTCTTCTGCTCGTTGTAATTTTCCCCCGGCACAAAATCGAGTTGCCGGAAGACCACGCTGGAATCGACTTCGGTCGGGCTCACCGTCTCAATGGTCCCGAAAACGTACCGCGCTCCGGGATGATACGAAAGGGTCACGGTATAGTCGTCCGTGGAGAGGTACAGAAGCGCGGGGACGTTGTCGACGTTTGCATTTGTGTACCCGCCGTTTCTGAAGATCCTCAGAACCCGGAGTTGTTCCTGTTCGATGAGATCCTTGACGTACGGATCGCCCCGCTTGATGAGGAGGCCGTCGTAGATCTCCTTCTTCACTTCAGCCGCCACCGAGTCGATGCCGAGAATTTTCAGCGTGTCGATGATCGAACGGCGGTTTTCCTTCACCCAGATCGTGAGATCGACTCTCTTGTTTGCGTCGTCGAATCTCAACGAGGTGTCGACGACGGCGTGAGAATATCCGTGATCCTTCAGATACTGCCGGAGCCGGAGGACATCGCCGTCGAAGAGGATGGGGTCGAAATACTGCGGTTTCGATCCGAGCTTTTTGTAGACGTGGCTGTAAAGATAAGTCCAGAACCTGGCGGGAGTCTCAACCGTCTGGAGCTCCTCACGGTAGACTTCGGGGGGCGTCGAGCCATCGACATGGAGGGTAATCTTGTTCACCTCGTACGCGTCGGCGGATTGCTTCGCCTGTTCCGCGAATGCGGCACCGGTCGTGCCGAGAAGGAGCGCGACGACAAGGAACAGCGGACGCGGCTCTTGGCACGCGGACTTACGGAACAGCGCGGCAATAGTACGGGTAACCATGAACAAAAAACCCAGCGCTCATCGGCTGGGTTCTCTCCTTCAGCTTACGCAACGGTGGTAATGACGGAAAAAAACGGACAATTAGTAGAGCGTGTTGGAATGGGTCTGCGATTGATGGAGCGGGTCAATATTCTCCCTCATCCTCGTAGAAGAAATCTTCATCGGTGGGATAATCCGGCCAGATCTCTTCCATGCTTTCGTACGGCTCATCACTGTCTTCGAGTTCCTGCAAATTCTCCAGCACTTCGATGGGAGTTCCGGTGCGAACGGCATAATCAATGAGCTCTTCTTTCGTCGCTGGCCACGGTGCATCCTCGAGATACGATGCCAGCTCCATTGTCCAGATCATGACTCCATATTCTCCAAAGTGGTTCTCTGTTCGAGGGCGCAGACAGTATTGAGCTCATTGATCCTTCGTGAGTGCAAGCTGTTCGCGGATTTGCTTATAGTCCACATCGTCGATGAAGTAGGCCACCGGGTTCTTCTTTTCCCCGTTGAGCCTCACTTCGTAGTGAAGATGCGGAGCGGTCGACAATCCGGTATTCCCCGAATATGCGATGATGTCGCCGCGGTGGACCTTCTGTCCCACATGGACGGCAGGACGGAGAAGGTGGGCGTACCATGTCTTGTAGCCGTATCCGTGGTTGACCTCTACGGCGACCCCGTACGCGCCGCCGGTGTTTCCGGCAGACTCGATGACGCCGTCTCCGGTCGCGCAGACGGCGGTGCCCACATCGTTCGAAATATCGACCCCTTCATGCATCCGGACGATCCCAAGGATCGGATGGAGCCTCATCCCGAAGTCGTGGTAATTGAACCGCCCGGGCATCGGCTTGATCGCGGGGATGTGCGCGAAGAAATCCTTGTTGTATTTGGATTTCTTGTAGATGTCCTGGTAGCTCTGCCGTTCGAACGCAATCTCGCGGTCCAGCTTGTCGAGAAGGTTGTCCGCAAAACCCATGAGGTCGCTCGCATCCTTCGACACCAGCCCGGCGTTCGTTACCCTGACCGTACCTCCGACGCCGATGACACGCGTGTCTTCATCGACCTTCGGAAGATTGACGGCGAGGCGCAACTCGTTGTCCCGCTCGGCCAGCTTGTCCATCGTCGCCGACATGTCGGACAATCGTGTCGAAAGGGTTTTGACTTCATCCTTGAGGAGCTTGTTTTCGGTCGTGAGGAAGCCTGCCCGATCGAAATCGATTCCCAGGACATCGCCAAGATAGTGATTGATCCCGAACAAGACGATCAATCCGCCAAGAACCGCAACGACAAGCAACCCGGAGAATTTCAGCTTGAAGTCGCGCGCTTCGACGAACGAAACGTTTTCGTCGGAATAATAATAGAGCTTGCGGCGCTGTTTCATCCATCCTCTTGTTGGTGAGCGGGAATAACGGTTTACGGAGAATCTTGCCTGAAAATATAAAATTAAAGATGTTTTGTCAAGACGAAATCTCACGAACCGTCCTTCCGGAAGGATCGCTTCTTTCTGGACGAAGAGGCCAATTTACTCGAAATCGTGCTCAAAATAGTCGATCGCGCGCTTCGCATTCTTCTTGTTCTTCTGCGCGATGACCGATTCGAGACGCTTCGAGAATTCCTTCGCCGCGTCGTAGCCGTAATGTTTCAGGAGGTAGTCGAGAGCGATGACCTCGGCAATAACAGTGACGTTTTTCCCCGGGAAGATCGGGAGCTTGATGTGCGGGACCTCGACGTCGAGGATCGAAATCGTCGACTGGTCGAGGCCGGTCCTGGTAAACTCCTCCGACAGCTTCCATTCCATCAACTCCACGACCACCTCCACCCTCTTCTGATACCGTATGGCTCTGATGCCGAAGATGCTCTGAACGTCGATGAGGCCGAGGCCGCGGATCTCCATGAAGTGCTTCACGAGGTCGGTTCCGGCGCCGATGAGGATCCCTTCCCCTTTCCGGGTGACGTTGACAACGTCGTCGGAGACGAGCCGGTGCCCCCGTTCGATGAGGTCGAGGGCAATCTCGCTCTTGCCGATCCCGGATCGGCCGATGAAGAGGAGGCCGAGACCGTAGACGTCGACGAATGAGCCGTGGATCGTTGTCTGCGGCGAAAACTGGTCGTCGAGAAAGTCGCTGAGAAAATAGACCGCTTTTGTCGTCTCGAGAGAGGTCCGAAACATCGGCACGTTATGGTCCGCCGCGAGTTGGATCAACTCCGGATCGACGGCATTGTCGTTCGTCACGACGATGACCGGGATGGCAAACTTGAAGAGGGTGTTGAATGCGTTGACCCGCTCGTCGAACGGAAGGCTGTTGAGATACCGGATCTCCGTATTCCCGAAGACCTGCACCCGGTCATAGGTAAACAATGCGACGTAGCCGGCGAGGGCGAGACCGGGCCGATGGATGCTCCGATCCTTGATCGTGTTGTCGTAGCCGACCGACGTCAAGGGCTCCAGCTTCAACCGCGTCTTGTTCGACTCGTAGAGGAAGCCGACGGTGATGCTGCGTTTCCGGATTTCCCGGGCGGATTCAAGTTTCATGGGCGCGCTGGGTCCTCGTTAGTCCTTGTCGATGATCTTCCGCACTTCACCCTTCCCTTTCTTGTGGAGCTTACTCTTGTACTTGACGAGCTGACGCTCGAGCTTTTCAATGGCGGCGTCGATCGCTTTCGCATACTCCGGGTGCTTGCCGATGGCCTTGAGGAGCGTGCCGTACACCGTCAGATGAACCTCCGCGAGCTTGAGTTTGTCGCCCGCGTGTTCATGGCTCACGGTGATGTCCGAGCGGACGATCCCGTCGTAGTACCGTTCGAGTTTCGATACGGCATCGTGTGCGTACTCACGCAGAGAATCCTGCGGCTTGAAGTGCCTCGCTGTGAATTTGATCTGCATGCCGCCTCCTGTTGTTTCCCCGCAGAACGATTTGCACGCCGCAGCGCTCCCCTATGAGGCTTTGGGGTGCGCCTGCCGGTAGACTTTCTTCAGCCGTTCCGATGTCACATGGGTGTAGACCTGGGTTGTCGAGAGGCTCTCGTGCCCGAGGAGTTCCTTGACGGCAAAAATATCCGCCCCGCGGTCGAGCATGTGCGTCGCAAATGAATGCCTGAGGACGTGCGGGCTCTTCTGCCTGATCTCTGAAACCCTCGAAAAGTATTTTCCGACGATGACGTTGACGCCGGCCGGATAGAGGGGTTTTCCTTTGGGCGTCAGAAAGAAAGCCTCCGGGACGTTCCCGCCGATGGAGCGAAGAAGATCCTTCCTCGCGGCACCGTAGTGACGGAGCGCCGCCTCAGCCTTTTCTCCGAACGGAAGAATCCGCTCCTTGTTCCCCTTCCCAAGCACCTTCACGGTCCTCGCGGCAAAATCGAAGTCCGGCTCCCGCAGTCCGATCAGTTCTCCGCGCCGCATCCCCGTGCTGTAGAGAAGCTCGAGGATCGCGGCATCGCGCAGTCCAGGCAGCCCGGTCCGATCCGGAAGCTCCATGAGCCGTTCGACCGCCTCCTCGTCGAGGAACTGCGGCAGCTTTTTCTCCAGCTTCGGAGTCACCACGTTGCTCATGGGATTCGAGGCGATGAGTTTCTTGCGGACGGAGAACTTGAAAAAGGAGCGGAGCGCGGAGATCTTCCGGACAACGCTCTTTTTCGCCATCCCGCTGTCGAGGAGAAGAGCGAGAAAAGCCCGGACCACCTCCTGGTCGATCACCGCCGGGTGAACGAGGGCATCCGGGTACTGCTCCCGGAGAAAAGCGTGAAATTGATCGAGGTCCCTGGCATAGGAGACGCTCGTGTGTTGCGAAAAGTTTCTTTCGCGCTCAATGTACTCGAGAAACAGCGAGATGATACGATTGAGCATCAATCGACCTTAGACGGCGATGGCGGTTTCTTCGCGAACGAACTCTTCCTTACAGTTCGGACACTGCAGGTACTCCCCCTTCTTCTTCGAAGTCTTTTGGACAAGATAAGGATTCTTGCAGTTCTCGCACGGCTGGATCACCGGTTTGTCCCACGAAACGAAGTCGCAGTCGGGATAGCGCGAACAGCCGTAGAATGTCCGCTTCCGCCGCGTCTTTCGCTCGATGACGTCACCGTCCTTGCACTTCGGACATTTCAGCCCCATCGAGATCGGCTGGGTATAATCGCACTTCGGGTAATTCGAACATCCAAGGAATGTCCCAAAGGGGCCTCCCTTAACGACAAGGTCTCCGCCGCATTGGCGGCATTTCAAACCGACCGAGTGTTGATGCTTCGCGAGATCTTCGTCGAGGGGCTTCCGGTTTTTGCACGCGGGGTAGCCGGTGCAGGCCTTGAATTGACCGTACCGTCCCCACTTGATGATCATCGGCTTGCCGCAGAGATCGCATTGTTCTCCCGTTTCCTGCTGCAGCGATTTCTTGATTTTCCCGGCATCCTTCTCAACATGATGAAGCGCCTCGATGAAAGGCTTGTAGAAGTCATCCATGACCTGGATGTAGTTGTTCTTCCCCGAGGCGATGGTGTCGAGTTCCTCCTCCATGAGGGCGGTGAACTTCACATTGAGAACCCGGGGGAAGCTGTGAACGAGGAGGCGCGTCACAACCATGCCGAGCTGCGTGGCGAAGAGCTTCCTCTCCTGCTGGTCGACATATTTCCGGTCAACGATCGTGCTGACGATGGCGGCATAGGTGCTCGGACGCCCGATGCCGAGGGACTCGAGCTCCTTCACCAGGCTGCTTTCCGTGTACCGTGCCGGCGGTTTCGTAAAGTGCTGCCGCGGGACCAGATCCCGAATGGTGGCAGGATCGCCGACAACGAGCGCCGCCGGAATCTTCGAGGTCGGATCATCGTCTTCCGCCAACCCCTTTTCTTCAACGAGATCGTCGTAGACCTGGAGAAAGCCGCGGAACACGGGGACCGAACCTGTGGCACGGAAGAGATACTCCCCTCCGGTGAGATCGACGGTCACTTGCTCGAACGTCGCCGCCGCCATCTGACATGCGACAAACCGGTTCCAGATAAGTTCGTAGAGTGCGTAGAGATCCTTTTCGAGATGGCGTTTGACATGCTTCGGGGGGAGCTTGAGCGATGTCGGTCGGATCGCTTCGTGAGCATCCTGCGACTCTTTCTTTTTCTTGAAATGGTGCGGTTCCTTCGGGAGATACTCCGGCCCGTACGAGTCATAGATGAGACTTCTGACAGCCGAGACCGCCTCCTCACTGAGCCTTGTCGAGTCCGTCCTCATATAGGTGATGAGGCCGACGATCCCCTCTTCACCGAGGTCGATTCCTTCATAGAGCTTCTGGGCGAGCATCATCGTGCGTTTTGCGGAAAAGCGCAGTCTGCTGGCCGCCTCCTGCTGGAGCGTGCTCGTAATAAAAGGGGCCGGCGCATTCCTCTTCACCGTCCTTTTCTGCACATCGGAGATGGCGAAGCTCTTCTTCCGGATATCCGCGACGTACCCCTGTGCGGTCGTCGTATCGGGGATCTTTGGGTCCGCTCCCTCGATCTTAGTCAGCTTCGCGTAGAACGAATCTGAATTTGCCGTCTGGAATTGACCGGTGATGGACCAGTATTCCTCGGGCACAAACTTCTTGATCAATTCTTCTCGTTCACAGATGAGCCGCAACGCGACCGACTGGACCCTTCCGGCCGAGAGACCATAATAGACGGTTTTCCAGATGAAGGGACTGAGCTTGTAGCCCACGACCCGGTCCATCGCCCGCCGGGCGCGCTGGGATTCGACAAGGTTTTCGTCAATCTTCTTCGGGGCGGACATGGCTTCCGCGATCCCGCCCGGGGTGATTTCGTGAAAGAGCACCCGATAAATGTTCCCGTTCCGTGAGTCGATTTCCTGCGCGATATCAGAGGCGATCGCCTCTCCTTCCCGGTCCGGGTCGGTCGCGATATAGACCTTGTCGGCCGCCTCGGAGAGGCGCTGAAGTTTTTCGATGACCGGTTCTTTGCCCTGGATCGTTTCGTACGTCACGGCGTAGTTGTTGTCGACATCGACCCCGAGCTTGCTCTTCGGAAGGTTCTTGATATGACCGACCGACGCCTCGACGACGTACTCCTTACCGAGGTATTTGTTGATGGTTTTGGCCTTCGAGGGTGACTCGACGATGATAAGCGATTTGCCCATATTCCGATGGATGTCCGTCAGTGAATTGAATCTCTCCCGTTGAACAAGACCCGGCTGCCGGCGGCGCGCTGTCCGTCCGCGTCGAGGAGAATGGAGGCGACAATGGCCTTCGTCTCCTGAAGCCCGGCCGAGGCATAGTCCGCCAGCATGACCCGGTCGATGACCGTCTCGATTTCGCTGTCACGGATGAGCCCGAGTTCGCGAAGCTGGATGAGGTACCCCTGGGCCTCGCTCGTGAAGACCGAGCGCTCAGCCTCGTGGAAAATCCGGTGAGAGTGGGGCGAACCCTCCGACACGTCCTTGGCAAGATTTTCACCGAGGGCGATCTTGTCGTAAAGCCAATTAAACGCCGTGCTGATCTCAGTCGGGGTGTACCCGCTGTTCGTGAGCACGCTCAGGTCGATCTCGCCGAGAGGGATATTGTTCCGCAACTCTCCCATGAGATAGACGATGATTTCAACAATTTTTTCTCTCATGTTTTCCGCTCACACCATTCCGCGGCACCGCGGGTGCCGCCTCTTGGTCGCAATGTAGCAAAAAAATGTGCAGTGTCAAATCGAACGGAGCGCAACGGCGCAACGGCGGACGTACGCTTCCTGTCGTACAAACATCTTCTTCCGCTGATTTGTTCTCGTGTCGTCGTACCCAACCGCGTGGAGCACCCCGTGCACGAGAAGGCGGATGAGCTCGTTGGTCAGCGTGACCCCGTACGCCGAAGCCTGGCGCCGGGCCTGATCGACGTTGACATAGATCTCAGCTTCGAGAGAAGGGGGATTTTCGATGGGGAACGTGATGACGTCGGTGGTGGACGCGTGACCGAGGTACCGGATGTTCAGTGACCGCATCCTCCGGTCCGCCACGAACACGCAGGAAATTCTTCCGCCGGCGATCTTTTCTCCCCTCAGGACGAGCTCCACGGCCCTCTGCACTGCCCTGCTGCGCAGGCCGGGGTTCTTCGCTGCGAACGCGACGGAGACTTCGATCATTACTTTTTTCTTTTCGCCGCCGACCTTGTCCCCTGTTCGGAAAGAACCGATTCCGTCAACGAGAGCGCGACCCCCGACAGCATCACTTCGGGTCCGAGCTGGGTGAAATCGCCCGACAGGAGGCTTCGGTCCACGTTCGAATACAACGAGCATCCCCCCTCCCGCTCGACAATGATTCCCGACACTCTTCCGTTATGCTCGCCGATAAAAGTCACCTCTCCCAGCATTTCGCTCACCACGTAGCCGGAACAAAAATGGAGTTGCAGGTGCGCGTTGTACGTATAGACGGTGACAAGGTTTCCTCTCTGCTTTCCGATCGCGATGTCCGAATAGACCTCCACGGCAAGCTTGCGCTGGGTGCTCCTGTTCTCGATTTCAAAACGGACATTGTTTCCGCGCGCCTTCCCCTTGACCCCGAGTGCCTTGCCGAGTTTCCTGAAATCGGACGAAGTGAAGACGAACTTTGAATGTGCCATGAGTCCCGAGCTAAAAAAAGAAAAACCCCGTTTCGCAATCTTCGGGGTTCAGATGGTTGTCCTTATCGTCGCGGCAACGTTCACCATGAAACGCGCACACCGATAGTTGGTTCTTACGAACGTCACTGTAATATAAAGACGCCTCGGCGAATAGTCAAGGGCATTCTCGCTACCAGGTAAGCTCGAGACCTTCACGCGCGGCGGTGCATTCAAACGTGTAACTCTTCGTCTTGATTTCCTTCCTGCACTTGAGGAGGATTTCGTCGACAGCTTCGTCGCTCCTGTTCGGCTCGTGATGGAAGAGGACGAGGTGCCGCACGTTCGCTTCCGCCGCCACCTTGAGCGTAAAAAGGTAGTGGGAATGACCCCAGCCGACCTTGTCGACGTACTCCTCCGGGGTGTAGGTGCAGTCGTGTATGAGGATGTCCGCGTTACGGGCAAACTCGAAGATCCGCTCATTCGGATCTCCTTTGATCGCAAGGTACTGTTCCTGCACAACCCGCTCGAAATTCGTCATCCTTCCCGCCACCTCCCTGTCGAAGGGTTCGTTGTCGCTGATGTAGACGAGCGTGCGTCCCTTGTACTCCAGCCGGTAGCCGACGGTGAACCCCGGATGATTAACGTACATCGAACGGACATGCGCGCCGAAAACCGTGAACTCCTCCTCGCCGATGGGACGGAAATTGATCCGCGCCTTCAGCTCGTTGAGCTGCACCGGAAAATAGATGCGGTTCATCTGGTCCGCAATGATTCTCTGGAGGTTGACCTCCTTCCGTTCCGTCGCGATGATCGTGATCTCATTCCCCGAAATGAGGGCCGGTTTGAAGAAGGGGAAACCCTGGATATGATCCCAGTGCGGGTGCGTGATGAGGAGGTACGTGTTGAGGGATTCGCCGTTCGAAATGAGATAGTCTCCCATCCCCCGAATCCCGGTCCCCGCGTCGAAGATAATGAGCTCGTCGTTGTCCAACCGCAGTTCCAGCGACGGTGTATTTCCCCCGTACCTCACGGTGGCCTTGCCGGGCGTCGGGATCGATCCCCGCACACCCCAGAATTTCAGTCTCATCGGAGTGCCTCAGTGTGGATGATGAGTCTTGTACTCTTCCGCGTATCCAACGTAATTCCGTGCAGAGTCTACCAAAAATTGCCTCTCTCCCGCCGTGAGGGATCGCACAACTTTGGCGGGGACCCCCGCTGCGAGGACGCCTTCGGGGATCACGAAGTGCTCGAGAACGACCGAACCCGCGGCAACAAGGGCAAACGGGCCGACTTTGGCATCATCAAGGACGACGGCCCCCATTCCGATCAGGCAGTACTCTCTAACCTCCGCCGCGTGGAGCACGGCGCCGTGCCCGACGGTCACTCCGTTGCCGACCGTCAGAGGATACAGCTTCCGCGTCACGTGGAGCACCGCCCCGTCCTGAATATTCGTCTCCTCGCCGATCCGGATGTAATTGACGTCTCCCCGAACGACCGCGTTGAACCAGATACTGCTGTCCTTCCCTATTTCAACGTCGCCGATGACCCGGGCCCCGTCGGCAACAAAGACGCTCTGATGAATCTTCGGTTCGATGCCGCGGTATGACAGAATCGTTCCGCCCATTCAGTCCGACGACCTCGGCGGCACCCATCCGTCTCTCCTCCACCGTACAAGCTCAAGCCGGATGCTTCCGATAATAACGTTCATCTTCGCGAGAATTGGAACGGCCGCATCGTCGTCGCTGAACCATCCGCGGAAGCCTCCTGTAAGTCCGAAGATCCCCACAAAATCGGCGCGTCCCTCGAACTCGACGGTCCTCACCGGGTATTTGATTGCATCGATCTCGGTGGATCCGATCTTGTCTTTGAAATCAATATACGTGTTGACCTTGCTTTCGTTCACGAAGGTCGGAATGTTCGCCTCCCTCGCCGAGTGGACGGTGCCGCGGGCGTAGTAAAAGAGGGAGAGCCCGTCTTCGTACGTCGTGCTGATCGTATCGCTCGTCCGTGCAACTGATTGGGGCCGTCCCACTGCTCCCTTTTCGACAAGGACCGTCTTTCTGTCGTAATCAAATGTGTAGTGCGAAAAGGTGATGTTTGAAGTGTCTTTCCGGTCTTCACCGGAAAAATACCGCGAGTAGATCTGGGGGTCGATCTCGCTGTAAAACATCCAATGGAGGCTGACGAAGGGAACGCCGCTGTAGGAATCCATGAAGGCTCGCGCACGGTAGACAGACGAGCCCCCTCTCCTTTCGGAATCGATGATCTCGAC
>DATJQP010000133.1:0-71309 GCA_035505655.1 Bacteroidota bacterium
CATTGCCCTTTCTGGCATAAGAACTAATTAACGGAAAGGGCAAATCAGAGATCTTCTGGCTGGATCGGAAGACGACGCTGACTATCGCTGAGGCCTCCTCAACCTATCCCCGGATTTATCTGCTCACTTCGCCACGTCTTACTCTCCCTCGAACGAAGAAGCACGAAGTTTGTTATAGACGATAACCCCGCAGGGTCGGTCCAGGTGAGGTTGGCCATTGTCACCACGAACTTCCGGAGCCCCGCTTCCGAAACCAACAGCGCCCGATTTGACATCGGAAGGAGAATCGGCCAGAACCCTGGCTGGATCACCTTGGGAGGCCTCGCGGCTGGAGGAACCACGAGCGTACCGCGAGGATATTCGTTTAAGGACGCGGTGACGACTTCCGGCACCTATGTTTATCGGCTGGAAGGGATGGATCGGAACGGAGCAATACATTTCTCGAGCGAGATTTCCCTGGAAACTCTCCCCCGTCCCTGTGAGCTTGTCCTTTCGCCAAACTACCCGAACCCGTTCAACCCATCCACCAAAATCTCATTCACCCTTCCCTCCAACACCTTTGTCGCAGCGAAAATCTTCGACGCGCTCGGAAGAGAAGTCGAAACCCTTGCTTCGGGAAACTTCGAGGCCGGAACGTACACGCGGGAGTGGAACGCAGACAAGTCGGCGAGCGGAGTCTATTTCCGCAGATTACAGGCGGGAAACCCGGTGAAGGTCAGGAGCCTCCTCCTGCTCCGCTGACCTGAGGACGAAACTTTCCTGAGACCCGGCAATTGCGATATTGCCGGGCCTCATCGTTTTGGGCTCCCTTCAAGACTTCCCTCGGATTTTGATCGTCAAAAGCTCCTTCGACTTCGTGTAGACCCACGTGACGATCGCGAGGGTCATCATCCCTCCAAAGACCGCTGACGGAACGGTTCCCATCAACTTCGCCGCGAGACCTGATTCAAAAGCCCCCAGCTCGTTCGAGGCCGCCAGGAATATCCCGTTCACCGCCATTACCCGCCCGCGCATCTCATCGGGCGTCAGCACTTGCAGGAGCGTGTGCCTGATGACGACGCTGACACTGTCGAAGGCCCCGCTCAGGAAGAGGGCGATGAGCGAAAGCCACATCCACGGGGAGACGGCGAAGACGAGGATGCAGAGGCCAAAGCCGACGATAACGCTCAGAAGGTTTCTCCACGGATGTTCCATCGCCGAGACCCGCGCGAGAACCATCAGGGTAAGGACCGCGCCGAGCGACGGCGCACCTCTGAGGAACCCCAGTCCCTGCGGGCCCACTTTCAGAATGTCCTGCGCATAGATCGGAAGGATCGCAACGACTCCTCCGAAAAGGACGGAAAAGAGGTCGAGCGAAATTGAGAAGAGGATGATCCTGGTCCTGAAGACAAACCCGATCCCCTCTTTGATGCTTGCGTAGACCTTCGCCACATGCGTGACCTCCGGAACGGGGCGATCGGCGATTTTAGAAAAGAGGTAGAAGGTCAGCAGAACCAGGAGTACAACGGCAAGAAGCGTATTCGAAAACCCGAACCATGCATAGAGAAATCCCGAGATCACCGGGCCCACGACGGCCCCGACCTGCCAGGCCGAACTGCTCCAGGTCGCCGCGTTTTCGTAAAGCTCGAAGGGGACAAGGAACGCCCTCAACGATGTCGCCGTCGGGGACTGAAACGCCCTGCAGAAGCCGATGACGAAGATCGTCCCGTAGACGGTGAGGAGAAAGACCGAGGGGGCGAGAAGGGTCTCCCATCTGGAAATGAACTGCAGGATCGCCGAGCAGAGAGCCATCCCTCCCACGCTCCTTCGAAGGATCTTCCTCTTGCTGAAGCGGTCGGCAATGTGTCCCCCGAAGAGAGAGAACGAGATGAACGGAACCGCTTCGACCAGGCCGATAAGGCCGAGCGAGAGCGGGTCGTGGGTAACCCGATAAAGCTCATAGCCTATCGCCACTTCCTGCATCATCAGAGCAATCGTAAGCAGGAAGGAGGCTAGTACAAGGTGCCGGAATTCGGGATAGCGGAGTGCCGCGTAGGGGTCGTGATGATGTGTGCCGGACAGATTCAGTGCGCGATCTTGGATTTGGAGTGTCTCACACCAAATAAGGGATTATCCGACACAGTTTCAAGTCGGGCGAACAACGGCTCTTCCGGTTCGCGCTCAGCGTTTCTTGCCTCCGTCGTCGAGAACCGCGCGGATGCGTTTGACCACCTCATCCGGCTCGTACGGTTTCTGGATGAAATCCTTCGCTCCTCCCTTGAGGATTTCGGCCTTGAGCCCCGGATCCAGATACCCGCTGGCAAAGATGACATTGACCTGCGGAGAGAGTTCACGCATGATTTTGTACGCATCCCAGCCTCCGATTTTCGGAAGTCCCATGTCGCAGAGGACAAGAGCTACCCGCTCCCTCTGCTGGGTAAAAATGTTGAGTGCTTCGACCCCATCCTCCGCAGCGAGAACGGTGTATCCTTTCTCCTCCAGCGAACCCTTCACCAATTCCCGCAGGATCTCCTCATCCTCCACGACGAGGATCGTCTCGGTTCCGCCTTTGATGGCCTCCTTCTGCTTTGACTGCCCCGCCGTCCCCTGCTTGAAGCCGGGTGGAATCGGAAAGTAGAGACGGAAGGCGGTCCCACGCCCCGGCGTGCTCTCGACGTCGATGAACCCATGGTGTCCGTTGACGATGCCGAAGACAACGGAGAGACCGAGGCCGGTGCCATGCCCGAGTTCCTTCGTCGTGAAAAACGGCTCGAAGATCCTCGCGCGTGTCGCTTCGTCCATCCCCGAGCCTGTGTCCTCGACATCGATGCAAGCGTAAGGGCGGCTTTCCGCCTCGGCGAATTTCTTCGCCATCTCCTCGCCGGGAGCGATACGGGTCGAGATCGTCAGGGTCCCTCCGTTCACCATGGCGTCCCGGGCATTGACACAGAGGTTGAGGAGGCACTGCTGAATCTGACCGGCATCCGCGACGATCGAGGGAAGGGTCCTGTCAAGTTTGAGGGAGAACGAAACGGTCTTCGGGAAAGTCTCGGAGAGCATCTTCGTCAGCTCGGCGATCGTGTCGTTGAGGTTCACCGATTCAAGAAGAACATCGGTCTTCCGTGCAAAGGTAAGGATCTGCCTGACGAGCTCCGCACCGCGCTGCGATGCTTTTCTCAGCGCCTCGAGGCTTGACGAAAGCTTCTCCGGTTCAAGGCGTCCGCGCTCCAGCCTCGAGACGTACCCGAGGATGATGCCGAGAATGTTGTTGAAGTCGTGAGCGATGCCGCCGGCGAGGGTGCCGATGCTCTCCATCTTCTGAGCCTGCCGGAGTCCGTCCTCGAGCCTCTTCCGGTCGGTGATGTCTGTCGAGAAACCGCAAACGGCATACGGGACTCCGTTCGCCCCGAAGAGTGGGAATTTGTTGGAGATGTAGGTATGGATGCCGTCTGAAAGAGTGAAGGTTTCTTCGTGCTCGACGGGAGCTCCGGATTCGACCGCCTTTTGGTCGTTGGCGCGAAGACCTTCGGCCACCTCTTTCGGGAAGAGGTCGAGGTCGGTCTTCCCCGTCGCATCCTCGCGCTTCACTCCGTAGATGGTTTCAAAGCGGCGGTTGACGAGGAGATACTTCCCCTGAAGATCCTTCACATAAATGATTGCCGTCGAAGTGTCGAGTATTGTCTGAAGGCGTTTTTCGGTCTCTCCGAGGCGTGAAAGGAGCTCTTCGAGGGAGGCGTTGCGCTCCGCAAGCTGATTGACCTTGTCCCTGAGCGCCACACTCATTTCGTTGAGCTTTTCGGACAGATAATTGAGCTCCCCTCCCGATTTAATCGCGATGCGACGATCATAATTCCCTTTGCTGATCTCCGAGATTCCCTGCACGAGGGCGGCGATCGGCCTGGTGATCCCGTTCGAGATGACGAAACCGATGACCGCGGTAACGACAAGAACGATAAGAGAAAGGGCGAGAAATGCGTTGAGGACCGGGGTGAGCGCAGCGCGGACTTCCTTCTCCACAGGCTTCAGGAGGACGTAACAGATCGATGGTCCGTTGCCGTGGCTCAGCCGGAAAAGCCCCGCCACGTACTTCTCTCCCGCCGCGTCAATCGAAAAAACATCCGGCTTGGCGCCGGGGTCGGCGGGAACATGTGACTCCCCGGACGCCCGGAGCCACTTCTCAAGCTCGTTCCGTTCGGAGCTGTTCATCGTCCCTCCGACGACCGTCATCTCTGCGGCGAGGAGGACGTCGCTGTTCGTCATCGACTTGACGAACGCGACATCTTCGTCGCGTACCCGGAACCCGATCGTCAGGGTCCCCACAACATCGTTCCCTACCGTGACCGGGGCCGAAGCGCCGCGGTAGATGCTTCCGTTCAGCTCCCAGACATCAGCAGCAGGTTTCCGAAGAAGCGCCTCGCGGATTGACTCAAACTGTGAGACGTCTCCCGGCGATTCACCTCCAGCTTCGATCCCGGCGAGGAGATTCCCCTTTGCATCGGTGAGGAGAAAAAGATCGCAGGAAAGGCTCAGGTTGAGTTCGCGCGAAAGCTGCACGGCGGTATTCCTGTCGCCGAGCTCGGAGACGGCTTTCAGGCGCGGGGATTCCGCGATGATCTGGCAAGACTTGATATCCTGCTCGGAGCGAAGGGAAGAGATTTCACGAACCGTCGAAATATTCCCCCGGATATCGTCCCGGAAACGCGATTCCACCTGCACGCGCATCCAGTAATTGATGATGAAGAAAGTGATCAGAAGCAGCCCCAGGACCACACCCCAGATGGCAAGGAGTATCTTGTTGCGAAATCTCATTGAAAGGATCGCTCTTCGAAAGTGAGGAGTGCGTTCTTCCGGCGTACGATCTTCACCGGAAGCTGAGTACTGTCTGGATAAATAGGACGTTATCGACCGGGTCTTTCGGCAGGCCGTACGTCCGGTTGATGATGTATCCTCCCTTCGCGATCAATCCACGCGTGAACTTGTACGCCAGCGCCCCTTCGATCCGCGTCGCATCGTGATCCCATTTTCCAGAGTACAGGACCGGACGGAAGGTAGGCGTGAGCTCTCTGATGTTGTGAATCGTGGTGAATGAAACTCCTCCCACCCGAAGAGCCGCCGAGAGACGCGGCGTAAGGGCGTATTTCGCGGCCGCAGTATACCCGAATGTGCTCAGGTTGATCCCCTTCAGGTATTCCCATGTGTTGTGAATCGCCTCTCCCGTGAACTCAAAATACCCGGCGCTATACCGGAGGTCGGCCCCAAGGATGTTCTGCAGGTAATGGTCTGGACTGATACCGTAGAACGCCGACGTGTCGGGCGTACCTTCGTTGTCGTTGATCGTTTCGCTCTCGTCCTTCATGAACGGGCCGTTCGCGTAGGAAGCACCGACGCTCACTCCCGTCATTGGTGTGACGACAAGGCGAACTACTTTCCCGATCCCATGATGGGAATTGAGGCCGCCGGGAGAATAGGTTCCGGTCGTACTCACCATCCCGTTCGTAAGGGCAATTTCATAGTGGATGATTCCGATGTCGCCGTACACTTTCATGCCGATGTCGTAAAGTCCCTGGTCGAGGAGATGAACACCGTCTCCCACGATCTGGTATTCTGGATTCAGCGTCCAGATCTTGTAATCGGAAGCGCAGAGGCTTGTCACGTCCTCGTTAAGGAGGGGAAGGCCGAGGAACGGATTGGTCATCGGGAAGCGGTCGTCGGAGAGATTCCCGAAAGGAACGTCGATCTCTCCAGCCTGGAGGGAAACTCCGCTCTCGGCGATGTCGGAGATTCGAATGGCCATGAGGTCGATGTGAGGAACTTCGTCCTGGAGCATCCGGAAGTTGCTGAGGAAGGCGATATCATCGGTGAGAACGTCGTCCGCGAAGAGATCGAGGCGCCATCCGAACGTCCCCCGCCCGTCGTCGAACGAGTACTGCGAGATTCCATCGTTCGATTTGACGAATGAGGTCGATGCTTCGCCGCTCACCTGGAACTGCGAGAACGTGGTGAGAACGCCCGTCGCCAGGAGCACCGCAATCTTCGCAGCCCGCTCGAAAGATCGTGTAAACCTATTCGGCAAAGTTGGCCGTGGTCGTTTCACCTGCGGAGACCGTGATGGTTCGCGTCTGAACCTTTTTCCTTCCGTACCAGAAGCTCAGTTTGTACGTGCCGGAGGGAACGTTGCGTAGAGCGTAATTTCCGTCTTCATCCGGAACGGTGAAGTACGGGTTCCCGAGCACAACGATCGTGGCGAACATGTACGAATGAATCTCACAGTACACGCTGACGATTCCTGGGCGGTCGAAGGTGACCGATTTCTTTTCTCCCTTCGGGTAGCGGCCGAGGTCGAACTCCTTGGCCTGCGAGAGAGAGAAGACATTGTGAAAGAGCGGGTCGGAGTTCGGAAAATCGACGGTTGTCCCGACAAGGACCGGGAGAACCAGTGGCCGGAAGACCATATCCCGCTGGTCGAGAACCGGATGGAGAGCGGGAGGGGTGAAGTCGCCCGGCACCGATTCGATATAGACGACTGCCTTCTCCGAGAGCGCGTATGGCGGAAGGGGTTTGTCGGAATCCCCGCCCCCCTCCTGGTAACGGTTGAGCGATCTCCCACGGACAATCTCCCTGCTCACATCATCGGATCCTGAAACCGTGATTGTCCCTTTGATCGTCCCTTTCCCCTGCGAGTGAAGTGCCAAAGGGAGGGAAACAAGAACAAACAGGAGGGGAACGACAAGCCGCCGTCCCGACAGGGTGTTCATGAGCATTGGAGCAATGAAGAGTTTAAATGGAAAGGAATCGAACGGATCGGCCGCGTCGGCTTAGGGCGGCATCGTAAATAGAACGCGCGGATTGCTTGTGGAGTGCCCGTCCAGGCGGGAATTTGCGGGTGGAGTTTTTCCCGGGATGACTGTTGGCCGCCAGGAGGGGCAGAAACAGAGGATTTTTGGCGGAAGGGGTCTGCCGCCGCCACCGGGGAGAGAAAGATTGCGAGGCGCCTCTACCTGGAGACCTCCCAGTACTCGAGCGCCGTATCCATCGACCTCATCGCCTCATCGTGCTTCTGTTCAAGGAAGATCGAATGCTGCATCGATGCGACGTGGTCGTTCACCTGATCGACAACTTCCCTCCATGAGATAACGGCAAGAGCGTAGATCATTCCGTTGTCCCGGTCCTGCCAATCTTCAGCGATCCGGCAACCGCCGAGCGACGCCTGGCTCGCCGAGCGGGAGACCGACGAAGCAAACTCCAGCACCCTCGACGCGCCCGGGATCAGAAGATCCCGATGCTCCAGGACGAACCGTTCCATCGCACGGTCCACCTTCACGTCGATGATCCGAGCGATCTCCTGACGCGCAACATCCTCCGCCTTCTCACGAGCGAGGACCACGTCTCCCCGGACTTCTGCGAAGCCGACTGCATAGACTGCGATGGAGTCGACCGGCGCCTTCATCACCCATGCGGGTGCCCTGCTGCGTTGTGAGGAGACCGCCTCCGGAGGCGCGGTGCATCCCGGTGCACAAAGGATCAGGAGAGACAGGGAGAAAAGCGCGGATGAGACTTTTATCATACAACCCCCCGGATTGAGATGCGAAATGATGCCTCGGATCAGACGGCCGATTCGGGCGAAAGGAAACGTCTTCCCCGCACGAGAGGTCCCACACTCAATTTTTAGCCTTTCCGAGAAGCGCAAGGAGATTCTCCTCATCGATCCTCAGAGTCTCGACCGACTTTTCAACCGCATCATCCTTGTTCCTGCCGACTCCCTTTGAGACCGCCGAGAGAGAGCTCATGGTGCCGCCGGTCTGATTATCGATGAGGGTGATCGTGATCGTGGAAGAAACGCTGGTGGAGCCTGCGTCAGCTCCGCCTTCGGTCGAGAGCTGCCCGCTCGCGACCGAGGCTTGCAGCACAAATCGAGACATGTCGACGATCTGATAGCCGGCTCGTCTTACCGCAGCTGCAACGGCTCCCTTTAGCCCGGTTGCCGCCCGGTCGGAGTGCGGGTCGATCCTCAGCGCAAACGCGATCTCAGGGCTTGTGACATTGCAGGAGAATTTCACCGAACACGCATCCAGGTTCCCCGCGAAATCCTTTTCAAGTGTTGGAATCGAAAGGCGGGCGCGGACAAAGTTTCCGATTCCGGCACGCCCCATGATCGCCATGGCAACCACTCCCCCTGCGTCACTCGTGGCCTCTCCTATTTTGACCCCGGAAGATCCTGCAAACGCAAACTTGGCCCCGGGGACCGGAACCAGTGTATCCCCCTCCGCAACCGAGACTTGAAGGGTGAGAGGCTCAGCAAAAACTTCCCCCACCCGCCCTCTTTGACGATCCCCTTTGATCTTCTTGATTGTGATCTTTGAGAGAATCGATACGATCTCGGAGGTGAGGAGCCGTGGGGCGAGAGAACTCTGCTCTTTGAAAGGAGTCTGAGCCAGAGCGTCGTAGAGGGCCTGCCGGGGCAGAAGTTCACTGATGAGATCCCTTGCGGTGAGAAGATCCTGCGCCGCATCGGCCACCTTCCCCTGTGCGAGGCGTTTCTCGCTTGCGCGACGTAATTCGGCCGCCTCCCGTATGTCGGCGTTCAACCCCGCTCCGATCTCTTCTGCAAATTTTTTTCTGTCAAGGACGGCAAGGGCGTACGTCATTTGCGCGGCGGTATCAAAGGCTGTGAGCGGAACCTCGACTCCGGAAAGCTCCTCGTCCACGATCGATGAGGATCGGATCCGGAAGTCCGCGTACGATTCATCATTCTCATCCAAATGATAACTCTCCTCGACTCTCCGCGATTCAATCTGGACCCGCAATCGGAGTTGAGCGGCAATGTCCGCCTGCGCAAGCCGTTTCGCCGCCTCGAGCCCGGTCGATCCATCTCCGGATCCAACACCGATCAGATATGTCGCCGGCGGGTAGTCTCTGTGGGTATGGGTGACGGCCCACTCCGGCACCTGTCCCAGGAGGGAGATTCGAACGAGAAGAACGCCCGCTAGGATAGCCTTCATTGCACCCCGCCGGGCGTCAGAAGCCCGTGACGAACGAGAAGGTGTATGGATTCTTCATCGGCGTCCCGTTCTTGGCCTTCAGGCCGGTCGAGACCGTCACCACATAGGTCGTGCCCGGCGCAAGAGCAGATGACGGAGCAAAGGTGAATCCCGATCCTCCGAAATTGATGCTGCCGGCCACCGCTGGAGCGATCGAGAAGGATGACGCGATAGTGGTTGAATCGATGAGAAAATTGCATGAGATGTAGATTTGAGCAGTCGTGCTCACCCCGTTTCCGGTCGGATAGCCGTACGTCACCTCGTACGGAGCCGTGGTGAACGATAGCGAATACGGCGCCGTCAGTGCGTGCCCGTTAACATCCTTCACGCTCGCCGCAACAGTGGCGGTGTATTTAGTCTCCGACGCGAGAGACGTCGCGTTGCCAATGTTCCAGGATAATCCCCAATAGCCGTAGTAGACCGACGTAGCTCCCGTAACGGAAGGCGAAATAGAGAACGCCCCGGCGACGCTCCCGGTATCGACCGGCGCGTTGAACCTGAGCGTGATACCAGCATTGATGGGAGAGATTGCCGTGTCGCCGTTCATCGGGTAACTATCCATCACACGAAAGTAGGGCTCGGGCGTGAACGAGAAGGTGACCGTCGACCCGAGCGTGTCGCCGTAGATGTCCTCCGTCGACGGCCCGATGGAGATCGTATATTGCTGCCCTACCGCGAAATAGGGATAGTAGATCTGGTAGCTGGCCGGAAACCGGCTGTCGAGGGATGCGTCATTGACGTACGCCAGCCAGAGAGGAGTAGGCGTGAGTGGAAAATCAAAGGTCGTCCCTTCCACTGGCGCCGCACGCGTGGTGTCGATGAAGACCGAACTGTTGCTCGGGGAAATCGAGACTGCATGGATGACGGAATAGGTGTTCATCAGCGTGTTGAAGCGGATGATGACGACATTCCCGGGCGACATGATGTTGGGGCCGATCGCGCCCGGCCACGGATCCGTCCAGACCACGGAGGGCGGGACGTTGGTCGAGCCGGATGTCTGGAGCGAACTCGTCGGGTTCGAATCGCATCCCGCGATAACTGCGGCGAGGACGATCAACCAACAATAGTTCTTCATAAGCTTCATCTCCCTCCTCCTTCAAACGTCGGCGATGACCGAGTGCCCATGATACGAGATCAGTCCACGGCGAGCATGAGGAGCTTCCGGTTGGCACTTACGCGTCTCAGCTTTCCCGCCGCAAAGTTCTGCGCGAATTCCTTTTTCAATGCCAGAAAGAACACCGAAGAATTCTGATAGTCCTGGTTCGTAACCCAGACAAGGTAGTCCATCGTCTTGTCGCTCACGACATTCTCCTTGACCCGGCTGCAGAGCTTCTTCAGGCTCAGGAGCGCGGCCGGCGAAAGCTCGTCCTTTGCGTCGCCGCTGAAGGTGCCGGTGATGTTGAAGATGACTTTGTACTGAACCCCGTTCTTCATATCGTCGGTCCAGTAGTTGTTGATGCGGCTCATGACGTTGTTGAGCGCATTCGTGATCGCCGCTTCGACGAGAGCCTCTTCGGGCGCCGCGGACTCATCACTGTAGCCCGTTTCCGTTCCGAGAAGCCTGGCGGTCGTTGTCTCGTAGGCTCTCACGGAGACTGAGGCCTTGTGGACGTTCGTCGATCCGACCATCCTGCTTTGGAGGTCGATCGAATAGGTGATATAGACGTCGCTCCCGACCGTGAGCGCGATCGCGTACGACATATCCTCGTCTCCCCCCTTGAGCGTCATCTGCGATTTTTGCTGCTGATAGATCTGCTCGGCCTGCTCGGGGGCGATGACGTTGTATTTTTTTGCCGTGAGGTATGACTCGATCGTCGCAGCACCTTGCTTCAGGACCGGATCCTTCTCGAGCATCTCCAGAGGACTCTCTCCCGGTTTCACGGCGGGAAGAGCCATGAGCGTCGGCATGCCGATCTCCTCGGCAACTTCCGATGACGACGTGATGATGCCCTTCTGAATGAGGGCATCCTTGATCGCTTTGACGTTGACGCGGAATTGCTTCTCAACCTTCAGCTTGTCTCCTCCGGCCATTCGCACCCGGCTGTCGAGCGACGAAGCCTCCCACGAGATGAACTTCGTGATGTTCTCGTCCGCGAAAAAATCGTTCGCGATGGTCTGGAACTTCGTCTTGTCCTCGTCAGTCTTCAAGACGCCGTCGAACCCGCTCCCGCCGTAGAGGACGAAGTAAATGGCGGATTTCCGTGCATCCATCTCGGCGAGCTTCAACGATTCTTCTTCCTTGAACCCGAATAGCCCGCTCACTCCGCCGATCCCCTTTGCGCGGATGAGCACTTCGGCCGACCCGTTCGCCTCGACAAAGGTGGCCTCCCGCGACTCGGGGAGGTTCCCCTGAGCTTTTGCCGGACCGGCGACACAAACGACAAGAGCAATTACGAGGAGCAGTGATAAGCAGACCGTCTTTGGCATGAGAGTTCTCCGTAGATGTTCAGAATTCGAAAATTCCGACGCACCCTCACTTCAGCGAAGGAAGGGCATAGTTGACCCATAGGTAGAATCCGAGCCCGGAATACTTGACGTCCGGACCGGTAACGCTGCTGTTCCTGAAATCTCTCCCGTTGGAATCGGTGACGTCCGCGCTCCACGAACTGCTCGTGCCGAACAGGTTGTACTCCGCCCCTGCTCCCAGCGAGAGGACCGGTGTGATGTAGACCTCAAGCGCGGCGCGGCCGTCGAGTCCGATGTTTCCGTTGGTCAGTCTGTACGTGCCACCGTCGTTCCCGTCGACGGTGAACCGGGTGAGAGCGTACTTGACATCGGCCTGGAAGAGAAGGCCAAACCTCCGGAAGTAGAATTTCTTCAGGAGGCCGAAGTTGACATATCCGGTCAGCCCGGGACCGATGTCAGAGCTGTCAAGCAAGCCCTCGTTTGAATAATAGATCTGGCCGTCAACGGTGGTGATACCAATCGCGCCCCCCAGGTTCAGCCAGAGCTCCGGCACCCGGGTCGCATTCGCCAGGTCTGCCTGAAATGAGAGAGCGACACCGTACGCGGTCTTGCTCCCAGAGGTGATCGTTGTCCCGAAGTACGTGTTGGGGACGTCGAAACCGGTCGACGTCGTGTTGTCAAAGGTCGAAATCCTCACCGGGAATGCTGCAAACGAGACGAGTCCGTTGATGCCGAGCATCGGAAGTTCGGTGAGGCTGAGTCCTTCCGAGTAGCCCGTGCCCGTTATCGTTTGGGCATAGGATTCCGCGGTTTCGTCTTTCGCGTTGTCCCCAACTTCCCTGATTTTCACGAACCCTCGCTTCACCCTCGCCACGTCCCCCTTGTCGGTTTCCTGCAATTCTTCGACCCAGTACGTGTCGTCAAGTCCGACACCCTCTCTGCTCCCAAGGTTTAACTTCACTCCGAAGAAGGTTGTTCCGGTCACCTCTCCGGTGAGATGGAAAGCCTCCATCTTTTTGGTCTCAACCTGGATGTTGAGCGTGCTCGCGTCGACCGCGTTTTTGAACGCCGCGAAGTCGGCCGAGCCGTCGTCCTCGATCCTTCGGCCGTCGAACGTCTCATCCTCGTGAACCGTGCTTCGGACGATCGGCTCGCCGCTCCATCCGGCGGCGACTCCCGCAAAAGCGACGCTCGCGTTGTTGTTCCTATCCACGTTGAGTTTATACCACAGGAGGCCGAGACGAACCGAATAGCTAAACTCCGTGAGGGGAATCCTTCGTACGACTCTACCGTAGTCGTTCTTTACCTCACGGAAACCCTTAGCGACCCGCCGGTTGCACGTCTCGAGGTAAGGTATATAGAAGAACCCGGAGTTGAGGATCGCTTCGAGCTGGGAGGCGCTCATGCCGGCGGCCTTCGCTTTCGTGGCAAGGAAAGTGTTTCGATCTTCGTCGCTCAGGTTCTGTTTGCTGAGAAGTTCCTTATTGATGTCCAGGATACGGAGAAGCTGCGGGGCAAGCGTGCTGTCGAGCACCGGGGTGATTCGGTCCGGTGCGAGAGACTCCATCCCCGAAGCCGCCGCCCCGAAAGACGCGGTGACGTTCTCCGGCAGAGGCGCGTAGTTGAACCGGGCGAAGTTGATGCTCCGCGAAAGGGCGCTGAGAACATAGTCGTTCTGTTCAGTCGAGAGTCCCGCCCCGGCGGGGGCGAGGACCCTGTCGACGAACGAGACGACCTTTTTCTTGTACGGCTGGCCGGATTGGGAGAAGACAACGAGCGGCGAGACAAAGAGGAGTGTGAAAATTACCCCTGATGTGAACCAACGAGACCGGATATTCATGGCGCTGAAAACGAATGTCGAACAGACAAAACCCGACGCGAAGGCTACTCGTGGACGCTGTAGGGTTCGAATGCGCCTTTGGCGCACTTCGCTGTGAAACGCTCAGCCTACTTGTGGACGCTGTAGGGCTCGAATGCGCCTTCGGCGCACTTCGCTGTGAAACGCTCAGCCTACTTGTGGACGCTGTAGGGCTCGAACCTACGACCTATGCCTTGTAAGGGCATCGCTCTAAACCAACTGAGCTAAGCGTCCGTGCGACAGGGTTCCCCCTCGTCAGGTCATAGAACTCACTGCCAAGTTAACGAAAAAGGTTCGCGGAATCAAGGATGACTCCTTTATGGCTACTACCTTCTTCCAAAAACAAAGCCCCGCTCATGCGGGGCTCCGGAGGCTTGCGTTATGGAAAGCGTGAAGCTAGTGCGGCTCGTTCATTTTCTTCGATGCGATGAAATAGAAGACAATCAGTCCGATCCCACCGAAAATAAGTATCACGCTTGGATAGATCATCTCCCCGAGGTTGTACCAGTTGTAAAGGATCCCCGCAATGAGAATTCCGCATCCCAAAAAGATCGCAATCAATCCCCATTTCAGGTTGGAGAGTGGGTTGATCGCGAATGCCTGTCGTTTGTATAGTTCTTTGTAATCGGCCGGGTTCAGCCCTTTGTCGATAATTGTGATTCTTTCCCTGTGCCTGGTGTCTGTGAACTTCCAGAAAACAGTTCCGCAGACAATAAATAGGGTAATGGGAACCAGTATTCCGATCATCGGATGCTCCTTCTGAGGTTATTTGATGTTCGTTGACCTCTTTACTAACTTTGACTTGGAAACCGGGTTGAAGGTTGCGTGAAAAACAATTTCCCCTCCGGCAACCTTAGATCGGGTTTTCAAGTCTAAAGAGGTATACACACTTTCCGCGGAATTAATGGAATCGCTGTCCGACGACGAGATCATCAGGCGGGTTCTGGGCGGCAGTACGCGTTCATTTGCCGATCTCGTGGAGCGTCATCAGGACAAGGCGATGACCCTTGCAACGCGGATGCTGCGAAACAGAGAGGAGGCGGAAGAGGCGGTTCAGGATGCTTTTGTGAGGGCGTTCAACGGGCTCCAACGGTTCGAAAAGCGCTCTCGATTCTCGACCTGGTTCTACCGGATTGTGTTCAACGTCTGTTCGACGGCGTTGTCGAAACGGGGAGAGCTGCGGCACCTTTCATCCGAAGGAGCGGAGGAGGAAGGTGGAGTCGAAATTCCGGATCTCACCGAGATGCCCGATGCAATCGTCGAGGGGGAAGATTTTCGACGGCATGTCCTCGATGCAATGAATGGACTTCCGCCCCTCTACAGTGGGATCGTGACGATGTTTTATCTTGACGATTTAGGCTACGAAGAAATTGCCGCGATCACCGGATCGCCCCTTGGAACCGTCAAAGCGCGCCTGTTTCGCGCACGCGCCATGCTGCGCGAAGGAATTCTTCAACGAACCGGCACAAAGGAGTTTGCGCGATGATCCATCCGAAGGCGAATGAGCTTTTTGAATTCATCGACAACCGGCTCGAGAAGGATCGGGCTGAAGAGGTGATGAAGCACCTGGAGGGATGTCCTCTCTGCCGGCGGAAGGTTGAGCTTGAACGATCGACACGGATCGTCGTGCACGATGAGCCCCTTGTCAATGTAAGGAGAGGATTCTCAGCCTCGGTGATGGTGAGACTTGTAACGCCAACCCGCGATCCGCTGGCATTGAGGATTCTCGGCAAGTTGGGGGGCTTTGTTGCCATGCTCGTCGTCCTTGCGGTGATCGGCTTCGCGATTTTCAAGGCCTCCGGGGTTACCGAAAAACCCGACACGACTCCCTCTGCAGTGCCACAAGTCGTTGCCCCGCTCTCCACGCTCTATGAAAATGGAATAGAGGCAATCGATCACCAGACCTTAACGATTGCGCAGACGATTGAAAACGCCGGCGATGCAAAGTTCTGGAGGACGGTGATGATCACGGTATTGACGATTGGCATTTTGAGCGCGGCGGATAAATTGTTCGGCAAGCGGTTTGTCAGACTGAAGCAGTGACGGGGATATCTCCCTATCTTAAATCCTGCGCTTCAATTCTTCCCTCTCCCTTCTCGCCTTCGCATTTTCCGCGCTAAAACTCCCCCATCCTTGTCAGACTCTGAGATGCGACCTTTTCGGCCTGTCTTTCAGTCCCTTCCTCCTGATGGGGGCTATCTTTCACATTTCCAAAAGTATGTCGATCGGGGTTTCCGGCTATCAAGGCCGCTGCCAACTCCGAGTAGCGGCAATGCTTCCAGTGCTCCCTTCTGCGATCATTGAAGACGGCGTATCCGATGCCGTCGGTGGCTTTAGAGAGACTTCGTCAGTCTGATGAGAATGAGGCTGGAGGTGACGAATTGTGAAAAGAAATGGAAAAAAAGGAAGGGGGATGAAGTTTTGCCCTCCTCTCAAGGGCATCGCTCTTGGCCAGCTGGGCCGAGCGCCACATCAATTGCTTCGGCTAAATACGTACAATCTTCTTTTTTTGCCGGCACATTGCGGCACGAACCCGGGTCAAGGCTTCGGTTTCCGCCTGGGTCGATCTTTCGCTGATGTCGATTTGATAACCAGCTTGCCGCGCCCGCTCGGCCGAAAAGGGACCTTCGCGCGACCGGTTGCCGTATCCAAGAGGGCTTCGACCTCCGGGAGTCTCAGCGTCGCCGGAGATTCAATGTGAATGAACCTCGTTTGTTTGCCTGAACCGAGGAGGATCTTCGCCGGGTCGGGCAGTGTAGGACCCTGGTTGAAGTAGAGACGAAGTCCATCTGCACCCGAGGAGATCGCGACTACCGCGTCTGACCCCCGTTCTGTCCCCGAATAGCCGATCACGAGGGAATTAGAATAGTTGTAGACCAATTCGTCTGCCGAGGGAAAACGCTTCCGCAAGGCTTCGCGGACATAGCGAATAAGCGCCCGGCGCTTCGGCTCGAACTTGGCAATAAGACCTTTGAACTGCTCTTCGGCGCTGGGAGTTTTGCTTCTGACTTCCTTGGATTCTGCCATCCGGTTCTCCTCGCGAAAACACTATGACCTCAACTGAACACCCCGTTCCGCACGTCGCTCGTCACGGATGATACTTCGATTGCGCCCGGCGTATCTTATCCGAAGGAATGAAGCTTGAAGATGTAGATATCGTAGAAGAACATTTTGAGAAATTCGTTGAAGGCGGCCGCCTGGCCTGCGTCAGTTTCGTACCAATCGCTCAGCGTTGCTCCCGCTTCAAACCACGGAAGAACCCGAACCGTGATCCCTTTCGGTTCTGCAAAGTAGCGAAGAGCTTTCTTTGAGCGGCCTGAGTGAAAAACCGCGGTAGCTAGTGTAAGCTCTTTCCATCCAAGCTTCGACGCTGTGTCGATGATCGCCTTCGCGTTGTTCAGCGTCTTGGGTTCTTTCGCAGGTACCAGAAGCAGACGGAAACGGGAGGTGTCGATCCCCGCCGCCCATGCGTTGGCCATCGATTGTCTTCGGGTGCGCTCCTCGAAATAAGGGGGCTGATTCACAAGCGCCCAAATCTCCGGATGTCCAACCTGGGCGGCGATGGCGTTCGCCTGCTCAAAAACCTCGATGTTTGCGTCCCAGTTCTCCACAACGAGGTGAGCGGTCGGCGCCGGAGGATCGATATCGACGGTAAACCAGACTACCGCATGCTTTGCCGCAGGAATTGAAAAATAGACTGCGACGAAAATGAACACAACCAAAATGCTCCTCGCCGGCCAGGTCAGCACGCGATGAGTCTTGGTCTTAAGAAAGAAGTTGTCCATCACTGGTTTTCCCTGGGGCCGGACCAAATCGATGAGAACTCACACCGATCCTTGCCTCCCCGCGAACTTGTATCCAAAACGGAAGTGCCTCCATCTGACGGAGGCACTCTCTCTTCACGATTCACATCCTTCGAGCGGGAGACGGGACTCGAACTCCCAAGATTTCCAGGCTTTGCGAGACGACGAAGTCGGCGAAGCTAAGTCTGTGAAATCTTGAGGATCCCGCCGAAGGCGGGACCGCTCGCCATTTGACGATCACTCTGATTTCGAGCGGGAGACGGGACTCGAACCCGCGACGTCCAGCTTGGGAAGCTGGCATTCTACCACTGAATTACTCCCGCGATTACGACAGAATCAATATAAGTCAAAAGTGCAAATAGTTCAATCCTTGTTCAACATCCTCCCATTAGCCGTCGATTTCGACCAATGTGGATTCGTGGCCTCTAAAAGATATACTTTATCCCCGCCGAGTAGGAATTGTCGTAGACATAACTCCCCGGACTGAAGCTCAATTCCTGATGCGTAAGGTCGTACGACGCCGAAAGAACGTAGTGATTGGTAACCGAATACTGAAACCCCACTCCCCCGTTCTGCGACTTGAGGAAATAGATCTCCTTCCCGCTCACACCCGTCGCGAGGAGGACATCCCGCTCGTCGGGAGTATATCCGATACTTCCACGCGCATAGACGTAACTGTCGGCGTCGCTGAAATAGCGGCGCACGAGCAATCCTCCCGAACGTGAAAAACTGCCGCTCCCCGGAGTGATGTACGGCCGGAAGGAGAAGTAGTAGTCGCCGACGTAGAGGTTCAACGACCCGGTGTAGATCGTCACTTCGCTTCCGGGACCGAAGTAGAGGTACCGGAATCCGAGCGATCCCTCCATGCTCGACGGCAGGCGCCCGTAGAGCTCCCCTCCGGCCCGGTGCCGGGGAAAAATATCGGCCTCGGAGTAACCGTAGTTCAGGTAGGCATAGATGCCGCTCTTGATCCTTGGATAGAAATCGACCTCTTCCTGATATCCTGGTGTCTTGAACCGGTACCCGTAGTTCACCCGCGCAAAGACCGATCCTATCGCCGTCCGTCTGCTGAGCTGGAGATACCCGAGATGCATCGGGTCGTAAATGTCGGAGAACCTGTCGCCGGTGTAGTTCGCGCTCAGAGAGTAGTACATCGACTTTGACCTGATCTGCTCCCTCAGGTCGGCAATCTGAGAATTGGCCGGATTGACATCCTCGGCCCGCGCGAGGATCGTGAGGGCCTCGTAGTCGCGCCCAAGGTTGCGCAACACGACTGCTTTCTTCACGAGGAGCTCATCGTTGTTCGGATCGCGCTTCAACGCTTCGTCGGCTACGCCAAGCGCCGCCTCCGGATGGTCGCTCCATAGTTCGTCATCGATCAGCGCCTCGTACGCGTCGACGCTCGACGGGTTGGATTTGAGGGCGCGGCGAAGCTCGATCCTTGCACTGTCGTACATCCCGTCCCACGCGTAGGTACGTCCGAGCAGCACACGGACGTCCACATAGTCCGGCGATCGTTGCAGAATCGCCTTGAGGAGAACCCGCGCCTCGGCCCGATGGCCGTTGAAGGCGCGCTGACGAGCGATCGTGAAAAGCTCATCCACCCCGAGCAACATCTCCTTCTCCGTCTGAGCCCTCATCGCTCCCGGAAAGACCACAACGAGCAGCTGAAGAATCAGGATAAGTCGTTTCATTCGCAGGACGGTGCCTAAGATTGTTTTCCCGTCAATCGTTTCCGGAGGGCCTTCGCGTCCGGGTACGCAGGGTTGATCCGCTGAAGCGTGTCAAGCACGGCGGAACTTTCGCGCGCTCTTCCGAGGAAGAAAAGAGCTTTTGCTTTCCGATAGAGAAACTCGACGTTTCTCGGCTGAAACGCTTCCTCGCGATCGATCAGGTCGAGGGCAACTTCGCTGTGCCCCTGCCACAGCTCGATGTCCGCGAGGGCCGACACCGCGTCCGAGTAGTGCGGGGCGCGTCGGAGGACCTCCCGATACACCGGCTCCGCCTCCCAGTATTTTCCATCCCAGGCGTACGAAAGGCCCAGAAGAACCCGGACGTCGTGAAGATCCGGATTGTCCCGCAGCAAGTGACGACAGACGATCCGGGCTTCTTCGTAATGTTTGGCCAGCGTCAGGGTGCGCGCCCGCTCGTACAGCTCCTCGGTACCGAGGGAACCAAGCTTCAGAGCGGCGAAAAGCGAATCATCCCTTGAAATCGCGTTCGCTTCGGCCGGTTTCACGTCGGAGGGGTACACCTTGTCGTTTCCACAGACGTAGGCGTTGAGAGCTTCAAAGCTCGCTAGTTTCCCCTCGAGGTCGCTCTTCAGGCGGGAGTCATCAAGCGGTTCGGCGCTAAGGTCCGAGCGAAGCCGGTACGCCTGATCAACCGCAAGGTAGTCGGTCCCGTCGAGGTAATCGACCAGCTCATTTTTGTTCCTCATCAATGGCAATGAGTGGACGTTCCGAAACTCCGTGGCCGTGTCGATGCCGGTCCCCAGCCATGAGACCGAGTCGGGAGCGGGAATATTGTAGCGGTTCCTGAGCATCGCCAGCACCGTCGGGGCCACATCGAGATGCGAGGAGACCGAGGAGAATTTTGCAGGATGTCTCAGCATCGGCGAGGTGACGATGAAGGGGACATGGAACCGGTCGATCATGACGTCCGCCGGGATCGGGATCATCCTGTGGTCCCCGGTGATAAAAAAAATCGTATTGGCGTAGTCAGGCCTTGCCGCGTAGGTCGCGAAGAACTGACGCAACACGTCGTCGAAGTAGAGCAAGCTCTGGAATTCCGGCGCATAGTGCCGCGCAGCATCTTTTCTCTCCGGATCCCACGGGAGCGCGGCGAGACGCTGTTCAAACTTCTGTTCGTAAGAATCCTGATGCGGGGGCCGGAACGGCTCATGCGTCGTCAGGGTCATGTAGACATCCAGCCTCGGTTGCCGCGGGTCTGCATCGATCGCCGCAAAGGATCGGTTGAAGAGATCGCCGTCGTCGTATCCCCAGGAGAATCCGCTCTCATTCGACGCCGACCTGGCAAACGAAGGACCGAAGTCAGCCGCGTCGATGACCCGGTCGATCCCCTGTCGCTCGAGAAAGACATTCTGATGGTCGAAGCTGATGTCCCCGCCGTAGTAATAGGAAGTGAAGTAGCCGGCCTTCTTCAAAATGCTGAAGAGCGTGATGTGGGAGGGCATCTTGTAACTCATCTCCATGAAACCGTTTTCACCGTACGGCAACGATCCCATCAAACCGGGGAGAACACCGAAGGTCCTGCCGCTTGAGCTGACAAAGTTTTCCCAGTAAAGGCTCGCTCCGCAGAGAGAGTCGAGAAACGGAGTGAATCCTCCGAAGTGCGCTCCTTCCCCGACGAGAGACCTCCCCAATCCTTCCACGATGACGAAGACCAGGTTGGGCTTCTCGTCGTGAAGCGAAAAGAAGGGCCCGAGAACGTCCGGCGTCCGGTCTTTACGGAGCAACGGATACCCGGTGAACGTGACCTCGGCTCCCGCCGGTCGTTCCGAAAGCTTCGCCATCGATTGCCCAAGGAAGTATTGGATCTTGTCGGCAGCGAGGTAATAATCCCTGTCGGAGGCAAAGAGCGCGGACTCGGAGGGGATCAGAAGATCAACCACCGTGATGACCAGCGCAGCGGTGAGCGCGCCGACAGCGACGCCGGTTGGAACCGATCGCTTCACCGCAAATCGAACGGCGAGAACAAAGAGAGCCAGGAAGAGAATGAGGGGAAGAATGGTCAACACCCCATATCCTCCCGAAGAGTGAACGGTGAGAAGAATATCGGACCATGAATATCCGAAGAGATCCGCCCCGAGCGGGACAAAGGTGACGAAGAAATATTGGTCGAGAAGAAATGCGCCCAAGACATTCATACACCCCAACGTGTAGAGGAGAGCCATCCCCGCCTTCCTGCTCGCAAGAGAGAGAAGGGCGAATGGTACTATGAGAAGAAGGGTGTACGCCGAGACGTAGACAAGATCCAGACAAAGAGCGGCCAGAAAGAGAACCGGGAACCCCGAGGGCAAAGGATGGTTCATCGCCACCCCCGCAAACTCGTAGATCCTTCCGAGGAAGAGGATGGCAAGAAGGGCGGCCTGGACGGGAATAAACCTTCCCAGCACTTCGACGATCGTGGGCCAAAGACCGCTTTTTGTCATGCCCGGCCTCCCCGACGGTGGTGCGCCGGAGCACAGGAAGGCGGGGTGATTCCGTCAACCATGGGATTCTCCTTTCCGGCGGAGAGCCAACAACAACTCCCGGGTCTTTTCGAATTCGCTGTTGACCTCTCGCAGAATCTTCTCCAGGCCTTCCAGCCTTCCCTCCATCGCAGACTCCTCCATGGTGTGGAGGATAGCAGCAAGGTTGAGGGCACCGAGACTGAGGCATCCTCCCCGAAGTGTATGCGCATCAAAGTAGACCTTGTCGGCTTTCCCTTGCTTCAGTGCCTCGGTGATCCGTGCAATCCTCTCCAATGCATCGTCAAGGAAGGTGTCGATGAGCGTCATCGCGAAGGCCGGGTCAGTCTCGGCGCCAAGTTCCTTCATCCTCCGGAGAATGGTCTCGTCCTGAAGCGCCTCCGGCGATGCCGTCGGCTTCGAGCTCACCGTTTTTCTTGCGGTGTTCTTCCCCCATCGCTCAAGGGTCTGCTGCATCGTTTCGATACTGATCGGTTTGCTCAGATAGTCGTCCATCCCTGCTTCGAGGCACTTTTCCCTGTCGCCGACCATCGCGTCCGCGGTCATCGCGACGATGACGGGTCGATCCTGCGGAGCATAGTGCGCGACGATGTAGCGGGTGGTGTCGAGGCCGTCCAATTCCGGCATGTGGACATCCATGAAGATGAGGTCGTACCTCGAAGTCTCCAGAGCCGTAAGGACCTGCCGCCCGTCTTCGGCAACCTCCCCCTCATAGCCCATTTGTTTGAGGACGCGGAGAGTCAATTTCTGGTTGATTGTATTGTCCTCCGCGACAAGAATCTTCATCGGAAGGCGTTTGGCAAGCTCCCTGTCGAAGGTTTGCGGAGCGTGTCTTGATGGTACGACGGACGAAGAGCTGTGAAGCTGTCCGACGATGATTTCATAGAGCTGAGATTGACGGATCGGCTTCGAGACATAGGCGGAGAAAATCCCTTCAGCCTGTTCCCCTTCTCCGCCGAACTTTCCGGAGGAGGTCAGGAGAATGATCGGCAGCGAAGTTCCTGGCCGGAGTGCCCTGATCTCTTTGCCGAGGGCCGCGCCGTCCATCCCGGGCATCAGCATATCGAGAATGGCGAGGTCGAAAGGATCCCCTTTACGGACCCAGCTCAGCGCCTCTGCCGGAGAGGTCGTGGAGCGCGGGATCATTTCCCACTGAGAACACTGGAGGGTGAGGATGTGAAGGTTTGTCGGATTGTCATCAACGATAAGGACCCGCTTCTGCCGGAGCTCCGGAATATTCCCCTTGAGGAAAACTTTCGGAGCCGTCGAGACCGGCGAAGCGGTCATCACTGCCGTGAAGTGAAAGTTCGACCCTTTTCCTTCCGTGCTTTCCACCCATATCCGCCCCCCCATGAGCTCGACAAGTCTCGACGAAATTGCCAGGCCGAGGCCAGTCCCTCCGAACCTCCTCGTTGTCGAAGAGTCGACCTGGGAAAAAGCCTTGAAGAGCCTGTCGCGTTTCGCTTCGGGAATCCCGATCCCCGTATCCTTGACGGAGAATTCCAGCTCGATCTTTCCGTCCTCCGATTTATTCAACCCGACCGAGACATAGACATCTCCCGAACTCGTAAACTTTACCGCGTTGCCGACAAGATTGAAGATGATCTGACGAAGACGCAGCACATCTCCGACGACATAGGGCGGAACCTTTGGATCGATGAGATAGAGGAGGTCGAGGTTCTTCTCGAGTGCCTTGGGAGACATGAGGTGGAACACCTCCTCAATGCACGAGACGAGCTCGAACGGATGCTGGTCGAGCTCGATCCTCCCCGACTCGATCTTCGAGAAATCAAGGATGTCGTTGATCACGGTGAGGAGGGATTCGCCGCTCGTCCGGATCGTCTCCGCAAACTCTCTCTGCTCGTCGGAGAGCTCGGTGTTGAGGAGGAGATCCGTCATCCCGATGACGCCGTTCATCGGCGTGCGAATCTCGTGGCTCATCGCCGCGAGGAATTCCGATTTCGCTTTTGTCGCGGCCTCCGCCGCTTCCTTCGCCTCCCTCAATGCGCTTTCAGCCGCTTTGCGCTGGGAAATATCCTGGAGCGTCGTCCTGATGCTGCGGACACGGCCTTCCGCATCGCGCTGGAGACGCTCGTCGATCAGCACCGGCACTTCCTTCCCGTCTTTGCGGAGGTAGGTCCGTTCACCGGATGATACATCCCCCGAGCGTGTCGCGAGCTTGGTCCGGACGCGGGCTTCGGACTCCTGCGGGTCCTTCACAAATTCCCACACAAAATGTCCTAGCATCTCTTCGGCATTGAAGCCGAGCATTGCCAGCTCCGTCCTGTTCACCGAAGTGATGCGGCCGTCGCGGTCGATTTCATGGTAGCCGACGGGCGCACCGTCGTAAAGTTCCCGGAAGCGCGCCTCGCTCTCTTCGAGCGATTTCTCCGCACGTCTGCGGTCGGTGATATCCCGGTAGGTGCTCAGGAACATCGTGCGGTCCTGGAAGTGCACCAGCGAGGTCGAGACCGAAAGGACAAGCCTCCTTCCGTCCTTCGCCCTGATCGTCGTCTCCAGGTCGAAGACGCTTCCGCGCTCCTGAACCTCTTTCACTCCGTCCAACGCCCGCTGATGATCCACCGGATCCGGATAAAGAAGCCGTGAAAAGTCCTTCGCACCATTTGCCTCTTCCATGGTATAGCCGGTGAGAGCACGCATTCTCCTGTTGAAGACCGTGAACCTCCCCTCCTCGTCGCTGAAGGTGACGCCGTCGCTGACGGTATCAATGACGACCTGGAGACGCCGCTGGCTCTCCCTCAACTCTGCCTCGCTTTTCTTCCTGTCGGTGATGTCCCTCGCCACAGCCTGAAAACCGATCAACGTCCCGGCTTCCTTGAGAAGTTGCACGTTCTGACCGAGCCACCGTTTCTCGCCGGTCTTCGTGAGAATCGGAAACTCATAGTACGTCGTCGGAGTGTCCGTCGTCGCCTGATGTAGGTAGAATCGCCGGGCCGGATTCTTGTACCCGTCCACGATGAGGTCAAGGTAGAGCTTACCAATGACCTCCTCGGCGGCGTATCCGGTGTAGCGGATCGCCACCGGATTGACGTACGTAAACCTTCCCCGCAGATCCGTCTGATACAGGATGTCGTTTGCCGATTCGACAAGATGACGGTACTTTCCTTCGCTCTCCATCCTCGCCTCCTCATGGAGGCGCCGGAGACTGTTCTCCCTCCGGACGAGAAGAAGCGCTACTCCGAAAAGAGCGATGCTCAGAAATCCGCCGCTGAAGAAGGCCGCGACCGTGTACCGGGATCGGTCACTCATCTCCTTCTGGAGAGATCCAAGAAGAAACCTCTCCTCCGATTCGCTACGCTCCAGCGGCTCTTCGATCGCCACCCTCAACCGTTCCGTCGCTCCAGCGGACGCTTTCTTCGCGGCCGTCATGCCGGACTCTCCGGTCCGGGCTCGAAGCGCAGCGTTCATCGTCGCCGGAAGCTCTTCGACCATCACCGCAACGGAATCGACCCGCCCCCGGAGCGCCCCGCGCTCCGCCGTCAGCGCCTTTAACTCGTTCAGCCTTACGGAGAGAGATTCGCAGTTCGCCACGAAATCGGCGAGATGCGCGCTGTCGGGTGAAAGGAGATAGCCTTTGAATTCAGACTCCGACATCGCCAGACGATAGAGCGAAGCTTTGATCTTCTCAAGAACCAGCTGGCTCCTTCCCGCCCGGTCCGACTGCTCCAGAAAATCGCGGGCATTGACCACGACGATTGATCCCACAATCAGGAGAACGGCTCCCGCGAGGATGAAGAGTGCCGCTAGTTTGAGTCTGAAACTGAAGACGGTGCGAGACCGAGGTTCCACGATCGTTCCCTTCATATTATGCCGCGAACCCCTTTCGCTGCATGGAGCCCCAAGCGGTGACTCCTTTCATGTAATCCCACACGGCACGAATCCGCCAGTAGACTGTCAACTGCCGATATCCGAAATTCTCGATGACTGCATGGACCATCAGGCGAAAGAGGTCCGCGGGGCGAGGGTATCGATGGAATGAGACCTCTTCCAGGAGGACGGCTCCGACCGAAAAGAAAACTCCGTAGATGACGGCCACGGTGAAGAAGAGGAGGAGGATCTCGAGGTGCGCGATCCCCAGTAAGAAGGAGATAAAAACGACAAGGTACCCGGTCCCTTCGATGATCGGACCGAAGAGCTCGAAGAGGACGAAGTACGGTCCCGCAAGCGTACCGATCACCCCATAGCGGGCGTTGAACCACATCGATCGATGGATCAGGAGTGTGTCGAGGAGGCCACGGTGCCAGCGATTTCTCTGCTTCGCGAGAAGCGAGAGTGACTCGGGGACCTCAGTCCAGCAAACGGGATCGGGAACGAAGACAATCCTATACGGCACGTCATTCTGCCGCAAGTACCTGTGCATCCGGACGACAAGCTCCATATCCTCTCCTACGGTGTCGTGCTTGTATCCGCCGCAGGCAACGACGACGTCCCTCCGGAAGAGCCCAAAGGCGCCGGAGACGATGAGGAGCCCGTTCATCGCGCTCCAGCCCATCCTCCCGGTAAGAAATGCGCGGAGGTACTCGGTGACCTGAAAAATGGCAACGTGCTTCTTCGGAAGACGGACCGTTTTGACCCTTCCCCGCTCGAACTCGCAGCCGTTGGCAACCCGGACGATGCCTCCCACCGCAACAACCTTTTCATCTTCGAGGAACGGTTTTGACGACTTCAGGAGAGCGTCGTCCTCGAGGATGGAATCCGCGTCGATCGTGCAGAAAAGCGGGTACCTGGAGACATTGATCGCCGCGTTGAGGGCGTCGGCCTTTCCGCCGTTCTCCTTGTCGACGACAATGAGGTTGGAAAAGGGCATCTCATCCGACACATAGATGGCCTTCACGGAGCTCGTCTCGATCGTGGGAAGGTAGGCCCGCGCGCTCTTTCGAAGATGGAAATTCTCGATGAGGGCTTCAAGGGTCGAATCGCTGCTGCCGTCGTTCACAACAACGATCTCCATCGTCGGATAATGGAGCTTGAGGAGGGAATTCACGTTCCCGACGATCGTGGCGCTCTCATTGTATGCCGGGGTAAGCACCGAGATCGCCGGACTCGCCTCCGATTGAAGGATGACCCGGTAATCGGTGAAGAGGTTGCGCCGTTTGTACCTTACGACGGCCGCAAGCGATGAGGCAAGAAGCCCGAAGTAGACCAGGTTGATCGCAACAAAGTAGAAGATTACGAAGACCGAGTAGGCGTAAAAGAGCAAACCGAAAATGGAGAGGAGGAATTCAATCATGGGTTTCGAATCGCTATAATGAGAGAACCATTCCGTCCGGCTCGCTCTGGAATTGCAGCGCAATGCTTCTGCCGAGGTCATCCGCCGAGACCGAAAGTTCATGGAGCGTCTCCCTTCCCGCCTTGCCAAGCCGGGCGAGGGCTTCCGCCGCGGCAAGACGGACGTTGACCGTATCATGGAGGAGGAGGTCGCGAAGGAACGGAACCGCGAGCGGTGTGTCGAACCTTCCGAGAGCTCCGGCCGCGCTGCGCCTTACCTCTTCATCCTCGTGCGAACAGTTCACCATGATCAGTGAGATACTCGAATCGTCGCCGAGAACTCCGAGGGCTTTGAGAGCGCGACATCGCAAGGGCGCTTCGGCATATCTCGCAAAGATCATGAGAGGGGCGACGGCCCTCACATCCCCGAGAGATCCGAGCATCTCTGTGCAGAAGCTCCGGACCGTCGGCGCGTCGGATGCCAGCCCGTCGATAAGGTCCTGGACCGCCGGAAGTCCGATCTCCAGGATCGCCTTCGACAGGTGCAGCGACATCCAGGGAGAGATGAAACGGAGATGCTTGAGAATAGGACCCAGCGCATCGACGCCGGCAACATCGACGAGCGCCATCGCCGCCTCAACACGAACATCCTCATCCTTGTCATCAAGGAGTGTAATGAGCGGCTCGACGGCGACCTTTGGCCTCATGAACGAGAGTGCGCGGCAGGCCTTCACCCGCACCCACCAGTGCCGGCTCGAAAGGTTCCGGAGTTCTTCATCGACGAAGCCGAGGTCGGAGAAGACTCTTTCCAAAGCGCTCCGTGAATCCCCCAGAAGGTTTCGGGCGGAATCGATCATGATATCGAGCAGTGTCTCCCGCCTCACACCTTTGCTGTAGCGTGAGGGCCGGGTAATCTCCTCCCTGAGGTTGACGAGAAGTCGCTCGCGCTCTCCGGTCGAAGCCGAAGCTTCCTCAAGATCCGCCTGAAGAAGGGCATTGAGCTTGTGCGCGTAGAAATCATGGAGACGCGAGCGCTGGTACTCCCGGCGCCGCTCGAGCGTTTTCCGGACCAGAAGCGTTATACCGATGACCACAATCGCGACGATCGCCACCACGGTAACGGAAAGGACAAAAAGAATGGCAATCCTGTTCCCTTCAAGAGTGTTCATTTCAGCGGTGCGTCCAGTTTCCTCTCAGGCAAAAAAGCTCTTCGGCGTTCGCGGCTTGCAAGGACGGGAGGCCGCGCGGGGCGGGACAATCCGACGCAACGATCTCCGCAGCCGACAGCTATCTCTGCGGGGCTCAGCCATTTTTGATTTGAGTCCCTTTTTCGACCTGGTGATGAGGCGATGACGAAGATCTGCTACGATGGGGTTGATCGCGAAAGGACGTTCTTTACCCTCGCGACAAGTTCTGTCGGGCTAAAGGGTTTCTTGATATAGTCACTCGCACCGAGTGAGAATCCCTCGATGACCTCCTTCTCAAGCGACTTCGCCGTCAGAATGATGAGAGGGATGTCTTTAGTGATACCGTTCTTTTTCAGTTCTACGATGAGTTCCTTCCCCGACATTACCGGCATCATCAGGTCGACGATGATCAGATCGGGCCTGTCACGCTTGAGATGCTCCAGCGCCTCCGCCCCATTATTTACGACGACGACCTCAAAGCCGGCACTCTTCAGTTTGAATCGGACGAGACTCTGAAGCGTCTTGTCATCCTCGGCAACGAGAATTCTCTGTGCCATGCGTTCCGTACCAGCGTGTCGTCTATTCCGTCCGCCGCATCGATCGTCGCTAGTGCCGCTTCCAAAAAGTAACCTTGCGTTCTGAACTAGCTTCGTGCAGTTTGGAGCGGCACTGTGTTTGTTTGAATAAGAGATCAATTAGTAGAATGGGCACTAGAATCTACCATTCTCCGGCGGGAATTGCAAGGAGCGTGGCACTAACTTCAAGCCGTCCAATCTCTTGTGGCGGAATGCCCCACCGATAAGCGCAGTGCACCGCGCGAGCGGAGAGTGCCTCCATGATGTCGCCGGAACCGTCTGGGCCAGTTGAAGACGAGATTGATATTTTCGAAATTGGGGTGAGCAGAAACCTGGATTGATTCACCGAAGAAGGATCAATGAGAATAGTTGCCCTAAGCGACATCCACGGAGTATACGGAGAGATGGAACGAATAATCTCGTCCGAAGACGACTTGGATCTCGTCATCCTCGCCGGAGACATAACGACGAACGGGGACAAGCGTGAGTTGGCAAAGGGGCTGGATATCGTACGGAAACAGCGTGTCCCGTTCCTTGCCGTCTGCGGGAATATGGATCCTCCGGTACTCGAAGAGGTGCTGCTGGCGGAAAGAGTCTCGATCAACGGCCGGGGCGCCGTGGTGGGAGGGGTAGGATTCTTCGGCGTGTCTGCGGCACCGCATTCGTTTCTCCATACTCCAAACGAAATATCGGAAGAGGAGATTCGTCGATGCGCTGAGGCAGGTTGGAAGGAAGTCTCGACCGCCCGCCGGAAGATCTTTGTCCCCCATGCTCCTCCCGCCCGGACGAAGATCGACAAGACCTTTCTCGGCGCTCACGTAGGGAGCAGTGCAGTGCGGGAGTTCATCGAGGTATACCAGCCTGATGCCGTTCTCTGCGGCCACATCCACGAGGCTCGGGGAACAGATTCGATTGGAACGACACAGGTCGTGAATTGCGGCGCAGCCGCGAAGGGCTATTACGCTGTGATCGAAGTCGGAGAGACGCTTACCATCACCCTCAAACCGTAGTCGGCCCTCCATTGACCCTCATCTCCGCGCTTTCTGCCTTGCGGGGCAAGAAATCAGAAGGACCATTTCGTCTGGATGTAAATCCCCTTCCCCAGCGCGCCGTACTGGGTGCCGCTGGCCCCGGAAAAAATGAGTCCAAGCACCATGACGTCGAGGTTGGTTGCCGCAGACCACGAGACGGAGGGAACAAGAGCGACGGACCGGTCTCCGGGATTATAGATCCCGAAGAGGGATCCTCTCACAAGAGAGGAGATGTCGTAGGCAAGCTCCTGATAGACCGACCATCGTGACGGGGAGAGGAGGCCGAGCCGCTGCGAGATCGGCAGGTAAACCGCCCCTCCTTTGTTGACTCCGAGACTGTTGTACAGAACCTCTGTGTGAACATAGAACGAGCTGGGAAAGGTGTAATCCCCTGAGAGAGCCGTCGATTCCATGAGTTTTCCGGTCGCCTCGCCGGTGAGGATATCTGGGCGCCGGGAGATGAGCATCTCGCCACGAAATCCTCCCCCCGCTATGTCTCCCGCCCATCCTCCGCCGACGTACGCAAGCCCGAACTTCTCTCCTCCCACCAAATGAAAGTCATAGTCCCACCGGTTGAGGGTCCAAAGTATACCGGTGATGCTCTCCGAGTACGTTGTACGGGGCTTGTACGCGACGGCGACTTTCGTCACGGCGCTCGTAAAGTACTGTACCTGCACGGCGTCGGCTGCCGGGCGTTCGGGATAATCAAAGTCGAGAATGGACAGCGGGTTGAACACGTCGATGACATTCCAGACAAGATTCGTCCCCCATGCTATGCGCTGGCGCCCGACGGTGAAGAGCCAATCCTTCGGGGCCCAGTTCATCGAGAGGCGGTCGACTTCAGCGTAGCCGATCGAGGAATGTCCGGACCAGAGTGTGGCGTCGAGATCGCCATAGCCGAGCCTGTTCTTCAGTTGCTCCGCGAACTCGGGAGTCTTCTCGACCGTTTCCCCCGCGTAGCCGCGCACCCTGATTTCCATGATCCCTGTGAGCGATGTGGAAGGATACCATTTGCCGTTGAATCGGGCATGGATGAGATGATCGGTATTGTTCCCCGTCGGAGAGTCGAAGGTCGTGCTGAAAAGGTATTCGAGGTAACCGCCCAGGTCGGCGGATTGCGTTTGGGCATACGCCTCCGCCGCAAAGAGATACGGGAGGAGAAGCAGGGAGAGAGACCGCATGGTCACCCCGGAGTATTGCTTCTGTCGGATTTGATTCTCCCGTCCTCGATGGTGATTACGCGATGCGCCCTCTGGATGACGCGTGCGTCGTGCGTTGCGAAGACAAAGGTCATCCCGTACGTGCGGTTGAGACGCTCCATGAGTTCGAGGAGAGAGAACGCGGATTGTGAGTCGAGGTTAGCCGTCGGTTCATCGGCCAAAACAAAGCTCGGATGCGATGCGAGAGCACGGGCTACTGCCACCCTCTGCTGCTGCCCTCCGGACAACTCCGAGGGGCGGCTGCCAAGCCGGTCCTTGAGCCCAACCGCCTCGAGGAGCTCAACGGAGCGCCTGTCTCGCCCGGCCTTGTCGACGTTTTGGAGGAGCATGATGAATTCCACATTTTCCTTGGCGGTGAGGACCGGAATGAGGTTGAAGGCCTGAAAAACGAATCCAATGTGACGGAGACGAAAGTCAACGAGGCGGCTGTCCGACATCCCCGAGATATCCACTCCTTCGATAACGATGCTGCCGCTCGTCGGCTGATCGAGTCCGCCGATGATGTTAAGGAGCGTTGTCTTTCCCGAACCGGAAGGTCCGACGATCGCCGTGAATTCGAGCTTATCGATCGACAGGTCGATCCCGTCGAGCGCGCGGACCGGAATGGTCGCCTCGTTGTAGGTCTTGGTAATGCCGGTAAGCCGGATGAGGGACATGGACGAAACCTTCAGAGATACGTTCGAATGGCTGTGGCTGGATGGAGCTGGATTACTTTGATTGCCGGATAGATCGCCGCCAGGACCGCCGTCGCGACAATCATCAGGGCGAGGAGCGGATACGTGCTTGCCGGAATCGTGGGGACGAGGTAGGAGCTCATTCCGTAGTAGGCGAGCCCCGCGGAGAACATGCTGAGGTCGATGCCCGTCTTCTGGAGAAGCGCGATTGTTCCGCCCCCGAGGAGCATGCCGGCCACTCCTCCTGTCAGCGAGAGGAAGATCGTTTCCACCATCACCATGACGAACACCTGCCGCCGCTTCATCCCGACAGCCATGAGCATTCCAAATTCCCGGACCCGGTCGAGCACGGACATCAGCATCGTGTTCGTAATGCCGAAGAGGAGCGCGACGAGAATGATTCCGAGGAAGATGTTCATGAAGATCGCGGTGCTCTCTGCCGTCACCTTCAGTTCCGGCGCCAGCTCCTGCCAGTTCATCACCTCCAGGGCTGGGAACCGGGCGTGGATTTTTCCCTGCGTGGACGATACAAGGGTCTCGGAAGAAAGCCGAATGCCAATCTCATGGATCATCGGCCTTCCGAGAAGTCCAAAGAGATCTCGCTGGTTCACATAGACCGTCGACTCGTCGTACATGGAAGAAGGGGTTTCAAAGAGACCGGCAATCCGGAACGCGCCGTAGATAAGAGTCCCGTCCGGTCCCTGGAACGTAAGAACAATTTTCGACCGGACCTTCACGGCAAGCTTTTCCGCAAGTTTCCTGCCAATGATGATGCCGTTGACCTGAGCAGTGTCGAGATACGCGCCCTGTACGACTTCCTTCTTCAACGCGGTTGCAGCTTGCTCATCGACGGGGACGATCCCTTCGATCCGCGCCCCTTGTGACGTCGTCGGGGACGAGACGAGGCCGTCGACGATCGACCGGCTCGTCACTGCGGAAACACCCGGAAGCCGTCTCGCGTAGTCCGCCACCTCTGGTGCATCGTCGATCGTCATAAGCTCCGAGCGTTCGTCGCGGAATCCTTCGCGATGAATTTGGACGTGCGTCAGCTCCCGCTCGATTGCAGAGTTGACCATCTGTTCCGCCATTCCCTCCATGATCCCCGCGGAGAAGATCCCACCCCAGAGGCCGAGGGCAATCGCCGCGACGACGATGGCACTTCTCCGCTTGCTTCTCCAGACGTTCTTCCAGGACATTCGTACAATCATGGGCGCATGCTCCAAATGGTCAACGACCCTCTCCTATCCCCTCATCGCCCGGACCGGCCTGAGGGAATGAATGACAACAAGGGGATACAACGAGCTCAGAACCCCCAACGCGAAGACCGAGAGCCCCTGAATTGTGAAGACGATCGGGGAGATGCTGAGCGGGACGATCGGCTCGAAGCCGTAGGCCAACATTGCTTTCGCGTAGTCGCCCCCCAGTCGAAACGGATGGAGGTAGAAATAATAGACCGGGGGTATTGAAATGATGACGCCAGCCACAAGCCCCACAGAGGAGACAAGAATCGATTCGATGACGGTGATGAAAATAAGCCGCCAGCGTTTCAGTCCGACGGAGATAAGGATTCCGAACTCTCGGGTTCGCTCCACAGTCATCATCATCACGGTTCCGAAAATGCCGAAGCCGATGACGACGTAGAGGATGAGGAGCATCAAGTAGGTCCCTCCGTCGTTGAGTTCAATCCCCTGGACAAGTTCCGGCATCATTTCCTTCCACGTCATGACCTCCTTGTTGCCATTGACCTTCGTCCTGATGAGAGCGGTCGCGGCATCAAGCTCCCTGGCGTCTTTCAGGAGGAGCGCGACCGACGTGAGCCGGCCCGTGGCCGAATAGAGCCGGCGGGCGTACCCGAGGGAAAGATAGATCATAGAATTGTTGAACTCGGGAAGGGGATATTGAAGAATCCCCTGCACCGGCACGATGGCCGCCGCTGTTTCTCCCTGATATCCCTGACCGTACAGCACAACGCTATCCCCCACCGCCACGTCCAGGAGGCGCGCAAGCCCCTGAGAAACGACCGCGCCGGTCGAGCCGCTGTCGAGATAAGAGCCGGCGATCATCCTCTTTCGCAGCCCCGTGAGCTCATTTTCGCGGTAAGGATCGATGCCGACGATCGAGGCGATCTTCGTCGCTGTGCGATGAGAGGCGAGCGAAATCGTTTCAAGGCGCGGTGCCGCCTTTTCCACCATCGACAGGGAACAAATCGAGTCTAGTTCCGCGCCGGACATTTCCATTGACTGATCGAACGATCTCTTCTCCCAGTAGTCTCTGCCGTGAATCTGCAGATGCCCTTCGTAGAAGCCCACAGTGACGCGGACCATGTATTCGTCCTGCCCGAACTGCAGCGAGGAGAAGATGATCGCGATGAAGACTGCGACGACGACGGAGGTAATGAGGAGCAGCGATCTGCGCTTGTTGCGCCAGATGTTTCGCCACGCAAGGCGGAGGTAAAACACGGCCGGCGACTCCGCGGGCGACGCTCGCACGATATCGCCGTTTCGAACGGGGTTTGTCATCGGACGCGCCTCATGTTTTCTTCGGAAAAAAACCCGTCGTCGAGGTTCACGGAGAATTTCAGTTGACGGTACTCGAGGACGGTCTTTTCGCCGGATTTGTTGACTGGGATCATCTCCCAGTGCGCCGGAAGAAGCCGGCCGTCAAAGGTCCTAATGTTGCTCCCGAGAAATGTCTTCGCCAGCTTGCCGTCCTCGTCATAATATTCGGTCTTCAACTCGAGGTAGGTACCCTTGGAGATCCACATGAGAATCTTTCCCCATACGACACCCGCTTCGGGCTTCGGAACGAGCTGCACTCTCCAGCACCGGTTCCCCTCGTATGTCTCCTCCCCGAGGATGGTGTGGGTATAATCTTCGACGATAGATGATTGGCGGACAAGGTCGTCGTTCGTGAAATCAGACCCCATCCACGACTGGAGCATCATCGACGGTGGGATCTTGATGACTCGCTGGATGCTCGGGAGCCAGTTCCATACTTCGTTCTTCCGTTTGAGCGTCACCGTTCCCTTATCGCGGGCCGGGTCGGTGATGTAGACGAGGGCATAGTCGGGCTCGAGGGACCACGATTTCATCGAAATCGCTCTCGACCATTCGGGTTTGACGATCGTCATCGTGATCTCGGCGTACGAATGAATTCCTCTCAGAAGATCGTTGGCCTTCCTCACAATCTCTTTCGCATCCTCTGCGTGAAGAGAAGCGAAACAAAGTGTCAACGCAAGTGTGCACGCGCTAATCCGCCTGATCATCTGTTAGTCCCTTTCTGAACAAACATGGGAGCCCGCGCCAGCTTCTCGACGGAAACGGGTCGGATCCGATCACCCGAGCGAAAGCCGTTCCGCGATCTCGACGCATCCATCGAGGAGCGGCCGGAGGCCGAGGTCCATAACGCTGAAGAGCGGACCCCTCTCCATCGTGCGATGAGGAAAATCCACGTCGCGTCGAAACACAACTTGTTTTGAATTCTCTTCGGAGCTCGTTCCGTGATTCATCCTTTTCGCAAAGAAGGTGAGTTCGGAAGCGCGGCCGAAGCGTCAGCCTTCCAGATTCGTGGATCGGTCGATTGGTCAACACAAAGAGCGAACATACACCGAAAAAGTCAAGGCGATGACCAAAACCGGAGTTATGTCGCCTGTCGCTTCCGCTTTCTGCCATCACTCAAGGAGGCAAAGTAGTCGCAAACGGAATTCAACACGCATTCCTCACACTTGGGGTCGGTGGGCCGGCAGGTCTCTCTTCCCAGGAATGACAGAGCCATCCCTGCCTCATTCCACATCTCCTTCGGAAGGATATCCATCATTTGCCTTTCTATCTTCTTCGGGTCCTCTCCTCTCGCAATGCCAAGCCTCGGAGCCACACGAAGGACATGGATGTCGACAATGATTCCTTCCGCTTCATCCCCCGACTCACGGATGATGACGTTCGCCGACTTGCGCCCCACTCCCGGCAACTTCGTCAGCCCGGCCATGGTGTGCGGAACCTCTTCGAGACTCCCGACTTCCTTTCCCAGGGCGATGAGCCACTTGGCTTTCTTGATGCATCCGCGCACCGAGGGAAAGTATCTGTAAACCTCTTCGGGTTGCGCATGAGCAAGATCGCCGATCGTGGGGAAAGCTTCGAAGAGCTGGGGAGCCAATTCGTTGATCCGCTCGTCGGTGCTCTGGGATGAGAGGATCACCATGGCAACAAGCTGATAACGGTCCCGGTATTGGAGAGGGTGATGCCGTCCGCCATATTTGCGGACAAGGCGCTCCATTTCTCTCCCCCAGGTTTCCAGGTCTATCTTAGGCTTTTTTGATGACATCGACCCTCCGGCAGTTCCGTGATCTCTACACTACCCATTGTGTACCACAAAGGACTTTGAACGGACAGTTGCGGCATTCCTGTTCCAATCGTCGCGGAGGCCTGAACGGAACATTGAGATCGAAGATCTCCGAGACGAGCCTCCCTGCTATTTCATCCATGAGCGCCATTTGTTCTGCCGCAGTCTCATCGTCCACGAACAGCGGCGTCTCGATCTTCCCGTCGATTTCCTGCTTCCCGAGAAAGAGGTAGGCGGGGCGCACCCGCTCGATCGGGATGCCGCGGGCTTTCGAATAGAGCATTGCATAGAGAGGAAGCTGGAGAGAACCGATATGATCGTTCCAGCTTTCCCGGACCTCGGGCAAGAGGTCATCGAAGTCAATTTTCGTGAACCTGTCGTTCGAACCGGTCTTATAGTCGAGAATGACGGTCGTTCCCTGCCGCGCTTCCACTCTGTCCAGCATTCCGGTCATCCGCACTCCGTACAGCTCTCCCTCGAGCTTCACTTCCACGTCGATCAGTTCGATCGGGCGGTCGAGAGCGGGCATTTGATAGAGTGCGAGGAAGTCCTGAAGATGCTTCCGGACCTGAATCTTCATGAGATGAGCGGCACCAACGGGATTCGCACCGTAACGAAGCGAGAACTCTTCATCGATCCTCCGATCCAGTTCCTCCCTCGAGAGCGTCTCCTTTGTCATCCTTTTCCCTCTCAGCGGGATGAAATACGATCGGAGAATTGCATGGACGAGGGTCCCCACGTCCGACTGCGCAATTTCTTCGTCGAGGATCTCCCGTTCGTTCAGGCGCAGGACGTGTGCATAGTAGAACCGTAACTCACAGCGAAGATACGCGTCGAGTCGGGTCGGGGTGAGGGGAAGCTTTCGCAATGTCTCAAGGACTTTTTGTGTTTTGGGAATCGGCGCCGGAGGCCGGTTGCCAAGTTGAAAACTATATCGGACGGACTGGACCAATCCTGCTGTGTCGGCGACTCGCGCCTCCTGCTGTCGTTCCCAAAGCAGTTTTTCCACAAACCTGCTCTTTTCTCTCCGCCCTTCCTGGACATAGAAGAGATGGACATTTGCGGCCCCCGAGAGGAGCCCGTTGAAATAGTACTCAGCCCCCCGCTCTAGGTCGCGATAGGTCGGCAGGCCAAGTGATTCCCGAACCTTTGTCGAAAGTACAACATCGTTTCCCCTGTTCCCCGGGAGTGTGTCCTCGTTCGCATCAAGGAGGTAGACATTCTTGAAATGAAGCGAGCGGGTCTCGAGAAAGCCGAGCACCTGCAGTCCATGGAGAGGTGTTCCGGTGAACGGGACCTCAACGGTGGCAAGGTAGGTGCGGAAGAAAGAGACGTACGCCTCCGTACTCGCCAGACGTTTGGGCGCCAGGAGCGACGAGCAAAGCCGTTCCAGGCTTTCCACGAGCGCGGCCGCAAAGGGATAGAAGAAGGGATGCAACCGGGCCGTGCTCTCTTCGTCGACGAACCTGAGCACCCCGATAAGAGCATTCGCGAATTCTCCCACCGAGCCGATGCCGTCGAAGACACGGATCGTCATGTCGTGGACTCGCCGCAGATGCGCCTTGAGATCCCCGGGCGGAAGCTCTGCACCGATTCCGCCGATCCGGTCGGAGGCACGGGCGAGAAGGTTGTCATCTTCCTCGAGCTCCTGTAGTGCGACAAGACTCGCCGAGGTTCCCTTGAGGAAGTGCTCCTCGATCGTGTTGAACAAAATCCGGGTCTTCTCCGGATCACCTCCAAGACGGATGTTCTTCGTGTACGGATGGAGGATGAATTCGACGTACCGCGGGACGGAGAATCGCTCGCCGACGCGTGACGAGAGAAGCTCAAGCAGGGCCCGGACGAACCCGAAGACCGGCGTACGGAGCAGAGGATATCCGAGTGAAATATTGTACCCTTGCTCCCCGAAGAGCGGAAGGCATCCATGATAGACCGGGAAAAGGGCCTCCGCGGCGGGGAGGACAACAACACTTTCGTCGATCTCTGAAGGATTCCCATCCTTCAGTCCCGCGAGCAAGTTCGTCAGAGCAAACACTTCCCCGTGTGTGTCGGTGCACTGGTAGAAGGAGACGTTCGGCCTTTTCTGACTGGGGGCAGGAAGATCCACCGGAATGCCAAGCCGCTCCAGCTCGACCCCCAGGCCGATCCCCTGCTGAAAGATCAGGACCGCATTCTCGAGTCCGCGGATTCGCGAAAAGATTCGCCGCTCCGCTTCGGTAAGCGCGAAGAATCCCGCAACGACAACCCTCCGAAACCCGGCCAGATCAATGTTCTCAGCTGAGTCCGCGACGATTCCATACCGCATCGATCGCGTCGCGAGCTGACTCTTTTCCGCCTCGGCATAGAATTGCTCGAACAATCGTTGAAACGATGCGGCGTTTCCCGCCGTGATTCCCGAAAGAACTTCCCGCAGACGTCGCTCCGGAATCTGTGCGATCCGGACCTCCTCAAGTTCCGCAAAGAGCTTCTGTCCGAGCGGCAGAAACTCTTCGAGGTCTTCGAAATGACTGCCACCCGGACGATGTTCCTCGGCCAGATAAATCGGGTGGAGCAGCGCGATCGCATCGAGCGGTTCCAGCGGACTCAGGTGAAGGCCAAGGTGTTCCTGGGCAAGGTAGTCGATGAAGCTGTCGGCGGAAAAGATCCGCGGGGGAATGATGCCCGCCCGTTTCGATCCGGCGATCGCTCTCCGGAGAGCATGGGCGGGCCGTTTCCCAGGGAAGACGACGATGTTACGGGAAAAGTCGTGCCCCTCGCTCACGAGCGCCGAAGCAACTTCGTCGATCAGGTTGTCGCCGGCAGCGATGACTCGTACTTCGCTCATGCGACCTCCCGAAGTTTCAGAAGGTCTACATACGCTATAGCTCCGGCGATCTTCCTCTCCCCGTAAATATCGCGGAGGATCTCCATGTAGCTCCGGACCTGCGCCAGGTACTCCGTTTCATTCTCATCCCCGCCGGTCTTGAAATCAACGACCGTCACCAGGTGAGGGTCGAGGACGATCCTGTCCGCCCGAAAGAGTGCACCGGTGCGTGCCGCAAGTTCCTGTTCACGGAGGAAGCTCCTTCCCTCTTTTGCGGTAAAGAGATCCCTGAATCTTTCATCCTGCAAAAATCGCCGCGCAGTCGCCGCGACCTCTTCGGCAGATCCTTTGAAGCCAAGATGCGCACACGACTCTTCGGCGAAAAGAGTAAGGTCCCCCGCTGCCACTGCGGTGAGGTCTGAAATCCTGGAGAGGAGATGATGAAGGACGTCACCCCTCCTTGCCTCCGTTGCGATGAGCCGTTCGCCGTAATGAAGTGTACTGGGCATCCGCCCCGTTCGATGCCGGGGTTCAAATCGTCTCTCCGGGGAGGATGGAGTCTTCCGACGTACGGGCCTTGGAGGATGCTCCGCCGCCGGCTCCGGCAGAAATCTGGTCGGCTCTTTTCGTTCCGCGCCCTGCAGCCCGAGGACGTACATCTCGCTCCCGGCCCTGGTGAGAGCGACGTACAGGACATTGAGGGAATCGACCTTCCGCCTGAACTCCTCCTCTTCCGACAGTCTCCGGATCTCTTCGACCTTTTCGCCGATCGATTCCGTTGCGCGAAAGAGGCGCAATCCCTCCTCCTCCTCCCGCACAACATATCCCGGCGCCTTCGGGGATCTATCCCGGAGAAGGAGGATGACAACCGGAAATTCAAGACCTTTGGCTTTGTGGATCGTCATGAGCTGAACGGCATCGAGATCCCGGGGAGCTTCGATCTTCCATGCTTCCTCGCTCGTCTCGTCGGCCGAAAAGTCGAGAAAACTCTTCAGGCTGTTGGATCCCTCTGCTTCGAAGATCCTGATTACTTCGAGGAACTTCGTCAGCGTTGCCTCCTCCCCAGGTGACGATTCGAAGAGGCGGAATGTCTTCGTGATTTCGGTGACGAGGTCATAGAGAGGGAAGTATCCGACCGCGGCGAACAACCGTTCGAAGTGATCCTTCCAGAGGTCGGGGAATCTTTCGCGGAAAAGGGCATACAGGGGCGCGGACGGGTAACCGCGGACTCCGACGAAGAGGTCGGTGATGCGTCCGACCATTGGACTCCTCCCCTCCAGCACAAGGAAATTCGCGAAGAGATCGCCGAGCACGAATTCCGCGAACGACAGGTCGTCGAGAGGGGAATCGAGAAAACGAAGAAGAGCGACAAGTTCCCCCTCGCTCTTTCTTCTTCTGAGGTCGAGAGTACTGTGGGAAATGATCGGGTATCCCGCCTCGTTGAGCCAGCCGCTGATCTCCGATACCTTGTCGTTCTCCGCGGCGAGGACTCCGATCTCGTTGAGGCGATATCCCCGCGCGCGACAGTCCCGCACAATGTCGAGGATCTTCTCTCTCTCAGCTTCTCCCCCGTCTGTCGCCTCGATGAAGGAGACTTCCACGATTCCCTTCCCCCGGTTCACAGGGATCACCTCCTGCTCGTACTCGGAAAGCCCGCTGGCGGCGGCTTCAGTCGAAAGCCCGCCCGACGGAACAATGGTATGAAAAATCTCACGTCCGAACTCGACAATCCGTTCCTCGCTTCGGTAATTCGTCCCGAGCGTCAGCACCTCGTGTCGCGCGGAGGGGAAAGGATTCCGCAGAGAGAGCTCTCTCATGATACGCCAATCGGCGGCACGAAACGCGTAGATCGACTGCTTGGTGTCGCCGACAACAAAGAGACTCCCTCCTTTCGAGAGGGATTCCTCGAGGAGGGGAAAAAGATTGGCCCATTGAATCCGCGAAGTATCCTGGAACTCGTCGATGAGGTAGTGGAAGATGCTCTCTCCGAGTTTGTAGAATACCTCCGGGACGACCTGTGCCGTCAACTGGCCGGCGAGAACGCGGCCGACTTCCTCAAGAAATATTATCCCCTCTCTCCTTTTATAGGCATCGACGGTTTCGGAGATCGCCTCGAAGGCGGCGACGTACGGCGAATAGAAGCTCTCAGCGTACGACGCCGCGTAGTGCCGGAGCAACTCCGTGAACTTCTCATGTTCCCCCATGAGCTCCGCCTCCCACCTGTCGAAGAGAGCCGCTTCAGCTTTCCCTTTCGGTTTGTTGACCGGACTCGGTTTCAGTGTCCGGTCAATGAGCGGCAACGCATTCCCGGAACGGAGGAGCTCCGCGTCGGCAAGAAATCTTCCGTTTGGCGTGAGACCGGAACGCCCGACGGCAGAGAGGACCCTTTCGCACTGATCCCTCAGCTCCCCTTCGAGCTTCTTTGTCTCCTCGCGCGAATCACCGCGGATGAGCGGCTTCGTGTACGCCCCGATCGCTCTGTGAATTTCCTTCAGATGAGAGAGGATGTCGCGGAATGGATTCCACAGGTAGGACGAATTGCCCCGCCTGTTCCCGGCGATCCGTTCTACGAGATCCTCAACGATCGCAGCCCGGGGACTTCCCGCGGCGATCTCCCGCGAAAAGACCTCCATTGCCGCATCGAAGACCCGCTCGGCATCGAACGAGATTTCATACCCTGGTGGGATGCCGTATTCCAGCGACATCGTCTTGTAAACCATCGACATGAAACTGTCGATCGTGCGGACCTGAAAGTCCGAATAATTGTCGAGGATCGTCTCCAGAAGCCGTCCCGCCCGGCTCTGAAGTTCCGGGAGGGAATATTGAAAGAGAGGAGCAAGCTGGGCGAGCGTCTCTTCGTCTCCGAGGACGGCGAGCTTCAGCAGCTTCAGGATCCGCTGCTTCATTTCGGTCGCGGCGTTGTTCGTAAAGGTGATCGCGAGGACGTTGGCGAGCGAATGATGGGGCACATCGTCGGAAAGGAGGAGGCGCACATAGCGATGGGTCAGCGCGTGCGTTTTTCCGGCGCCGGCCGAGGCGGTGACAACGGTCACCGAGGGAAAATAGAGCCTGGTGCTCGGGACAAAAGCTTCGGGCACGTTCTCCTCTTAGGCTACGTAGGTTGCTAAATCCTCAAAAAAAATCCAAACCGACTCGGTTTGGACTCAGGCTTCTTCCGGCTTCCGCCGGACCTTTCGCCCCCTGTCGTCCGTCAAACGGAGTATTTTGCGACAATCCACTCGGGGATCACCTCGGAGCGGCCTGTCGTCCGGTTGATCATCGTGTAGAGGATGTACCCTTCACACGAAAGCTTCTGACTCTCCTTCTTGATAATCTCGAAGCGAACTTTCACTCCTTTCTTCAGGAGCTCATCGATCCATGTTCGCACGATGATCGTCTCGCCGAGTCCGAGGGGCCGCTTGTGCTCGACATGCGTCTCGTTGACGACCCATCCGTACCCGAGGGAGAGAAATTCCCCCATGCTCATCTTGTAGCAGCGCTCCATCTGGTCATAGCGTGCGGCGAGGACATAGTCGAGGTAGCGCGTATTGTGGACGTGCTGATTCATATCGATGTCGTCCGGGCGAACCTGCAACTCTGTCTCGAATCTGGAAAACAACGGCATAGGGGCTCCCAGACGACACAATACAAACAAAATGAGGGAAAATCAATTCGCGCCCGAGAGTGGGGAAAGGAGGCAGAATACAGGAGACAGCAAAGACGAATAGAGAATAAAGAGGTGAGCAGTTTTTGTCCGGGCTTTCCCATACTGGCCTCATGCTGCGAAACCGTCGTCTTGCCTGTTCGTGATAGGGCCGATTCCTCCGTGGTCTTTTCGGACGAGCGAAGACTCGACTCGTTGAGCATGCAAACTGTAACACCTCCGGTCTGAAGGTCTGGCGGGTCATCAACGACCTGGACAGATGTGCCCTTGGAAGTCGTCCTTCACAGCGCTTCGCGGGAACAAACAAAAAAGCTCCGGACCTTCGGCGGCCCGGAGCTTTTCGCATGAGAAGATTGAGCCGTTACCGTTTGTCGGGGTACGGAGGCGGCGGGGGAAGCTTGGCCGGATGAGTCTTCATCAAATCGAGCACGGTTTCAATCCCCTTGTTGAGTTGCTCGTCGATGCCCTGATATTCCTTCGCCGGGTCGTTGTCAACCACGATATCCGGATCCACTCCGTGTCCTTCCATGATCCATTCCTTCCCCTCGATATCGTAGCGTGAGAATTCGGGCTTGTTGAGGAATCCGCCGTCGATGAACGGAAGAGATCCACGGATGCCGACGACGCCTCCCCACGACCTTTTGCCGATGATGGGCCCGATCTTGTATTTCTTGAACCGATAGGCGACGATATCGCCGTCCGACGCCGAGAATTCGTCCAGGAGCATCACCTTCGGGCCTACGAAGGTCCCCGATGGGTCGGGACCGGGCGTTGTGTTGCGGGCGATGTCGATCATCGCCATCTCACGCTGGAGACGCTCGATGATCATCGGCGATACGAATCCTCCGCCGTTCCCCCGGACGTCCACGATGAGTCCCTCTTTCGTAAGCTGGGGATAGTAGTACTTCACGAACTCGTTCAGTCCGTGAAAACCCATGTCGGGGATGTGAACGTATCCGACCCGCCCGCCGGTTGCTTTCGAGACTTTCGCGATGTTCGACTGAACCCAGTTGAAGTAATAGAGCTCATGTTCGTCACCGATCGGCACGACGACGGTCTGGTGACTCCCTTCTTCCGCCGGCTCCGCGTTCAGCGTGAGCGTCACCTGCTTGCCCACGGTGCCGACGAGCGACTCATAAATATCCGTCATCTCTTTCGTCGATTTTCCGTTGACGGCGAGGATGTACTCACCCTCCTTTGCGTTCACGCCGATATCGGTCAAGGGCGACCGGAGCGAATGATCCCAATTCTCTCCCGTGAGAATCTTCGTAATGCGGTAATACCCGGAGACCGGGTCGCGGACGACAACGGCGCCGAGGAGGCCGGTCTGGATCCGCTCCGCGTGAGGCATGTCGCCTCCGCCGACGTAGGTGTGACCGGTGCTCAGCTCACCGATCATTTCGCCGAGGATGTACGTCAGGTCCGCACGATTGTTGACGTAGGCGACGAGCGGCTCATAGTTCTTCCGCACTTTCTCCCAATCCACGCCGCTCATGTTCGGGGCGAAGTAGAAGTCCCGCATCTGTCGCCACGCTTCGTGGTAGATCTGCATCCACTCCGCATGATGGTCGACGACGACTCTCATGTCCGAAAGGTTGAGACGATCTTTGATCTCGATCTTCGACGTGGGAAGGTCGATAATCGCGTATGATCCCTCCTCACCGACGATCGCTTTCTTTCCGTCCGCGGAGACCTCGAATCCGTTGAAATCGCCCAGCTCGGTCTCCTTGAGCTTTTCGAAATCATAGTAGAGGAACTTCGCTTTTTCGTCTTTCGAACCGGCGCGGATGTAATAGAGCTTGTCGCCCACGGAGGTGAGGTCGCGGTAATTCGCTGCCGTGATCGGAAGCCCGGCGATCCGCTGCTGGAGACCCTCGAGGTCGACCTTGACGGCAGGTTTTGCCTCTTCTTTCTCCTCTTTTTTCTTGTCCCCCTTCTCTCCGCCCTTCGGTGGTTCCGAGATTTTTACTTCGTCGCTTTTCGGCTCAAACGGCGATTTTGTCTCTTTTGTCAGGGTGACGAGGTAGATTTTCGCGAGGTCGTTGTAGACATGGTCGAGCTCGGTCTGGCTCAACGTTGGGTTGAAACTCCTTTCCGACACGAAGAAGAGATACTTTCCGTCCGAGCTGAATGCCGGGGAGTACGAGTTGAACCATCCGTCGGTGACGGGGTACGACTCCTTCTTTTCCAGGGAATAAAGATAGACCGTCGTCATCGCCGAGTCTTCCGGCTTGGCATAGGCAATCCACTTGCTGTCGGGCGACCAGACGTAGTCGGTGATTTCGAAGGCCGTCGCCTGGACGACGGGCGTCACCTTCTTCGTCTCGACGTCGACATATTGAAGCCGCTGTTTCCTGTCCGACCACACGATCTTCTTGCTGTCAGGAGACCAGTACGGCTGGTACTTGTACGCATCGCCATTTTTCGTCAATTGGGTTCCCTGTCCCGAACCGTCCTGCGGCAATAGCCAGACCTCGTCTTCGCCGGATGCGTCAGAGATGCATGCGATCCATTTGCCGTCCGGCGACCACTTCGAGTTCCTTTCATGGATTCCGGAGGAGTGAGTCAGGTTCCGTGTATTGCCGTATTTTGCCGGTACGGTGAAGACATCCCCCCTCGCACCGAAGAGAGCACGGTTTCCGTCGGGGGAGATTTCATAGTTCGTAATGCTCTTGCTCACGTCGACGAAGCTCGTCCTTCCGGCAGCAAAATCTTCATCGATGGTGATGCTCACTTTGTCGACCTTCTCGGTGGCCAGGTCAAAGCGGTAGAGGTACCCGCCGTTTTCGAAAACAATCGCGCGGTCGCCGATCGAAGGGAACTTCACGTCGAAGTCGACGAAGTCGGTCAGCTTTTTTGTCTCCTTCGTCTCAAGGTCGTATGAATAGAGGTTCAGTCTCTTGTGCTCGTCACGATCCGAGATGAAGTAAATTTTGTTATTCCCTCCCCACATCGGGATGATATCCTGGGCAGGATTGTTCGTGAGGTCGGTCGTCTGCTTGGTGGCAAAATCGTACAGCCATACGTCATCGGCCTGGCCTCCGCGATACCTCTTCCAGGTCCGGAATTCCCGGAAGACCCGGTTATAGACCATCTTCTGTCCGTCGGGCGAGAAGGAACAGAATCCACCGCGCGGCAACGGGAGCTGTTCCGGAGATCCGCCGTTGACGGAGGCAAGGTAGAGCTGCCCCTTGAAGTCGTCCCATTCAGTCCTTCGCGAACGATAGACGATGTGGGTGCTGTCCTTCCAGCACATGACGATGTTATTCGGCCCCATCCTGTCCGAGACGTCGTCGCGGTCCAGCGTCGCTGTGTACGTCAGCCTTTTTGGCACGCCCCCGTCGGAGGGCATAAGGTAAACTTCGGTATTCCCGTCGTACTGGCCGGTGAAAGCGAGCCACTTTCCGTCGGGCGAAAATCGTGCGAACATCTCGTACCCGATATCGCTCGTCAGCTTGCGCGCGACACCCCCGGTCGCCGAAACGGTGTAAAGATCGCCGGCGTAGCTGAACACGATTCTGTCGCCGTGGATGGCAGGGAACCGAAGCAATCTGGCTTCTTCCTGTGCGGCCAGGGTCACCGAGAAACAGGCGGCAAGGATTACAAATGCAAAAAGACGTCTCATGGATCGCACCTTGAGTGTTTGAGAATAGAGGGATGGAAATCAGTATACGGCCGCCCCGGAAAAAGGTTTCATTGAAGGACCTCGCTGCGAGTTATCCATGCGGCATTTGCAGTTGAGCCAATATACACCCGGAGCCGATGTCGTGCAAGTTTGTCCGCCCACTATTATATTGTAGCGTCACAGAAGCCCCGACACCCAACGAAAACGATCTTTTTTCAATGCCAATGATTCGCTCGGTCCTCATCGTCGTCGTCCTTATACTCCTTCTCTTCCCGATCGCGGCGTATTCCTACCAGACAGCCGACTCGCTTTTCATCCGGGTCGTCGAACCGGAGAGAGACACCACGATCTGCACGGCGGCGAAGCAACGTGTCTCCGCCTGCACACTCTCCGGTGCAACAGCTTCAATCAACGGAAAGGCTACGAAGGTGTACTCCAGCGGAGCGTTCTGCGGGGCCGTCAGCGTTCCCGTCGGCACCTCGACGTTACGCCTTGTCGCCCGCGATGTGAAGGGCGATTCCTTGGTCAAAGAGTTTGTTCTGGTTCGCCCGGAGCCGCCGAAGACTTCCCAGCGGGACCCTCTCGTCATCGATACGGTAATGATGGAACCCTCCCAGGATCTGTGGTTGGGAAGGGACGATATCCTCGAGGTGAAGTTTAAGGGCAGTCCCGGATACACCGCCTCCTTCGACATCGATGGAGTCGAGTCAGGGATTCCGATGACGGAGCTCCCCGTTCCGAAGAACGGAGGTCTGGGGGGAATTTACATCGGGAGGTACAAGGTAAAGGAGGATGACGAAGCGAGGAATGTCCCGATCCGTTTCCACCTGAAGAAGAGTTTCTTCTCGAGGGAAAAGGCATTCTCGCGCGGCAAGATTTCAATCCTGCCGAAGGAACTCCCCCGCGTCGCCGAAATTGTCGGGAAACGCCCTTACCTCAACGCGGGGACCGGCACCGACAGGCTGGGCGGCGCAAAACTCGGATACCTCCGGAGTGGAGTGCGGGTCGAAGTGACGGGGAAGACAGCCGATCAGTATCGGGTGCGGCTCGGCGACGAAATGGAAGCATGGCTCCCCGATGATTTCGCACAGCTCCTTCCTCCCGAGACACCGCATCCCCGATCCCTTGTCGGAGCGCTCGCCATATCCGGAGACGACAAACAGGACTACGTGACGGTCGCGCTGGATCAGCGCCTTCCCTATCTGACCCAGCAGACTGTCAATCCGGCGACGATCGTCGTCGACATTTTCGGCGCCACATCCAACACGAACTGGATCACCCACCAGCTTTCGGGGAAGGGCATCAAGAGTGTGGCGTGGAGCCAGATTGCCGCGGAGCAGTACAGGCTGACGATCACTCTGGAGTATCAGCAACACTGGGGTTACGACGCCTCGTACGAAAACGGCTCCACGCTCAGAATCACCGTACGCAGGCCTCCGGTCATCCTCTCGATCGACTCGGTCCTCAGTAAGATGATAATTGCGGTCGATGCGGGTCACGGGGGCGATAACGACGGAGCCCTCGGGTCAACCGGCGTGAAGGAGAAGGAGATCACCCTCATCATCGCTCAACATCTCGACTCGCTCCTCAGAACAAAGGGAGCAAACGTCATTATGACGCGAAGCGCCGACGAGTCGGTCTCGATGTCGGACCGCACGGAGCGGGTTCTCGCATCGGGCGCACAGCTTCTGGTGAGCATTCACGCCAATTCCGTCGGTAACTCCTCCGACCCGGAGCTCTCGAGGGGAACGAGCGCATACTATCGCCACCTCGGCTTCCAGCCCCTTGCGGCGGACGTCTACGGAAAAATGCTCGAGCTCGGGCTTGAGCCGTTCGGCGTGGTCGGAAGTTTCAATTTCACGCTCAATGCCCCGACCCAGGTGCCGAGCGTCCTCGTCGAAACGGCGTTCATCTCTAACCCCGAAGACGAAATTTTGCTCCTCAACGACGGTTTTCGTCAGAAAATCGCCGCTCAGATTGCGAAGGGACTCGAGGATTTCGTTTCCACATACGGAGAAAGAAGGAACCAATCCGCCACCTCTCCGCGGACGGGCCCTTGACTTTCAGGACAATTGTCTCGATCTTTTCCACATGGTGGAGGGGGATGATACCCCTCCAGGCAGCTGGCGCAAGAAAACTCCCTATCCCGGAGGGGATATGGATTCGTCGCATGTATAGAATGGACCTCAGGAACCCGCAATCTGCGGGGGAATGAGGTTTTTTTGTTTCCCAGGAGGTACAGCATGAAAGCGATACTGTTTTGCTCTTTCTGTGCCCTCATTGCCCTTGGCTGTGCATCAACACAACCCGTCGATATGCCTGACCGACTCCCGCATCTCGTGGAGCAGGAACCTTTCCCGCCGCTCCCGGGCGGAATCGGAGAAGGCCGGTTGGTCTTCGACCTGAAACTGCAGATCGCCGAGAACGGGACAGTAATGAAAGGTGAAATTCTCAACCCTAGCGGTGACTCCGCATGGGACGCAGCAGCCCTGACAAAGATCAAGAATTGGGTTTTCACCCCCGCGATGCAGAATGGAAAGCCACTATCGATGTGGATCAACATAGCGGCGAAGGTCAAGTACGAGGAACCGATGTACATGACCCTCGCGGAAATCGTCTGCGCGACTCCTGAGGTGGCCGATTCCGTCTACACCCTGATCAGCGGCGGAAAGGACTTTGGGGTAATGGCCTCCACATTCTCAGTCTCCGCTTCGAAAGATAAAGGGGGAAAGCTCGGAGAGATCGATATCTGTCGTTATCGTGACGACGTAAGGAAGACTCTCTCCAGCTTGAGCGAGGACGAAGTCACCCGGCCCCTCACTGTCGGCGAAAAGTACGTCATTTTTAAGCGGCTACCGTCAGAGATCAGATTCCAATAGTTGGCAGGCCCGCACGTGGGATTTTTCAAATCCTGGCTTTGCGGGCACGAATAGCTCGTCACTCCTGTTTCCGATGAGGAGTCGAAGTCAGTTGGCATTCCATTGACTTTTCGGCGGACACTGCATCCATTTTTCTGAAATGGCATTGATCGAAAGGAGTTCATGAAGGAGAAAGAGTTTCTTGACCGAGCCGCCTTGCTCAAGGAGAAGAAGATCTTCTGCACCGAGTGCGGCACCTACCTGGAGAATTTCTGCTTTTCGAGCGATGCCGACGATGTCGAAGCCATAAAGAAATCGCTTGCTCAATGCAAGAAGAGTGGCAAGATCGCCGGCGAATTCTGTGCGAAATTGTTCATTGGAGAACCAGAAGATCTCGGTCCAATGTGGGAAAAAGGAGACGAAGAAGAACCCTTGTAGAGCTTTCCAACGTTGAATGTTGCATATTGCAACAATCAAGACGAGCCTGTGTTGCATAGGTTTGCATCCTTAGTTGAATGTCGACTTCGTAAACGTTGATATTTTAAACACCATCCCCGATACCGCCGATCCCGGCCCCCTCCGGAGAATTTCCTAACCTGTTGACTTGCTTCATCTTCCCCTGAAGAAGAGAACTGCCTCCTTTCTGGCATGATTGTTTCATTGCTCTGGGCAGCGCACACAGCTAATGAGGCAGGCATATGGTAATCGCACTCTTCGTCCTGATGGTCGTCGTTCTCTTGACGGCCGAGTACTTTTCAATTTCAAGAAAGATTGAAAAGGGCGTTCTCATATCCTCACAGTCGAACGTCCCGGTCTCAACCGACGTTATCGAGCGATACTTCCACAGAGGTCACAGCTGGGCGCTTGTCCAGCCCTCAAAGGAAGTCCTCATCGGGGTCGATGATTTCGCCCAGCGTTTTATCGGGAAAGTAGATGCCGTGGAGATGCCGCAACCGGGATCTCTCATCCGCCAGGGGGATAGGCTCGTGACGATGAAACACGGCGACAAATCGCTTTCGCCCGCCTCGCCGCTTTCCGGCACCGTCCTGGAACTGAATCCGAAGCTCAAATCAGAACCTGGCGCGATCAACGCCTCCCCTCTCGAAAAGGGGTGGCTCATGAAGATCGCGCCTGCGGACCTCGCATCGGAGCTCAGAATGCTGCTCAAGGGAGTCATCGCCGATCGGTGGCAGGAAGCGGTGAGAGCTCATCTCCTCCACTGGTTTGCTCCCCGGGTGGGTCCGGTCATGATGGACGGGGGTTCGCTCGTGGACAATATCAGCGACGTCGTCACCGAGGGGGAATGGAACCTTCTCGTAGACGAGTTTTTCAAGTCATACGAAAGCAATACCAACGATAAACACTGAATCAAGGATTACGACCATGACCGTTCTTTTCTTTGTAGCGATGATTATCACGTTTCTCGCAGCCGATTACTTCGTCGAGCGGCGAAAAAAACCGGCGCTCGTCGCCTCTCCCGTGCGGAACCTCAACGATCCGCTTCGACTCCCATCGGGAGTTTTCTTCTCCCCTACCCACACGTGGCTGACCCTGTTCCCCTCCGGGAAAGTGCGGATCGGCGTCGACAATTTTGTGCTAAGGATGATGAAAAGCCCTCAGCTCATTCTTCTGAAATCGCCGGGGACAGCCGTGAAGAAGGGGGAGCCGCTTCTCCAACTTAAAGACGGCTCGCGCACCATGACCGCCTGCTCCCCGATCGACGGTGAAGTTCTCGAACTCAACGAGCGCCCCGAGGTGTCGCACGAAGGCCTGTTCAGCGGCGGCTGGGCGTACACGATGAGGCCGAAACGGAGCTCTGATATTACCGCGATGCTTCTCGGTGAACAGAGCCAGGCATGGATCCGAGAGGAATTCGGGCGGCTGCGCGATTTCGTCGCGGGGTTCTCGAGCCCCGGCGAGCTGGCTCCTGCCCTCATGCAGGACGGCGGAATCTCCGCGGAAGGGATCCTCGGGAGCTTCAGCGATGCGCAGGTAAAACAATTCGAACAGCAATTCTTACGTGTGGAATAGGAACCTGGAGAAGACGATGAGCAAGGGACTCTTAATCGATGTTTCCAAATGTGTCGGGTGCCGCGAGTGCGCCCGGGCCTGCGCCGAAGTCAACGGTCTTCCGGCGGAGGATGCCGATGAACTTTCGGCGACTCACTATACCGTCGTTCAAAGCTATTTCAACGATCAGACCTTTGTACGGCGGCTCTGCATGCATTGCGAGGAGCCGACGTGCGCTTCGGTGTGCCTCGTCGGCGCGATCAAGAAGACGGACCTCGGGCCGGTCGTTTATGACGAGTCAAAATGCATCGGCTGCCGGTATTGCATGCAGGCCTGCCCGTTCGAAGTTCCCCGATACGAGTGGAGCAAGCTTTCACCCCGTATTCAAAAATGCAAAATGTGCTACGAACGTGTCAGCGCCGGCGGAAAGACCGCATGCGCAGAGGCGTGCCAGTTCGATGCTACGGTCTTCGGCGACAGGGACGACCTTATCAGGGAAGCCCAGAAGCGAATGGCGGCGAGCCCGGGAACGTACGTCGACCACATTTACGGACTGACGGAGGCAGGAGGAACTTCCGTCCTTTTCATCTCGAACATACCGTTCGAGAAACTCGGCTTCCCGATGGATCTTCCCAACACCTCGATGCCGAAGCTTTCCTGGAGGGTTCTCTCGCAGGTTCCGAAATACTCCGTTGCCGCGGGCGTTCTGCTCTTCGGTATTCATTGGATCACCGCGCGCCGCGCTGAGGTGGCAGAATTCGAGCGGGATGAAGCGCGAAAGAAACTCATTGTTGGACGAAACTGAGAGAGAAGAGCTTATGCTGAAGAACATTCGTAGACCTCATTTAACATTCTGGAATATCGTTGCCGGATTCCTTATTCTCGCCGGCCTCGTTGCAGCGATCGAACGCTTCACCATGGGTCTCGGCGCCACGACACATCTGAGCGATCACTTCCCGTGGGGATTCTGGATAGGATTCGACTTCATCGGCGTCGGTCTTGCTGCCGCGGGATTCACAATCGCCGCAACCGTCCACGTGTTCAACGTCGAACGGTTCGAGCCGATCGTGCGTCCGTCGATTCTCACTGCCTATATCGGCTATATGCTGGTGGTTCTCGTGCTCGTCGTCGACCTGGGACGCCCCCAGAACTTCTGGCACCCCCTCGTGATGTGGAACCCTCACTCGGTCATGTTCGAGATCACCTGGTGCATCATTCTCTATACCACTGTCCTGACGCTGGAGTTTGCCCCCGTCGTTCTTGAGAAGTTCCATCTTCATGCCCCGATCAGAATTCTCAGGACCATCTCTCTGCCGATCGTCGTCGCCGGGGTCATCCTTTCGACGCTCCATCAATCCTCGTTCGGCTCCCTTTATCTCGTCGTCCCCGGCCGGATGCACCCCCTGTGGTTCTCCGACATCATTCCGTTTCTCTTTTTCATCTCCTGCGTAGCCGCCGGGATCTCGATGGTGATTTTTTCATCTTTCCTTTCAGCGAGAGCCTTCAAGAGGGAAATCGATATGCCGCTCTTTACGGAGCTCGGTCGGGTTCTCGCCGTCGTCCTGGCTCTCTTCTTTACCGTGAGGATTCAGGACCTCCTGAGCCGGAATGCACTCCAGTTCGTCTTCCAGCCGACGTACCAAAGCGCGATGTTCCTTCTCGAGATAACGCTCGGCGTACTCATCCCATTCTTCCTTCTTCTGTTCAAACGGATCAGGATGAACCGGACGGGGCTCTTTTACACATCGGCTCTCGTTATCGTCGGGTTCGTGGCGAACAGGATGAACACGGCGGTCACGAGCATGGAGCGTTGGGGTGAGCGCACCTACTTCCCCTCATGGCAGGAGGTTGCCGTGACGGCGGGACTCGCCACGGCCGGGTTCGTCGCCTTCTATTATGTGGCAAAGTACTTCCCCGTGTTCACTCTCAAGCACGATCACGCGCCTGCGAACGCCGCGGAGCGCGAGATCGCCGAAGAATTATCGCTCGTCGCAAAGTGACACCGGGTTACGCCGCCCCGGCTCGCTCCGCTCCGGCACGATGTCGAATGATGAGGCACCAATGAAGACACACGGCTCCTCCGGCACCCGGTCCGATGACCGGAACAGAAATTGCGTTTGGATGGAGGCGGGAATGATCGCATACAAAGAGTGCGATATGGAGTTCGACTGCGACTCATGCTCGCTCGACGACGTCATGCGCCGTCAGAGCGCGGTCGCCGACGAACCCCCTCTTTCGGCCCTCCATTCCCCCGCCCCGCCGACCGGAGGGGCTTCGGAGGAGACTCCGTCGCAGAGATTCGACCGTCAGCTTGAGGAGTTCTTTCAACCCCTCTCCACCGTCCAGATCCCCGACGATCGCCTCTATCACCGGTGCCATATGTGGGTGAAGGGAGAGAGTGCAAGGACAAGCACGATCGGCATCGACCACATCGGCGCCTATTTTCTGCAGCCGGTCGTGAGCGTCGTTCTTCCGCAAACGCCGGCAAAGATGGAGCCGAAATCGCCCTGCGCCTGGCTCGTTCTTCGCGAAGGAACCATCGCGCTCCGATCGGCGGTGCGCGGAGTTGCCACTCAGTCAAACGCCATTCTCGTCGATCGCCCCTATCTCCTGCTCGACGACCCATACGATTCAGGATGGATCCTGAGAGTCGAGCGCGGGGGTGAGAAGAAAAGAGAAAACGACCTCATCACCGCGGAGGAATTCTCCCCGATTTATCTAAAGGAGATCGGCGTGCTGAAGGATAGATTCGCCGCTTCGTTCCGGCGAGGGCAGCCACATATCGGCTCCACCCTCCTCGACGGAGGTGAACCGGTGCAGAGTATTCAGGAAGTATTGGGCAAGAAAAAGTATTTCGAGTTGATAGGCAGAGTCTTTGCCGCGACTTAGCCTATTGATGTCTCCTCCTCGTCGGCATGAGAATCGTGACGTTCCCCAAGGCGCGGAAAACCTCGCCGGGAAGCCCTCCTTTCAAACCCCTCGTGTTATTTAGAAAATTCCACTTCCCTTTCGCATTTTTAAGCATTTGTAGGCCGGAATATCCAACTTTGACCGGACTTTTTGCCTCGTTTCCCAAGGATTGGAAATGGCACGGTAGTTGACGCTACCCCAGTCGGAGTAAAGGATGAAAATCACAAACTTCCTGGCATTCAGAGTATTCCTCGTCATCCTCTTCGTCATGTTCGCGGAGACCGCGCTTCTGACCAAGTTGAGCGTCGAGCGGCAGGCGGAACTGTACATGAACGATGCGGTTCGCGAGGCGAACCGGGTGGGAGACGTCATCAAGAGGTCGACGAAGTACAGCATGATGCTGAACCGCCAGGACGACCTCCACGAAATGCTGACGACGATCGGGACGGAACCCGGCATCGAGGCGATTCGGATCTACGACAAAAAAGGCGACGTCGTCCTCTCAACCGTGCGCTCCGAAGTCGGCACTCAAGTCAACATGAACGCCGAAGCGTGCAACGCCTGTCACCTCCCCGGAAAGCCGCCCCTCTCCCCGAATCCTCAGGAGCTCTCCCGCATCTTCTCTTCGCCGAAGGGATACAGGGTGCTCGGGATGATCATGCCGATCCGCAACGACTCGACCTGTTCGACCGCATCATGCCATGCCCATCCGTCATCGCAGACCGTTCTCGGAGTTCTCGACATCATGATGCCGCTCCGCGACATCGACGAACACCTTGCCAGTCTCAACAGGTCGCAGTACGTCAACGCAGTGTTCATGTTCGTCGGGATGACCGCCTTTGTCGGCCTCTTCATCTGGGTTGTCGTGAACATCCCCGTCCGCAAGCTCACCCGGGGGACGCATGAGATTACGAAAGGCAACCTCAACTACCGGATCGCCGTCGCATCCCACGATGAGATCGGTCGCCTTGCGGATTCGTTCAACCAGATGGCGGAGGAGTTGCAGAGGGCGAGGAACGAATTGACGCAGTGGGCGGAAACACTCGAAGGGCGGGTGGAAGAGAAAACGGAGGAACTCCGCCGGGCCCAGGTCAATATGGTGCAGATGGAGAAAATGGTCTCCCTCGGGAAGCTCGCGTCGACCGTCGCGCACGAGCTCAACAATCCCCTTGAAGGAGTCCTGACGTATGCCAAGCTGCTCAAGCGCACCGTGAAGGAGGGAACGCTTTCGGCCGAATCGGCAGGCGAGATCCAGAGCGAGCTCTCCCTTATCGCCGATGAGACCGCCCGGTGCGGTAATATTGTCAAGAACCTCCTCCTCTTTTCCAGGCAGAAGGTGGGAGAATACGTGGAGACCGACCTCAGGATGACGATCGAGCGTTCGTTGAAGCTCATCGACCATCACCTCCGGATGCATAACATCGTTCTCAAGGCCGAGTACGAGAAAGAACCGCTCCTTCTCTTCTGCGCCCCCGAGCAGATTGAACAGACTCTCCTGGCGATCGAGATCAACGCCGTCGAGGCGATGCCCGAAGGGGGAACGCTGGCGCTGAAGGCCTGCCTCCTCAGGGAAAAGGATACCATAGAGATTACCGTCGAAGACACGGGGATCGGCATCTCGGACGAAGCGATGCCGCACATCTTCGAGCCATTCTTCACCACGAAAGAGAACGGGAAGGGAACCGGTCTTGGATTGGCGGTCGTGTACGGGATTGTCGAGCGGCATGGCGGGTCCATCACGGTGCGATCGCAGGTGCACGCCGGAACGACGTTCACAATCCTCTTCCCGCGCAACAACGCTCACCGTCCGTCGGACGTCGCACAACCTACTTTGTCACATGAGCATGCCCATGAGTAACAACTTTGATAAGCAGAACAGCCTCCTCGTCGTGGATGACGAGCTTGTCGTCCGCGATTCACTCTCGAAATGGTTCAAGCAGGACGGCTACAAGGTCGACACTGCCGAGGATGCGGCGCAGGCGATCAAACGGATGAGCGAGGGACCGTGGGACGTTATTCTCCTCGACATCAAGATGCCGGGGATGAGCGGTCTCGAGCTTCAGAAACGCCTCCGGGAGATCGATCCTTCGATTACGACGATCATGATCACAGCCTTCGCTTCGGTCGAAAGCGCCGTGCAGGCGCTGAAGGAAGGGGCGTTCGACTATGTCACGAAACCCGTCGACCCGGATCACCTCTCGCACCTCGTCATCAACGCCCTCCGGCAGAAGAAGCTTGCCTCCGAGAACGCCCAGTTGAGAGAACATCTCTCCGAAATCATCTCGGGGGACGAAATCATCGGCAACAGCCCGCAGATGAAGAAAGTGATCGAGCTGTCGAAAACCGTGGCGCAGACCGACACCACCGTCATGATCCGAGGGGAGAGCGGTTCCGGAAAAGAGCTCATCGCGCGCGCAATCCACGCAAACAGCACAAGGCGATATTTCCCCATCATCGCCGTCAATTGCGGCGCGGTGCCAGAGAGCCTTCTCGAGAGCGAGCTCTTCGGTCACGAAAAAGGAGCTTTCACCGGCGCGCAGTACCGGCGGAAAGGTAAGTTCGAGATGGCCGACGGAGGGACGATCTTCCTCGATGAAATCGGAACGATCAGTCAGAAGATGCAGGTTCAACTCCTCCGTGTCATCGAGTCCAAGCAATTCACGAGAGTTGGGGGGAATGAGCTCATCCATAGCGACTTCAGGATAATCTGTGCGACCAACCGGGACCTCGAAGCCGCTGTCAAAGACGGAACCTTCCGGGAGGACCTCTACTATCGCCTCAATGTCTTTACCGTGTTCATTCCTCCGATCCGCGAACGCCGCACCGATATTCCGCTCCTCGTTCATCACTTCCTGAAAAAGTATTCCGGGGTTATGAACAAGCCTGTCGTCGAAATCACCGCCGACGCGCTCGACCTCCTCGTGCGGTACGACTGGCCGGGAAACGTCCGCGAGCTTGAAAATGTTATCGAAAGGGCCATGGTTCTTGCCAAACCGCCGGCGATTCGCCCCGCCGATTTGCCGTTTCAGATGGTCCCCAAACACCACACCCCTTCCGACGACTCCATCGCATCGGTCGAGAAGGCGCACATCGAAGCGATGCTCGGTAAAACAGGGTGGAACATTACCCGTGCAGCAGAGATACTGGCGATCGACCGCGTGACGCTTTACAACAAGATTGCCAAGTACGGGCTATCGAAACCGTGATCCATGCCCTCGATTCGCCTTCTTGGGATCCCCCCTTCCGATGAGCAGCTCATCGAAGGGCTCGTAGAGCCCCTCCGATCCATCCTGCGCCTTCCGGTCGAGATCGGGTCAGGCTGGACGCTCGATCCGGCCTTTGCGTTCGATCCGTACCGAAACCAGGTGAATTCCAGCTCCATCATCGGAGGTTTTCTCCAGCACTTTCCGACAGTCGACGGTAAGATCCTCGGAGTGACGACGTCGGATCTCTTCGTCCCGGTCCTCACGTATGTCTTTGGCGAAGCTCAACTCGACGGCCCGATCGCCGTCGTGTCGAGCCATCGCCTTGACGACACGCTCTACGGCCTTCCTCCGAATCCCGACCTCCTGGCACAACGACTCCTCAAAGAGGCGGTGCATGAGCTCGGCCACACTTTCGGCCTCATCCACTGCCGCGACTATCGCTGCGTTATGCACACCTCAACCGCCGCGGAAGATATCGACATCAAGTCGGAGAGATTCTGTCCGGCGTGTGAGTCAGCCGTATCGAAAAAGAGGAGCGAGATGATGAATGGTTAGCAGGTTCGGCGGCGTTGACTTTACCTCCTTTTTTTGATATTATTTTTCGCACGCCCTTCGGGGCTGCGAGCCGTTGCGCAGACATGCCCGCCGATTGCGCAATTCACCGACAGCCAGGCCATCTCAGGACAATCTAAGCAAGGACACGCGGCAACCGATGGGGTGCATTTTCTGTAAAATTATCGCCCGGGAGATTCCCGCAGAAGTTCTTTTCGAAAACAGCTGCGCGATCGCCATCCTCGACGTTAACCCGATCCACTACGGACATACCCTCGTCATTCCAAAAGTCCATCACCGTGACTTCCTCGAAGTGCCTGATGAGGAGCTCGCAGGCATCATGCGCGCCGTCCACGTCGTCTCCGGGGCCCTCGTGAGAGGATTCGGGCTGGAGGGATTCAACTTTTTTTCGAACAACGGCACCGTGGCGGGGCAATCAGTCTTTCACTTTCACATCCACATCACTCCGAGATACGCCAACGACAACATCCGGTTCGTTCTGAAACTGAAACGCTACGAAGGACAAGATATGAAGGGCGTTGCGGAAAGAATCAGGGCGTCGATCTCCGGCTAACGAAAAACCATAAGGAAGGCTCATGGCTCATTACGCCAAACTCGTTTCCCCACCGTCGGGGCACAAAATCACTTCGTTGAACGGGACGCTGACCGTGCCCGACGATCCGATCATCTGCTTCATCGAAGGGGACGGGACCGGGCCCGACATCTGGCGCGCTTCGCGGAAGGTGCTCGACGCCGCCGTTACGAAGGCGTACGGGGGCAATCGGAACATCAACTGGTTCGAGGTCTATGCGGGCGAAAAGGCCAACAAGGTCTACGGAGAGAACACGTGGCTCCACGACGAAACTCTGGAGGCAATCAAGGAATATGTCGTCGCGATCAAGGGACCTCTGACAACTCCCGTCGGTAAGGGGATTCGGTCGATCAACGTCACCCTCCGCCAGTTGCTCGACCTCTACGTCTGTCTCCGGCCGGTACAATATTTCTCGGGAGTCCCTTCCCCCGTGCGTCATCCCGAGCTTGTCGATATGATCATCTTTCGGGAAAACACCGAAGATATTTATGCCGGGATCGAATGGAAAGCGGGATCGGAGGAGGCGGCAAAGGTGATCGACTGGCTGCAGAAGGAGATGGGTGTCAAGAAGATCCGCTTCCCGAAATCTTCGAGCATCGGGATCAAGCCGGTATCGCAGGAGGGAACCGAACGTCTCGTCCGGGCCGCGATCACGTACGCCATTGCAAACAAACGGAAATCGGTGACCCTCGTCCATAAGGGAAATATCATGAAATTCACTGAGGGAGGGTTCAGGGACTGGGGATACGAGCTGGCGAAGCGTGAGTTTTCACAACACGTCGTTTCGTGGGAAGAATGCGGAGGGACGGTCCCGGCTGGAAAGATCCTCATCAAGGATGTCATCGCCGACGCCTTTCTCCAGCAGATCCTGACCCGGCCGGCGGAGTACGACGTCATTGCGACACTGAACCTGAACGGAGACTACATTTCCGACGCACTCGCGGCGCAAGTCGGCGGAATCGGTATCGCCCCGGGGGCAAATATCAACTATCAAAACGGCTACGCCGTCTTCGAGGCAACGCACGGAACCGCTCCCAAATACGCCGGCCTCGACAAGGTAAATCCGGGTTCCTTGATCCTGAGCGGTGAGATGATGCTCCGTTACCTCGGATGGACCGAGGCGGCCGATCTCATCCTCAAGGGACTCAACAGCTCCATTCAGGCGAAAACGGTCACGTATGACTTCGCGCGCCTCATGGAAGGAGCGCATGAGGTCAAATGTTCGGAGTTCGGAGAAGCTATCGTCAAAAATATGTGACGTCTTCCCGGACCCGGTGGATCAACACGCCGGGTGCCGACAGTGCCAACCGCACGCTCCGTGGCAGCAGCGTGCATGATTACTTGAGGTGGAAGAGATCTCCCGCTTCCACTTCTTGCTGCTCCTTCCCCGGCGCCTGCACCATCAGCTTCAGGCCGCTCGGCCCACCCGCCTGGAAAAAGCCAGCCTCCACCTCGTGAAATCCCTTTTTGAGAAAGACTGACCCGCTCACCTCAATCATCGAATGCCGGCCGTCGTTGACGACGACTTCTTCCCCGTCGACCGCCAGGCGGGAACCGTCGTCGGAGATGAGAGTGAATTGGTAGATGCCGTCGGCATCAGCCTTGTAGTAACCGACAAAGTCGAGGCCGAAGTTGACATCCGCCGTCCCCTTCGGAATACCGATTCCCTCGGTGACGCCGGTGCGAAGAGGCGTCATCTCCGAGAAATCCGGAAGTCTTCTCCAATCTCCCTCAAAATACGAATACCGAAGCCCCGGAGAGAGTTTTTTCATGTCGATACGGGGGGTTTCAATTTCCGACTTCCCCCTCAATTCGAGAGCCACGACCGAATGCGCAGGAACAGAGACATCAACGGCGTGATCGCTGACGGTAAAGCCGTCGAACGCCCCCGGCTCGATGTCGTTCGGCCGGTCAAACGTATTGTGGGCGCTGAGATGCTCCGACGTAAGTATTCTACCGGAGGCCGATTCCACCTTATATGATTTGAGCAGACAGGCGAGGTGCTTGACCGAGCGCGCGTTGAGGTTGCAGAGCGTGATGTGAACCTTCCCCTCCTTGTCGATCGATGAGGATGCGCTGAGAGAGGGGATGGTCCCCGTCTCAGTCGCAATGCTGTCCGTTCGCAAGGTCGCGGGGATGAGGATCGCATCCTGATGCTCCTTGTACATTTCGAAGACGTGATACGTCGGAGTCAGGACCATCGAATCGTCGCTCGTGAGGATCACCGATTGAAGGACGTTGATCGCCTGTGCCACGGCCGCCATCTTCACTCGCGTGCAATGGTTGTTGAAGATGTTGAGGTTGATCCCGGCGATGAGCGCGTCCCTAAGTGTATTCTGCTGATAGAGAAACGAGGGGTTCGTGCCCGGCTCGACGGCGTACCATGCCCCCCACTCGTCGACGACGAGCGCAACGCTCTTACCGGGGTCGTATTTGTCCATGATCGCCGAGTTTTTCGACACGAGATCTTCCATGGCGAGCGTCTTTACCATCGCATCGTACCAGCTCTTTTCCGTGACGTCGGTGGCGTGTTGATCGTTTAGCCATGTGTAGTAGTGGAGCGAGAGCCCCCAGATGGAATTTCCGAGCGCCTTCATGACCACTTCCGTCCAGTGGTAATCGTCTCCCCCCGGGCCGACCGCGATCTTGTTGACGCGGCGCGTGCCGTAATCCTTCATGAACGTTCCGTACTGGAGGGCAAGGTCCGCATAATGTTCGGGCCGCATATTCCCACCGCATCCCCATGCCTCATTCCCGATCCCCCAGAACGCCACCCCCCATGGATCCTTGCGCCCGTTTTTCTCCCTCAGCTCCGTCATCGGACTGCGGGCATCGGAGTTGACGTACTCCACCCACTCGGAGAGTTCGCGGACCGAGCCGCTCCCGACGTTCCCGCTGATGTATGGCTGGCATCCGATCTGCTCGCAGAGGTCGAGAAACTCGTGTGTTCCAAAGCTGTTGTCTTCAACGACTCCTCCCCAGCTTGTGTTGATGATTGCGGGTCGTGAAGATCGCGGACCGATCCCGTCCCTCCAGTGATACGTGTCGGCGAAGCATCCGCCCGGCCAGCGAAGCACGGGAGCCTTGATCTTTCTCATCGCCTCGACGACGTCCTTCCTGATGCCCCGGACGTTCGGGACTTTGGAACTTTCACCCACCCAAAAGCCTCCGTAGATGCTGTGCCCGAGGTGCTCCGCAAAGTGTCCGTAGATGTTCCGGCTGATGACGTGCCTCGCCTTCGCGAGATCGAGCGTAAGCGTGTCGTTGAATTCCTGTGCCGCGCTGATCGTGAAGACGAGAAGAAGAAGTGCCAGGAATGAGGATGTCGTTTTCATTCGGATACTCCGCTGCCGATAATGGTTGAAAGAGAAGAGGGCGTTCAATGCGGCCGGCGATTCCTGCGGGCAAGCTCGGCAATGTCGAGGTTTTCGACAAACTGTGTCGTGTACCCGTCCAGCGTCACCTGAATCATTGCAAGGCCGAGGTCGCGGAGGGTGCAGACATACGCCCTGGCGAGGTAGTGCAGGACGGGGTATAACATGCCGAGGACTCCCGCGAAACGATATGCGTTCCTGAGTCCCTTCGTCGGCTTGATAAAACCTGGCCGGAACGCGAAGACGGACTTAAAGGGGAGGCGCATGAGGTCATTCTCTGTCTTCCCTTTCACCCTGGCCCACATCCGGTTCCCGCGTTCGGTGCTGTCGGTTCCGGCTCCCGAGACATAACAAAACGTCATCCCGGGATTTTTTGCCGAGAGAACACGGGCGACATGCATCGTCAGGTCGTAGGTCAGGCGGGTGTACTCAGGCTCGGTCTTTCCGATGGAGGTAACGCCGAGGCAGAAGTAGCAGGCATTGTACCCGACAAGGTTTTCCTCGATCGGTGCGATATCCAGCATGTCCGGATGAAGAACCTCCTTCATTTTTGGATGCGTCACACCGCAGGATCTTCGGCCGACGACGAGCACTGATTCGACGTCCGGGTGTAGAAGCACCTCGTGGAGGACCCCCTCCCCCACCATTCCGGTCGCCCCGAATATGATCGCGTTGATCTTCATCAGTTCCTTCCTATTTTTCGCTGTCAAGCGTTGCCATCATCTGCGGAGCGTACCGCTCTCCGGCGACCGAGCCCAGGGGAACCAGGCGCTCGAGTTCCGCCGCCTCATCCTGCGTGAGAGTCGCGTTAAAGGCCCCGAGCGATTCCTGAAGACGCTCACGTGTGCGTGCACCGACAAGGGGGACGATCTCAATTCCGCGGGAAAGAACCCAGGCAATAGCAAGCTGCGCGACGGTTACGCCTTTTTTGGCCGCCACCGACTTCACCGCCTCGACAAGCGCAAGATTCCGGTCGACATTGCCGGCGGCGAAACGGGGAGCAAACTTCCGGATGTCGCCGGCGGCGAAATTCCGTCCCGCGCCCCAGTGACCGCTCAGAAGTCCGCGCACGAGAACGCCGTAAGCCGTGACACCGATTCCGAGCTCGCGACAGACAGGAAGGATCTTCTTTTCAATCCCCCGATAAAAAAGAGAATATTCGATCTGAAGGTCACAGAGAGGATGGATCGAGTTCGCACGCCGAATGGTCTCCGCTCCCGCCTCCGAGAGCCCGATGTGGCGGACGTAACCCGCTTTCACCATCTCACCGATCCCCCCCACCGTCTCCTCGATGGGAACATTGGGATCGACCCGACCGAGCCTGTAAATGTCGATGTAGTCCGTGCCGAGCCGCCGCAAGGTGTGAGAAAGAAAATTCTTCACTGCAATGGGACGGCCATCGTATCCGAGCCAGTTCCCGGCCGGATCCCGGAGAGCTCCGAACTTGACGCTGATCTGTACGCCCGATCTGTCGCGGTCCTTCAACGCCTCTCCGATCAGCATCTCGTTGTGTCCCATCCCATAATAATCGCCGGTGTCGAGGAGCGTGATCCCGGCGTCGAGCGCGGCGTGGATCGTTGAGATGCTCTCCGATCTGTCGGCAGGTCCGTAGAAATCTGACATCCCCATGCATCCCAGTCCGATGTCGGAAACCATTGGTCCCGATCTTCCCAATCGCTTCATTCTTTCGTTCCTTTATTGTGTCGCAATCGTGTTTGTCTCCTCCGAACCACAGGCTACGGCTTCCGTCCCCCAAAGAGTGCCAGCTCGAAAACTCTGAAGAAGCAGTCGACGTCGCGGAATCCGATGTCGCTCAGCCAGCGGCATTGAACCTCGACGGGGGCGAGAATGTTGGCGGCTTTGTCCTCGCGGTGATAGTACTCATCGGCCACCTTTTCCCTTGTTGTGGATGGGTCCTGCCGGACGTGCAGTCCGTAGAGGGAATCGATAAATTGTTCGTTGAAGAGCCGCCGGCCGAATTCGCTCGCAGAGAGGACGTGCTCCAGGTTCAGAAAGAGCCCGCCCGGGACGAGAAGATCGAAGATTTCCCGGTAGAGAGTCTTCTTCCTTTCATCCGGCTGATGGTGAATCGAAAAACCCGAGACGACGAGGTCAAACGGGCCCAGTGCCGAAACCCGGTCGATCCATGATTTATCGCTGTAGTCGAGCGTGAGGAACTCGAGCATCCCCGGAGCAGTACCGAGTCTCTTCCGTGCTGCCTCGATCATCGTCTCGGAGAAATCCACGAGGACCGCCGCGATCTCCGGATGAGAATCGCGGACGGCAGCCGCAAGAATGCCATCTCCGCAGCCCAGGTCGAGCATCTTCCTCAGCGGGGCGGCGCAACCATCGACGACGCGGGTGAGAATCTCGAGTTGTTCGGCGGCGAAAGGGATTGCCCCGCGAATCCCGGTGAGATATTTCGAAGAGAGCTCCTTCGATTTCCAGACTTCGTATCCAGCCTCGTCCATTCCAGGCCTTTCCTTTTCAGTGGAGTCCCCGCGACTGGAGATACATGGAGACTCAGTCTGACGCGCGAGCCATGTCTCTCAATGGGCCGGCTTCACGAGTCGCTGATGCTCCAGCTCCCTGAGGGACTTGAATATTTCCTGATGTCGTTCGAGGAACTTCATCGTGTCATTCCCGTCGAGCGAGGCGTTTTTCATGAGCCTCTGATTCTCCGCGAGTTCGATCTCCAGCGCCCGCTTCTTCATCCGTTTGATTGCCCCGGCGGCAATGTCCCACCTCTGGGTCTCGCTCGGCCTCGATCCCACCTGCTCCCACCTCGTCCCGAGCTGGTATCGTGAAAAGGAGAGATCCGAAATGAGCTTGCGCATCTCTTCATTTGAAGCCTTCGGAAGAAGGGCTTTGACATCAACGTCCCCCATCTCGTCGAATTCATCGATGATGAGTCTCACCAGCTCAGCGGCCTTCGGATGCAAAAACTGCTCGGGCTGAACGTGTGAGAAAATGAATGGGACCATTTCTCTGGGGTCGTCGAGGGCGATTGAGATGAGCTCCTTCTCTTCGGGTGGAATGTCGCGGGGGACTTCCGCGGCACGGCTGTCACGAACCGGCTCCGCGCCGCCGTGGGTCGGAGCGTTCAGGAACCGCTCCGGCACTTTCTTTGTATACTTTTCCAGCTCGGCGTAGAGTGCCGATTCATAAAGTTTGTATTTTTCGGCAACGTCCTTGATGAAGAAGGTCTGGCGAAGGGGATCTTTAATCCTCGCGATGGTCTGGACCAGCGAGCGGACTGCCTCTGCCTTCCCCTCGGGAGAATCAAACTTCCCTTGCCGGCGGAACTCGTTCGCTCTGAAATCGACAAAACTCACGGCCTTCGTGAGACGCTCCGTGAACGCCTCTCCGCCGTTCTTCGTCACAAATGAATCGGGATCCTCTCCTTCGGGCAGTTCGGCGACCCGGACGTCGAGATTGTTCTCGAGAATCAATTCGATGCCGCGAACCATCGCGGACTGACCCGCCGAATCGGCATCATAGACGAAAATGACATTTTTAGTATAGCGGGAGATAAGCTGGATCTGCTCCACCGTGAGGGCGGTTCCGCTTGAGGCGACGATGTTTTTCGTTCCGCTTTGCGACACCGAGATGAGGTCGGCGTATCCTTCCACAAGCACCACAGCGTCGTGTTCCCGAATTGCCTCTTTCGCCTGTGACAGGCCGTAGAGGACCTTGCTCTTGTGATAGATCGGGGTCTCCGAGGTGTTGATGTACTTCCCCAGGGTGTCGTCCTCATAAAGCTTCCGTGCTCCGAAGGCGATCACCCGTCCGGTCGGAGAAAAGATGGGAAACATAGCCCGGCCACGGAAGGCATCGTAGTACCCTCCATCGTCCCTCTTCCTCGCCAGGCCGACCTTTTCGAGCACATCCGGCTTTATTCCCTCGTCACCTGCGGACTTCACGAGTGAATCCCACCCTCGCGCCGAATACCCGAGGCCGAACTCTTTGATCGTCTTCTCCGAGAACCCTCTATCGCGGAAGTACCCTAGGGCAAAGTTCCCCTCTTCTGTCGAGAGGTTTTGATGGAATCGCCTGGCCGCGAAGGTGCATGCCGCGTACATTTTATCCGTCTCGCTGGCCGACTGAGATGCTTCCTCCGTCCTCACGATCTCGATCCCGGCCCTCTCCGCCAGAATCTCAATCGCCTCCACATACGACGCCTTCTCCCACTCCATGACGAACTTCACGATGTCTCCACCCCGGCTGCAACCAAAACAGTAATACATCCCCTTGTCCGGACTGACGTTGAACGAGGGGGTCTTTTCCGAATGAAACGGGCAGAGACCGATGTAGTTCTTCCCGCGTTTCTTCAGCTTCACGTACATGCCGATATACTCGACTATATCGGTCGCGCTGCGAATTTCCAGAATCTTGTCGTCGGGAATTCTCACGTGAAAAAGGTAGTCAAAAGGGGGTGGAAAAACAATGATTCAGGAATGGGCGGAGGAGGAGGATGGAAGACGGGAGGCGGGAGGCGGAAGAAGGCGGGATGGAGACGGGAGAGGGAAACCGGGAGGAGGCGCTCGATGTGGCCCGCGGTCTATTCCAGACAATCCAAGCCCCGCCACGAGTGACCTGTGCATTCGACCGACGTCGGGCCGCACCGAAAATCGGAAAGATAATTTCACATCAGGGGGATATTCGCGGGGGTAGACGGTGGAAGAGAGATGGCGACTGCCGCTCAGTCCGATGATTCGCCCGCCTTCGGTGCCAGCGACGCCTCGAGCCGGGCCTGCTGATACAAAAGGTAGCTGAGCATGACTCCCCACACGATAGCTCCGAGCGAGATGAGAAGCCCCGAAAAGAAGAAGAGGTTCCCCAGCGGAACTCCCCAGTCGAGCATGTCGTGGCTCCCCAGGAATGTTGCCCAATCATGTTTCGAGTGGTGACCTCCGAGAAGAGGGAGGATACGCGTCTCCGCGTCACGTGCATAGATGCTCACGTCGACAAGGCTTACGCCCGTGAAGAAGAGCGCCACGGGGGCCGCCTCAGATTCCTCCCGCCGGGCAACGAGGTACCAGACGAATGGCACCAGCACCTGCATGATCGATCCCCCGAGGATATAGAGATCCTCTCCGAAAAGACGGAAAAAGAAGTGTCCGGCCTCATGGATGTAAAGGATGAAGAGGTGGGTGAGCCACAACAGGTTCGGTAGCTGGAACGTGCTCGTCGGTTCGAAAAGGTGAAACGGCAGGAGGACCCAGAGATAGAGAAGGACAGCATAGCCGGCGAGACTGAGAATGAACTTTTGCCTGGGCAGCATGGGCCTTTGATGATACGCAAAGGATCAAAAAAAAGTCCCGCAATCTCTGCGGGACTTTCGGTCGCTACTCCGTCGTCAGCTCGGCCCGGGTCGGCTGGTTTTCATAGACCTTCTTCCTGCCGGGTTTCGTTCTTTTCCTCATGAATCTCCGCTCGAGCTGGGCTTCGGGCTTCTTCTCCTCTTCTTCGACGTCGGGATATTGGTAAATATCGTATTTGAAGTTTCTGAGGATGATGTTGTTGCCGTTTCTTCCCAGAACGTACTGCGGCAGAAGGGGGATCTTGCCTCCTCCTCCGGGGGCGTCGATCACGTAATAGGGGATCGCAAGCCCTGAAGTATGTCCTCGGAGTTTGTCCATGATGTCGAGCCCCACGCTCACCGGCGTACGGAAATGATTGGCACCTTTGGTGATATCGGCCTGGTAGAGGTAATAAGGACGCACCCTCATCGTCAGCAGCTTGCGCATCAGCTCAAGCATGACATCCGGATTGTCGTTGACTCCTTTCATCAGCACTGCCTGGTTACCGACCGGTATTCCGGCGTCCGCCAGCATCTCGCACGCCCGTTTGGCTTCCGTGGTGCATTCCCACGGGTGGTTGAAATGTGTGTTGACGTAAATGGGATGGTACTTTTTGAGCATCTTGCAGAGCTTTGGCGTCACTCTCTGCGGCAACACGCAGGGCATTTTTGTTCCAAGACGGATGATCTCGACATGGGGGATCGCACGGAGGCCCGAGATGATCTTTTCAAGCATGACGTCCGTCAGCATGAGTGGATCTCCCCCGGAGAGGATGACGTCCCGGACTTCCGGGTGGGCAGCGATGTAGTCGAGGCCGGTCTGGATGAACTTCATGCTGATCTTGCCGGAATCCCCGACCTTCCTTTTCCGGGTGCAGAACCGGCAATACATGGAACACTGGCTTGTCGTCAGGAAGAGGACCCGGTCGGGGTAGCGATGTGTGATACTCGGGACCGGACTGTCGGCCTCCTCATTGAGCGGATCGAGAGGCGCATCGTCTGGGAGGAGCTCCTGAGCGTCCGGTATGCATTGAAGCCAGATCGGGTCGCCCGGATACCGGATGAGGCTGAGGTAGTACGGGTTGATGCGGATATGGAAAAGCGAATTGAGCTTCTCCGCAAGGTCTTTGTCGAAGTTGAACCGCTCGACGAGGTCCTTGCCACTGTCAACGCTCGCCCTCAGCATTTCCTGCCATAGTTCCATACGGAATTGAACCTGTGACGTTAGAGAATTTTCCCGTAGATGACGAGGTCATCTCCCGGTTTGTAATAATCTTTAATGCGCGCGTTTTGAGCAAACCCTTTCTTCTCATAGAACGCGCGGGTCTTGTCGTACTTTGGCGTCGAGGAAGTCTCGGCAACGAGGAGTCTCCCTCCTCTCGACCTCAGAAGGCCCTCGACAAACCCGAGAAGTTTCGTCCCGACGCCCCTGGCTTGCTCCGAGGGGGTCACCGCGATCCAGTAGAGATCGAAAGTCCCCTGCGTAGCGGGGGTCGGACCGAGACACACGTACCCGCTCAACACTCCCCCGTCGTCAACGGAGGAAAATAGTTCGTAATCCTTCTGGTTCGGGTCGTCGAGGTACACCCCGACAAGTTCCATCGCGACGCCAATCTCTTCTTCACTGAATACATCCGTCTCACGCAACAGACGCTCGATCGGTTCCCGATCCTCACGACGAAGAGGACGAATGGTCATTGCCTCTCCGGGAGGTGCGGTTCCAGTTAGTTATGGAGTTCGCTTCAGCGCGCATTCGACGATTTTTCCGATCGTCTCGTTGAAGTTGTACCCGTACGTCGTCGTCGAGCGGATAAAACCCGCGTCGTCGGAGATGTCGGGGTTTGGGTTGACTTCGAGGACGTACGGCTTGTTGTTCTTCGCGAGCCTGAAATCGATCCGCGCGTAATCGCGACAACCCATGATCGAATATGCCTGGAGTGCCAGATCCTTCACACGCGCCTCCACCGTCGGAGGCAAATCCGCGGGGCAGACTCCTTTCGTCCCTTCGTATTCGACCGATCCCTGGAGCCACTTCGCGTCGTACGTGACGATCCGCGGGTATCCTTCGGGGAGCCCGCTGAAATCGATCTCCGAGATCGGAAGGACGACAGGCTTGCCGTTTCCGAGGACCGCAACGTTGAGCTCGCGCCCTTCGATGTACTCCTCGACGATCGCCGGCTGATCGAATTCCTGGAAGATGTGCCGCACGCGCTTCTTCAACGCGGTCATCGAATCGACGACGGAATCGTTGTCGACCCCGACACTCGCATCCTCCTTCGCAGGCTTCACGATAAGCGGAAAATTGAGCTCAAAGTTCTCGGCATCGATCTCGTTGATATGCTTGCAGACGAGGAAGCGTGCGGTCGGAATTCCGTGGTAGGCGAGAATCTCCTTCGTCCGTGCCTTGTTGAGACAGGTACCGAGGGTGATCGTCGGAGAGCCGGTATACGCGATGCCGAGGATCTCGTAGATCCCCGCGACATGCATTTCGTGGATCGCCTGGTCGCCGAGCGATTCAACAAGGTTGAAGATGAGATCGGGCTTCTCGCTCTTCAGGAACTCGAGAAGCTTGTCGACGTTGTTCGACATGTTGAAGATCGAGGTCTGGTATCCGAGCTCGCTGAGAGCCGCCTGGATCTGCTCCCGTTCCTCGACGACGCCGACTTCCGACATGTCCACCAGCCCCGCCGCCCGGGCGATCTCCAACGCAGCCCCTTCCTGGATCATCCCCGACTCGGAAATGAACTTTCTCCCTTCCGCGGTGAGCACCGTCGGTTCGTTGAAGATCACCGAGACGTGAACCTTTTTCCTCATACCGTCGCTCCCATTGTGTGGATTGGATGATTCTGCATCTTGTTCGGTATCAACGGGTTAGAGCTCATGCGACTAACCTGTAACGTTTGCAGGCCTCATCCAGCACACGGTTAAGCATCGCATCGTAGGACATTCCAGCAGCACGGGCGGCCTTGGGAAAGCATGAATTATCTTCGACTTTCGGAAGTATTCCGGGGAGGGGATTTACTTCGATAATGTTTGGGATTCCATGCTGGTCCATACGCACATCGATGCGGGACCAATCACGGCAACGGAGAACGCCGTACGTTTTCCTGCACACCTCCGCGATCGAGTGGTGGAGCTCCGGAGAGACCTTCGCCGGGCATTCGAAGATTTCCAGAGGACTGGAGGCCTGATCCCAGATCCACTTCGCTTCGTAAGAATAGATGGGATTCACTCCTGCCGGAAGCGAATCAAAGAGGATCTCGACGATGGGAAGCACCTCGACGCCGGACCCGTTTCCTATCAACGCGACGGTGAACTCCCTTCCGGGAAGGAACTCTTCGACGATGACGGGCTGCTCGTAGGCCGACAAGACGCGTCCGACCTGGTCGTGGAGCTCATTCTGGGTATGAACGAGGGATGTGTTGAATATTCCTTTGCTCGAACCTTCGTTGAGAGGTTTCACCATCGAGGGAAAAACCGCCTGGAGGGTCGAGAGTTCCGCGAGGGAATGAACGACGGAGAATCTTGCGGTAGGAATTTTATGATAAGAGAGAATTTCTTTCGTGCGGGATTTGTCAAGACAGAGCGCGAGCGTAAGCGCGTCGGATCCCGTGTAAGGGATTTCCAGCATTTCCAACATCGCTGGGATCTGGGCTTCGCGCGATACCCCGTTCTTCCCCTCGGCGATATTGAACACAATATCCGGGGTCAGGGCACGAAGCTTCCCGAACGCATCTTCATCGGCTTCGATCATCGTCACCGAGTGGCGGAGAGCAAGCGCGTCACGAACGGCGAACACAGTCTCTGCTGTGTCCCACTCAGCGTACGTATCAGCGCTGATTGCCTTCTCTCTTATGTGCGTGCTGACATCAGTGATGTGCTGACTAGAAGGGTCGCCGCCGTCTTCGGAGACGTCGGATTCTTCCTTCTTCATGTTGTAGACGAGAGCTACTTCCATTCAGGGGAGTACCAAAAATTCTTTCGATACCTTTCTCTCTGGTGGATGATGCGTTGAATTCCAAGCTCTGTTACAAATATAGTCTTTTTGGACACGTTGTCAAGAAAAAAGTGGCGTTTTACTCAGCGTTTGTGATCTCGGTTGTCAGAGTGGCAGACGATCGGAGAGAGGAAAATTTTCAAGGAAGAAGATCGCGCAGGAAAAAAATTCGGCGAGGACGATGACGAACAGACTGATGGTTCAATCAACCGATGCGTACGTACGAGAGAAGATCTTTGTAGACTTTCTCGAACCTCTGGCGGATTTCTTCATGGTGAGGAAGACGAAGCTGCGGATCGAGTGAGACCATGGCGAACGCCGCCTTGCGGGCACGGATGAGAATTTGCCCGTCGTGAACGATATCTGCCACGGTGAATGAAGGGAGTCCGCTCTGCCTCGTCCCGAAATAGTCGCCCGATCCTCGCAGCTCGAGGTCGATCTCCGCGATCTTGAACCCGTCGCTTGTTTCGACCATCGTGTCGAGCCGTTTCTGCACCTCAACGTTTTCTCTCTCGGCCTCAGCCCTGTCGGCCGAAAGCTGAGCTCTCCGCTTCGCGGCAAGATCGTCGGTGAGAAGAATGCAGTACGACTGGTCCGCTCCGCGTCCGACGCGCCCCCGGAGCTGATGAAGCTGCGAAAGTCCGAATCGTTCCGCGTTTTCCACGATCATCACCGTTGCGTTGGGGATATCGATTCCCACCTCAATGACCGTCGTGGCGACAAGAATGTCGAGATCCTTCGAGGCGAACCTGCTCATCATCTCGTCCTTTTCCTCGGATGAAAGCCGCCCGTGTAGGAGCCCCAGGCGGAAGTCTTTGAAGTCGACTTCACTGAGCCTCTTGTGTTCCGCGATGGCCGCCTTGAG